>CAYTXI010000082.1:0-11849 GCA_964441935.1 uncultured Bauldia sp.
GATTGAGCCGGCGGGAGGAAAACAAGCATGCAATACACACGACTTGGTTCGACCGGGATGACGGCGTCACGCCTCGCGCTCGGGATGATGACCTATGGGGATCCGAAATCGCGCGAGTGGGCGCTCGACGAAGAAGGCTCGCGTCCGCTGATCAAGCGGGCGGTTGAGCTTGGCTTCACGTTCTTCGATACCGCCGATGTGTATTCGAACGGGGTCAGCGAGGAAATCACCGGCCGGGCGCTCAAGGACTTTGGGCCGCCGCGCGACCAGGTAGTGATTGCCACCAAGGTCTTCGGTGCCATGGGCGACGACCCCAACCAGCGCGGCCTGTCGCGCAAGCACATCATGCATGCGATCGACGATTCGCTCCGCCGGTTGGGAACGGACTATGTCGATCTCTACCAGATCCATCGCTTCGACCGGGCGACGCCGATCGAGGAGACTCTGGAGGCGCTGAGCGACATCGTGCGCGCGGGCAAGGCGCTCTACATCGGCGCTTCGTCGATGTTTGCGTGGCAGTTCGCCCAGATGCTGGCTTGTTCAGACGCAAACGGCTTCTCGCGCTTCGTGACGATGCAGAACCACTACAACCTCATCTATCGCGAGGAAGAGCGCGAGATGCTGCCGCTTTGCCGGGCGGAGGGGATCGGTGTCATTCCTTGGAGCCCGCTGGCACGGGGGCTGCTCGCGCGCCCGCGCGGTGAGATGGACGCAACGCTCAGGGCCAAGACCGACGCGTTTGGCAAGGAGCTCTATGTGCGCGACGAGAGCGACGCGGCAATCATCGACGCTGTCACCGAGATCGCGCGCAAGCGCGGTGTTCCCAACGCGCAGGTCGCGCTAGCCTGGCTGCTTGCACAGCCGGGGATCACCGCGCCAATTATCGGCGCCAACAAGATGAGCCACCTCGATGACGCGGCTGCGGCGCTGGAGCTCACGCTCGATGACCACGAGCTAGGGGCACTGGGCGCGCCCTATCTGCCGCATCAGGTTCGCGGCCACAGCTAGCATGGCGGCAAGGCGGCGGATCATCATCGACACCGATCCCGGCCAGGACGATGCCGTCGCTATCCTCCTGGCGCTGGCCTCGCCAGATGAGATCGACGTTGCCGGCATCGTCGCCGTCGCCGGCAATGTGCCGCTGGACAAGACCGCCGCCAATGCGCGGCGCGTCGTAGAGCTCGCCGGCCGCGCCGACGTGCCGGTCTACGCCGGGGCGTCGCGGCCGATGGTCCGTTCGCTGACCACGGCCGAGCATGTTCACGGCAAGACCGGTCTCGACGGTTACGATCTGCCCGACGCACAAACCGAACTGGCGAGGCAGCACGGCGTCGATTTCATCGTCGAGACCCTCCTGGAGGAGGCGCCGGGGTCGATCACGTTGTGCACGCTCGGGCCGCTCACTGACATCGCGATGGCGCTCAACAAGGCACCGGAGATCGCTCCGCGCGTGCGCGAGATCGTGATGATGGGCGGCGCCTACTTCGAGGTAGGCAACACTACCCCGACCGCCGAGTTCAACATCTACGTCGATCCGCACGCCGCGGACGTCGTCATGAGAAGCGGCATTCCGATTACCCAGGCCTCGCTCGATGTCACCCACCGGGTGCTGACCACGCAACCCCGTCTCGACGCGATCGCCGCGATCGGCAACACGGTCGGCACTGCCGTCGCCGGCCTGTTGTCGTACTCGCAGCGCTTCGACCTTTCGAAATACGGCTCGTTCGGCGCGCCGCTGCACGACCCCTGCGTCATCGCCTGGCTGATCAAGCCGGAGATCTTCACCGGCAAGACAATCAATGTCAGCATCGAGACGGCGAGTTCGCTCACCCTTGGCATGACCGTGGCCGACTGGTGGCAGATCACCGATCGGCCGCGGAATGTCCATTTCCTGCGCGAGGTCGACGCCGACGGGTTCTATGCGCTGCTTACCGAGCGACTGTCACGGCTACCGTGAACTAGGACGTCGACTCATAAACTCGTGGCCACGGGCGGATGCAGGCGCGCTTGATGAACGCGTGACCCATAGGCGACATTCCAGCCCGCGTGCGATAGACCGTAATCGATGCGGCTGAGCGCCGACGGCTTCGTCTCACCGGCGAAGTAGTTGCCATTATCGTGTTAGTGTGTGGCGGCTCTTGGCAGGTCTTCTCGCATGGCGCGCCTCAACGAGAAACAACGGATTGCCGCTTCGCGCGTGACCAACGCTTGCCGCGATGCCGAGTCGGTTCCATCCCTGTTGGCTGACGTCAGCAATATCCTCAGATCGGCGGTTGGAGCCGAGGCTTTCTGTTCCAGTCAACTCGAGCCAACCACCGGACTGCTCATGGATGCAGTTGCTGACGGATGGCCAAATGAAGCAAAGCCGCTCCTGATAGAGAACGTCCTTCTGCCAAACGCCCGCCGCTGATCCGTATCTACTGTTCCGGTTGGGGCACCGGTCAGTGGATGTGCGCCAGCTGATCGATGACCCCACCGATCCACAGAGCGAAAAGTACTTCGAGTTCCACTTGTTGCCTTTTGGCTATCATTACGAGTTGCAATGCCTCTGCAGCTCCGGAGGAGCGCCGTGGGCCCTGCTCACCTTTAGTCGCGGTCAACAGCGCGGCGAGTTCCAGAAGGCAGATCTCCGTTTGCTGTCGGTTGTTGCCGCTCATATCGGGAAGGCGGTTCGGCGGGTTGAAATCCAAGGCATGCGTCACTCGCTGCCCGGGCACGCCAGCGGGGTCATTCTGTTGGATCACCACGGCGATCTAGTCTTCGCAAGCGAGGTCGCTCGCGAATGGCTCGACGAGGTTCACTCGGACGCGGCTTGGCGCCTTGGTCTGGAGGTTGCCGTCAAAATGGCCAGCAATCCAGGTGGGACCGGGAGCGGCGTCGAAGAATTTACCCTTCGACGACCTGACAACGGCCAACTCTACCGCCTGCGTGTCGACGGAGCGCCGACGGAAGATGGCAAGGTCGCCCTGTTCATCGAACCAGCGCGGCCCGCAGATGCAGTTGGCAACCCTCTCAGGCTTGGTCTGTCGCCGAGGGAAGCCGACGTCGCACTGAATCTCGTGAGGGGGCTCGATACTGCGGCGATCTCAAGCGTGATGGGATGTACGCCTCACACGGTGAGGCAACACCAGAAGCAGGTGTTTCAGAAACTGGAGGTCTCTTCACGACTAGAGTTGGCGAGCAATCTGCTCGGACCGGCGCCGATCTGAAGTCCGCGCTTCATCCCCAATGAGAGGTATCGACCGGGTACCGTTAGTCATCTCTGATGCGCGCTCCTTCATCGCAAAGGAGATAACCGATGAGATCTGTGTGCTTCGCTGCTCCTGCAATCGAGAACGGAGATCGCGTTCTCCAGGAAACTGCGGCGGAGGTGCTTGGGCCCCGCCGCGACGAACTGGATGATTTTCACCGACGCATGGGGATCACCAAGGAGCACTGGTACCTTCAGCCTACACCTCAGGGTCCATTGACCCTCGTGTTCCTGGAGGGAACCGACCTCAGCGAGACTTTCGCCAGACTTGCCTCGTCGGAAGAGCCCTTTGACGTCTGGTTCCGTCAGCAGGCCAAGAGAGTTCATGGGATTGATTTCGCGGAACCCATGCCTGGACCGCTCCCCGAGCAGGTCCTCGCGATCAATCGCGACTGACGTAAGCCGACCTAACCTGGCTCCTATGAAGGGGCCAGGTGATGAAGAGCCGCATGTCCGTTGTTGGCACCTCTCTGCCGTGAAGATGCGAACGGAGCGCATCCGGAACACCATCGAAAGCCGACATCCGCCGAACTGCGCGGCTGCACCGATTAACGAGTACACAGCTTGGCGATAACGTACTGGCTCGCCGTCTCGTGTCTTGACCGTGACGGCAGGCGGGGTTCATTCATGGCCGGCGTTCCCCGATAGAGCACGGTCCCATGATTACACGCGGTTTCTTCGGCAAGCGGCCGAGCGAAGAGGAGGCCAAGCGGCTGCCGCCCGGCCAATACCTGGAGCGCGGCTTCCCCGTGCTGTCGGCCGGGCCGACGCCGCGGGTTACCCACGATGCATGGCGGCTGGTGCTGAAGGTCGGGCCGAAGCCGGTCAAGACATGGACGTGGCAGGAATTCAACGAGCTGCCGCGCACGCAGGTTCGCCGCGACATCCACTGCGTCACCAAGTGGAGTAAGTTCGACACCGAGTGGGAGGGCGTGACGATCGACGACATCCTCGCCGACGCCGAGCTCGATCCGCCGACCGACTACGTTCTCGCCCACTCGTTCGACGGCTACTCGACCAACGTGCCGCTCAAGGATCTCGCCGGCGGCAAGGCGATGGTGGCGATCCGCTACGCCGGTGCGCCGATCGCGCCGGACCATGGCGGGCCGGCCCGGTTGCTCGTGCCGCACCTTTATTTCTGGAAATCGGCCAAGTGGCTGAACGGGCTCCAGTTCACCGAGCGCGACGAGCCCGGCTTCTGGGAGCTGCGCGGCTACCACATCTACGGTGACCCCTGGCGAGAGCAGCGCTTCACGGGTGATTGAGTGCCATGGTCGAGGCGGATCCCGGCGGTCGCATCGCGTGGCAGGAGGCAATGCTCTCGCGCATCGTCGAGGACACGCCGTCGGTCAAGAGCTTCTTCTTGAAGCCGCCACGGTGGACCGGGTTCACGGCGGGTCAGCACGTTGATGTACGGTTGACGGCGCCGGACGGCTACCAGGCCCAGCGCAGCTACTCCATCGGCTCGGCGCCGGAAGCGCCGGAGGTCGAGCTGGTCATCGAACGGCTCGACAACGGCGAGGTGTCGCCTTTCTTTCACGAGGTCGTGGTGACGGGCGACACGATCGAAATGCGCGGGCCGATCGGCGGGCACTTCAATTGGCGCAAGCAGGACGGCGGTCCCGTGCTGCTGGTCGGCGGCGGCTCCGGCGTGGTGCCGCTGATGTCGATCATCCGCCATCGGGCGAACGTTGCGCCCGACATTCCGGCGACGCTCGTCTATTCGTCGCGGTACAGCGCCGACGTGATCTTCCGCGACGAGCTTATCGCCAGGGCGGAGAGCGAGCCGGCGTTCAATCTGGCCGTCACGGTGACCCGCGAGACGCCGGCGGAGAAGCGGTTTCGCAGCGGCCGCATCGATGGTGAGTTGGTCGCCGATGTGCTGGCGGGGCTGGGCGGACCGCCGCGTCACACATACGTCTGTGGCGCCAACGCGTTTGTGGACGTCGCCAGCCGGCTGTTGCTCGACATGGGCGTTCCATTCGAGAGCATTCGCACTGAGCGCTTCGGCGGCGATCCGGCCCGTGAAGTCGCCGGCGAACCGGTGCCGGAGGTCTGAGCCTCGCGAACGTGCGTGTTGGCGCAGCCACCGCCCACATCGTCCTCGAGGGAGCCGGTTCGGCGCGCTTGGTCGTTGTGAGTGTCATTTCGTCGTGGGCAGAATCAGGATCGCACGGAAGTCGTTGACGTTGGTCAGCGTCGGGCCGGTGACGACCAGGTCGCCGAGCGCGGCGAAGGCGGGGTAGACGTCGTTCGCCGCGAGTTTGTCGGCGAGATCGATGCCGAGCGTGCGGGCGCGCGCGAGCGTGTCCGGGGTCGCGATCGCGCCGGCATTGTCTTCGGTGCCATCGATGCCGTCGGTGTCGGCGGCAAGCGCGAAGATGCCTTCGGCGCCGGCAAGGCCGAGGGCCAGCCCGGCAAGGAATTCGCCGTTGCGGCCGCCTTTGCCGCTGCCGACCACGGTCACGGTCGTCTCGCCGCCGGAGAGAAGCGCACGGGGCGGATCGCCGGGCCGTAGCGCGCGGCGGGCGGCGAGTGCCTTCTCGGCCATGGCTTGGCCGACGTCGCGCGCCTCGCCGCCGATGTCGTCGCCGACAATTGTCGGCTCGACGCCCGCTCCCCGCGCCTGACGGGCGGCGGCCTCGAGGCTGGTCATCGCCGAGGCGACGATGACCGCGCGGGCGTGCGTAAGGCGCCGGTTGCCGGGCTTCGGTGTCTCGTCCTCGGCCGCCGCGAGGTGGGCGGCGACTGCCGAGGGCGGCGCGATCCGGTAGCGCGCTAGGACGGCGCGGGCGTCGGCGAAGGTGGTCGGGTCGGCGACGGTCGGCCCCGAGGCGATGCTCGCCGGATCGTCACCGGCGACATCGGAAACGATGAGGCTCACCGTCCGCGCCGGATAGGCGGCGGCGGCGAGACGGCCGCCTTTGATCGCTGACAGGTGCTTGCGGACCGTGTTGATGGACACGATGTCGGCGCCCGAGGCGAGGAGCGCGCGGTTGACGGCCTGATTGTCGGCAAGCGTCAGTCCGGCCGCCGGGAGGGTGAGCAGCGCCGAGCCGCCGCCGGAGATCAGGCACAGAACGAGGTCGTCGGGCCCGGCGGCGCGGGCCAGCTCCATGATCCGCCGGGCGGCGGCAAGACCCGCGTGATCGGGGACCGGGTGGGCCGCCTCGACGATCTCGATCCGCTGGCAGGGAACGGCGTGGCCGTAGCGGGTGACGACCAGCCCCGACAACCGGCCCTGCCAGTGATCCTCGATCGTCCTCGCCATCGCAGCGGAGGCCTTGCCGGCGCCGACGACAACGGTACGGCCCTGGGGCGGAGGCGGCAGGTGGGGTGGCACGACGCGCGCGGGCAGCGCGGCAGCGACGGCGGCTTCGAACAGAGCGCGCAGGAACGCGCGTTCGTCGCCGCGTGCATAGCTGGGGACATCGGAACTGCTCATGGTTGCCCCAATCCGACAAAGCAATGCTAACTTCAAGCCCGTGGCGGGGGCCTGATGAACTTCCTCGGAATCGATATCGGCACTTCGGCGGTCAAGGCGATCCTGGTTGACGAGGGCCAGGCCCTGATCGCAAAAGCCGCGGCGCGGCTCGCCATCGCTTATCCGCGACAGGGGTGGGCGGAGCAGGACCCCGAGGACTGGTGGCGCGCCACCGGGCGGGTCGTTGCCGATCTCCGCGAGCAGGATCGTGGCGCGTTCGGCGAGGTTCGCGCCATCGGGCTGTCCGGTCAGATGCACGGCGCCGTTATCCTCGACGAGGCCGACGCGGTCATCCGGCCGGCGATCCTGTGGAACGATCGCCGCGCCGTGGCGGAGTGCGTCCGCCTCGAACAGTCCGTGCCGGACCTGGCGGCGATCGCTGGTGTTCCCGTCATGCCGGGCTTCACCGCGCCGAAGCTCCTGTGGATCGCCGCCAACGAGCCTGACAATTTCGCCCGCCTCAGCGGCATCCTGCTCGCCAAGGACTATGTTCGCTTGCGCCTCACCGGTGAGTTCGCCACCGACATGGCCGATGCGGCGGGAACGCTGCTTCTCGACGAAGCCCATCGCGAATGGTCGCGGCCGATCGTGGCGGCGACTGGCATTGAGCGTAGCGCGTTGCCGCGTCTGCTCGAGGGTCCCGCATGGTCGGGCATGGTGCGGCCCGAGGTGCTGGCAGAGTGGGGCATCTCGCACCAGGTGGTGGTCGCCGCCGGGGCCGGTGACGTCGCGGCAGCGGCGATCGGCGTGGGCGCGATCAACGAGGGCGACGCATTCGTTTCGCTGGGTACATCGGCGCAGATCTTCGTCGCCCGCGAGCGCTTCCAGCCGCGACCGGACGTGCTCCTGCATAGCTTCGCCCACGGGCTGCCCGGTCGCTGGTTCGACATGGTGGCGTTGCTCAACGGTGCGGCGTGCCTGGAGTGGGTGTCGCGGCTCCTCGGCGAAAGCGACATCGGCAAGCTGGTCAGCCGGGTCGAAGCCCAATTCGAAGGGCCGTCGCCGGTCCTGTTCCTGCCTTACCTCGCCGGCGAGCGCACGCCGCTCAACGATCCCGACGCCCGCGCGGCTTTCGCTGGGCTCGATCAGGAGACCGGGGCGGTCGGGTTGGTCCAGGCAGTTCTGGAAGGGGTCGCGTTGGCCTTGAAGGACGCGTCCGCGGCCTTCGGCGGAGACTTCGACGGCAGCCCGATTGCCATGATCGGCGGTGGTGCGCGCAGCGGGCTGTGGCTGAAGCTGGTGGCGAGCGCGCTCGGCCGTCCATTGCTGCGCCTCGAAGGCGCCGAGGTTGGCCCGGCATTCGGCGCAGCCCGCCTGGCGCGGGTCGCCGCGACGGGTGAGGCGGTCGCCGAGGTCTGTACGCAGCCGACGATCGCCGAGATCGTCGATCCCGACCCGGCGCTGGAGAGTGCCTATGCGGCACGCCTGGACCGGTTCCGCGCTCTCTACGGTTCGCTCAAGCGGCTGCGGTCATCTCCCGAAGCCATGGAGGGTCAGCGCCGGCGCGGGAAACGGTGATCGCCGCCGCCCGCGTGGCGAAACCGAGCACGTCCGAGATCTGGTCGGGGGCGAGGCCGGCGATCGCCGCCTTGGTGACCAGTGCGCGCTGGTCGAGGCGGGCGAGTAGGCCGGCGGTGAAGGTGTCGCCGGCGCCGACCGTGTCGACGACGTTGACCTCGATGCCGGGAACCGAAGCCGAGGCGGTCGCCGACAAGGCCTCGGCCCCCGCAGTGCCTTTGGTGAGAATCACCAGCTTGGCGCCGCGCGCAAGCCAGCGCCGCGCGACCGCCGCGAAATCCGCGTCCGGCGCCAGCCAAGCGAGATCTTCCCCGCTCAGCCGGACGATGTCGCTCATCTCGGCCAGCCGGTCGATGCGGGCGACGTAGGCGTCACGGTTCTTGATCAATGTGGGTCGCACGTTGGGGTCGAGCGAGATGACGCGGTCGCGGCACTCGCGCTGCATCAGCTCCTCGAGCGCCGACCCGCACGGCTCGACGGCCAGGCTGAACGAACCGAAATGGAGTGTGGTGACGGACTTCGGAAACGCGGGTAGGTCCATCTCGGTCAGCATGCGACTGGCGGAGTTCTCGTCGAAGAAGGCGTAAGAGGCCTCGCCGTCGTTGAGGTTGACAAAGGCCAGGGTGGTCGGTCGCTCGCTCATGTGGGCGAAGGCAGTGTCGACCCTGCTGTCGGTCAGCGACTGTGCGAGCATGGCGCCGAAGAAATCCGTCGACAGCCCGCCGAAAAATGCCGCCTTGGTGCCGAGGCGGCTGATGGCGATGGCCACGTTAAACGGCGAGCCGCCCGGAAGCGGCTGGAAGAGCGTGGCGCCGTCCGGCCCGGGGCGCGGAAGGAAATCGATCAACGCTTCGCCGCACGAGACAATCATCGCACCAGATTATAGCGACTGATCCGGCGCGGCGAACCGTCGGATCAGGATGCGGGGCGTGCCCGCGCCCGTCGCCGCAGGAGCGACGCGGTCACAGTCTCACCTTGGTGGAGGCGTGCTACGGGGCTGGCGTCCATTGATGAGGCGCTTGGCTCGGCGGTAGAGCACGGTGGCGATTGCGATGGGCCGGCCTATGGCGGTTGCGGGCGCGACGTAGTCGTAGAGCTGGACCTCCGGGTCGCTGGAAGGGTTGGCGCGGACCGCCAGGGCGAGAAACGGGTTAGGTTGGCCGTTGATCGTGTCGGGCATCTTGGCCAGATAGACGAGGTCGAACCGAAAGCGCCGGTCGGCGCGGAGCAGCCGGACGACGTCGCTCCACAACCGGGCGAAAACGTCCGGGGTCAGGGAGCGGGCAAACTCCGGTGCCAGCAGCGGCGCGTTACAGTCGCAGAGTTCCGAGCCCAACCAGGTCAGCCGGCGCACCGGTCCCCGCCGCTCGACCATCAGAGGCAGGATGAGGACCAGGCGGCCGTCCGGCTCGCGGCCGGTGACGATCGTCGGCGTGGCGCCCGTGCGGTTGCCGATGTGCTTTTGCCACTCCATGAGCGAGTCGAACGACTGGAATGCGGTACGCACGGCGGCTGCCTCAAACGTACGCCACTCATGCTCGACTTCGCCGAGGTCGCCATAGACCTTGAGACGGACCGCGCGGGGCGCGAGGCCAGCGCGCGGATATGCCCGTTCCGCGCGTTCGTTGGCAGCGGCTAGAATCGCCTTAACGGTCGGCGAGGGAGCCGCGTCGAGGGGACGGCGAAGATCCGGCGGAGGCCGGTCGGTAATGCGAAGTCGCCGAAGGCGGCTCAACTCGCTTGCGGCGCTCTCGCGAGGCAACGGACTCAGGTCCTGCTAACCGCGGCAGCCGGCCGTGCCGTCACCGAGGTTCGCAATGTCCTTATGCTGCATCCGGGCCTCCGTAGACCCCGCCCGGCCGCGCCAGGCAGCCAAGCGGAGGTGTCGGACGGCAGTATCGCCGTTGGAGCCGGTCGGAGAAGACAAAGACTGAGCTTAACCTTAAAGGTACCAACCGGAATCCAGTCAGAATCTACTCACCTGCTGTCGGCTGACCGCTAAGATTAGTGTTAATACTTAGTTACAATTTACGATGCGGTTCGTTTCTCTTTGTAATGATATCGGCTGACGCGTAGCGTTTCGGGTGTCCGGGCGCCGCCCGTTCGCGTGTCGCCGAAACGTAGCGGCGATCCTGCTCGCCGGCGCGGCCGGCGAGCCCATCGCGTCAAACGACGGACGAGAGAGATGCGGCTGCACGAGCTGTTGAGCCAGAGCGCCGGTCGGGTCGGCCACAAAACCGCGATCGTCGACGACAACGTGCGCTGTTCCTATGCCGAGCTCGATCGGAAGTCGGATCGGCTGGCCGCTGCGCTCGTCAGCCGCGGCCTAAGACCCGACGACCGCGTCGTGGTCTTCATGGAGAGCTCGGCCGAGGCGGTGGTTACGATCTTTGCGGTGGCTAAGGCGGGGGGCGTGTTCACGCCGATCGATCCGGCGACCTCGGCCGAGCGGTTGGCGTTCGTCCTCGACAATTCACGGGCCGTCGGTGTCATCACCCAGGCCCGCTTGGCCTCGGTCGCGGCGGCAGCGATGCGCAAGGCTTCGACCGTGCGGCTGGTCGTGCTCGCTGGTGGAGACCGAGCCTCAATGTCGGAAAGCTGCCTGTCGTTCGAGGACGTGGTCAATCGCGTCGGTCCCTTGCCCGCGGCGCGCGCGGTTGGGGCCGACCGCGATCCGGGCATGCTCCTCTATGTCAACGGTACGGGCGAGCCGCTGTCGCTGACGCACGAGCAGATCGTTACCGCGGCCAACGCGGCGAGCGACCGGTTGTTCGACGGCAAGGCCTCCGTCGTCCTGCGCGTGCAACCGCGCGCGTTCGCGCGCGGTCTCTACCGGCTGTTGGCGGCAGTCAGGGTCGGCGCGACCCTGGTGATCGAGGCCGGCACGGAGGTCGCCCACGGCGTCGCCGAAGGCGGCGGCGACCGGTACCTCGGCGGGGCCGCGAGAGTAGGGTAGGCGAGGGCGCGTCGATGCGGCCTAAAGCAGGGCCCGCTCGGCGAGGTTGCGCATCAGCGCGGCGGTGCCGAACGTCCACGGCTCAGCTTTGTCCGTATGCACGACCTGGTTTGACAACGCTCCCAGCTTCGGTGAGGCGATGGTGACGATGTCGCCGACCTTGTGGGTGAAGCCCTGGCCGGCGGTATCGCGGTCCTCCACCGGCGCGAACATGGTGCCGAGGTAGAGCACCAGACCGTCCGGGTACTGGTGATGGGCGCCGATGGTGGCGCCGACGAGGTCGCTGGGGGCGCGGCTGATCCGGCTCATGGCGCTTGTCCCTTTGAGGCGGAAGTCGCCTACGCCCTCTACGTTCAACACCACCTCGGCATCGGCGATGTCGCCGAGCGAGAAGCCGCGGTCGAATAAGCGCACGAACGGCCCGAGCGCGGCGGAGGCGTTGTTGTCCTTTGCCTTGCCGAGCAGGAGCGCCGAACGGCCCTCGAAGTCGCGGAGGTTGACGTCGTTGCCGAGGGTCGCTCCGACGATCTTCCCGCTCGAGGCGACCACGACCACGACCTCCGGCTCGGGGTTGTTCCAGCTCGAATCGGGGCGGACGCCGATCTCGGCGAGGTGGCCGACGGCGGCCATCGGCGGCGCCT
>CAYTXI010000083.1:0-11817 GCA_964441935.1 uncultured Bauldia sp.
CAGCTCGGCTTGCGCGTTGCCGTCGTCGAAAAGCGCGCCACGTACGGCGGCACTTGCCTCAACGTCGGGTGCATCCCGTCGAAGGCGCTGCTGCACGCCTCGGAGATGTTCGAGGCGGCGGGCGGACACTTCGCCGGATTCGGCATCAACGTCGGAACCCTCGAGCTCGATCTCAAAGCGATGCTCGCCCACAAGGACGCGGTGGTTGAGGCGAGCGTCAGCGGCGTCGAATACCTGTTCAAGAAGAACAAGATCGATGCATTCCGTGGGGTCGCCGCCATTGCCCGTCCGGGACAGGTTCTGGTGACGGCCGAGGCCGGCGAGGGCCGTACCATCGAGGCGAGGACCACCGTCATCGCGACCGGGTCGGAGTCGACACCGCTTGCCGGTATCGAGATCGACGAGGAGCGCGTGGTCACGTCGACCGGGGCGCTCGTCCTCCGTGACGTGCCTCGACGGCTGACCGTCATCGGCGCCGGGATCATCGGGTTGGAGCTTGGCTCGGTGTGGCGGCGGCTTGGGGCCGAAGTGACGGTGGTTGAGTTCCTCGACCGCATCCTGCCGGGCATGGATGGCGAGGTGTCGCGGCAGGTGCAGCGCATCCTTACCAAGCAAGGCATGACCTTCAAGCTGGCGAGCAAGGTGGCGTCGGTCGACGCCAAGGCCAGAGCGCTCAAGGTTGCGGTCGCGCCCGCCGCCGGTGGCGAGGCCGAGATGCTGGAGACCGATGTGGTGCTCGTCGCCGTCGGACGGCGGCCCTACACCGGGGGGCTCGGTCTCGATGCCATCGGCGTCAAGCGGGACGCGGGGGGGAGGATCGTGGTCGACGATCGGTTCCGCACGAACGTCGAGGGCATTTCGGCGATCGGCGACGCCATCGCCGGGCCGATGCTCGCCCACAAGGCCGAGGACGAAGGCATCGCGGTCGCCGAGATCGCTGCCGGACAGGCCGGCCATGTCAATTACGAGGTGATCCCGAGCGTGGTCTACACGATGCCCGAGATCGCCTCGGTCGGCCGCACGGAGGAGGAGCTGAAGGAGGCCGGGATAGAATACCGGGCGGGCAAGTTCCCGTTCTCGGCCAACGGACGGGCGCGGGGGATGGGGGTCCGCGACGGCTTCGTCAAGGTCCTCGCCGAGGCGTCGAGCGACCGCGTCGTCGGCGCCCACATCGTCGGGCCTTTCGCGGGCGAGCTGATCCAGGAGATCTCGGTTCTGATGGAGTTCGGCGGCGCGGCGGAGGACCTCGCCCGCGTCTGTCACGCTCATCCGACATTGTCGGAATCGGTGCGCGAGGCCGCTTTCGCCGCCTGGTCGAGGCCAATCCACATCTGACAAAGAAAGCGCCGGCGAGGGCCGGCGCGTTGTCGAGTGAATTCGGTCGTCGGCCTATTCGGTTTCCGCGATTTCGTCGGCGGTTTCCGATTCGGCCGCCAGGCGCTCAAGGTACGCGAGCAGCCGCGGATCGACCTTGGTTGCCTCGACGGTTTCTGCCGCTGCCGGGGTCTCGGGCGAAGCCTGCGCCGTCACGTGGGTCGTGTGGAAATCGCAGGCAAACGCTGTCGCTCCGGTCGCGGCGAACAGGGCCGCCGTGGCCAACGCGGTAACGGAGGTGGTCAGAACACGCATCCGGGGTTCCTCCGTTTGAAGGTCGGCATGAACCCATGCCGCGTCAAAGCTAGCATCCCGGGTCACCGGGTGGAAGCCGGGCGCGATCACAAGAGCGCGACCGCTCAGGCGCGCGGGTGCGCCTTCTCGTAAGCGGCGAGTAGCCGGTCGGTGTCGACCCCGGTGTAGATCTGCGTGGTCGAGAGGCTCGCGTGACCCAGCAATTCCTGGATGGTCCTGAGGTCGCCGCCGTTGGCGAGGAGGTGCGTGGCGAAAGAGTGGCGGAGCGCGTGGGGCGTCGCTGTTTCCGCAAGCCCGAGCGCGCTTCTGAGCTTCGCCATCGCCCGCTGGACGATGCGCGGGTTGAGGGGTCCGCCGCGCGCGCCGACGAACAGCGGCCCGTTCTGACCGGCCGAGTGGGGGCATTGCCGCAAATAGTCGGCGATCGCCGCGGTCACCGCCGGCAGGACGGGGACGATGCGCTCCTTGCCGCCCTTGCCCCTAACTCTCAGGGCGTCGTGGGGACCGCGCGGCGCCTCGCCGCGCTTGATCGACAGAGCCTCCGAGATGCGCAGGCCGGCGCCGTAGAGGAGCGCGAAGATGGCGGCGTTGCGGGCGGCGATCCACGGCTCTTCGTCGAGGGCGTTCTCAATGGCGATCACGTTCCGCGCCGCCTCGATTGCCAACGGCTTCGGCAGTGTCTTCTTCTGGCGCGGCGGCCTAATCGCCCGCAGAACGGCGCCGTTCGCGTCGCCGTTCTTTTCGAGGAAGCGGACCAGCGAGCGGATGCCGGCGATGCCGCGAGCGAGCGTGCGCGAGCCGGCGCCATGGCTACGGCGCGCCGCCATGAAGGCGCGGATGTCGGTGATGGCGAGGTCGCGGAATTCGGCAAGTCCCGGCGGACCGCCGAGATGCACGGCCAGGAACGACAGGAACTGGTCGACGTCGCGCGAATAGGCCTCGACGCTCTTCGCCGCCAGCCGCCGTTCGCCGGCCAGGTGGCGGCGCCAGCGTTCCACCGCCTTCAAGAGGTCCGGTGCGGCGTTGATCAGCGGCCGGTCGCGCTTGTCGATGCGGGCCATGGCCGACAGTGCACGTCGCGGCCGGTAAAGGGGCGGTTAATGGGCGGTCGGCGGCAGCGTTCTTGGGGGCCGCCTACGCAATCGACTGGCCGCTCTTCTTCCAATCGGCCAGAAACGCGTCGAGGCCCTTGTCGGTCAGCGGATGCATGGCGAGGATGCGGATTACCATCGGCGGGATGGTGGCAACGTCGGCTCCGGCCATTGCTGCCTCTTTGACATGAAACGGCGTGCGCACCGAGGAAGCGAGAATCTCGGTCTCCAGGCCGTCGTAGTTGTCGTAGATCGTCCGGATTTCGCGAATGACTTCCATGCCGTCGAAGCCGACGTCGTCGAGCCGGCCGACGAACGGTGAAACGAACGTGGCGCCGGCCTTGGCGGCGAGTAGCGCCTGGTTGGCGGAGAAGCACAAGGTCACGTTCACCTTGTGGCCCCGTTGGCTGAGAGCCCGGCAGGCCTTCAGCCCCTCCCAGGTCAGCGGCACCTTGACCGCGACGTTGCCGGCGATCGATGCGAGTTTGATCCCTTCGTCGACCATGCCGTCGAAATCGGTAGCTGTAACCTCGGCCGACACCGGACCCTCCACCGCGGAGCAGATCTCGGCGATCACCTCCTTGATCGGCCGGCCGGACTTGGCGACCAAGGTCGGGTTGGTGGTCACCCCGTCGATCAGGCCGGTGGCGACGAGCTCGCGGATTTCGCCGATGTCGGCGGTATCGACAAAGAACTTCATTTGAAACCGTCCCCTAGCGGTGCCGGTGCCCGGGCTTTCCTTTAGACCAAACCGGGGTCATCGTCAGCCCGTGGAATCGGTTTGGACCCTGCGGATGTTCGCTGAAGATCACGCCGTGCCGGACGCATCCGCCGAGACCGTCGTCTCGGTTCTGGTGCCGGTCGCGGTCGCGGCGTCATACACCTACCGCGCGCCGGCCGGCACGGCGCCGGGCGAGATCGTCAACGTACCCTTGGGCACGCGCGACGTGGTCGGCGTCGTGTGGGACGATCCTCCCGACAAGGAGATCGGCCACAATCGCCTGCGGGAAATCAACGGCGTCTATGAGGTGCCGCCGCTGCCCCGGGAAATCCGCCGGTTCGTCGACTGGGTGGCGGGGTACACGCTGACGAGCCGCGGCATGGTGCTGCGGATGGTGTTGCGGGCCCCAGGTGCGCTCTCCCCCCCGGCGCCGATACCGGGCGTGCGCCGGGCCGGACCGGAGCCGGACCGGATGACAAAGGCGCGCGCCCGGGTTCTGGAGCGGACGGCGGACCGGCTCGCGTGGACGCGGGCCGGGCTTGCCGCCGGTGCAGGCGTCTCCCCGAGCGTGGTTCAGGGTCTGGTCGAGGCGGGCACTCTCGAAGTCGTCATGATGCCGGCAGAGCCGCCGGCCCGGCCGCCGGACCCGGGCTTCGCGCGGCCGACGCTGACCACGGAACAGGAGGCGGCGGCGGAGGCGCTGCGCGAGGCGGTGGCGGCTGAGGGCTACTCGGTTGCGTTGCTCGACGGGGTCACGGGGTCCGGCAAGACGGAGGTCTACTTCGAGGCGGCGGCCGAGACGATCAGGAAAGGCCGGCAGGTGCTGATCCTGTTGCCGGAGATCGCGCTCACGGCGAGCTTCCTGGAGCGCTATGTCGCCCGCTTTGGGGCGCGGCCCGCGGAGTGGCACTCCGACGTTGCGCCGCGGGCGCGCGAGCGGGTGTGGCGGGGGGTCGTGGAGGGCGGCGTGCAGGTGGTGGTCGGGGCACGCTCGGCGCTGTTTCTGCCGTTCAAGGACCTCGGCCTGATCGTCGTCGACGAGGAGCACGACCTCGCCTACAAGCAGGAGGAGCGGGTGTTCTACTCGGCGCGCGATATGGCCGTGGCGCGCGGGCACCTGGCCGGGTTCCCGGTGGTGTTGTCGTCGGCGACGCCGTCGATCGAAAGCCGGGTCAACGCCGATGCCGGCCGCTACAAGCGCATCGCGCTCACCGAGCGTTACGAGAAGGCGGCGCTGCCCGAGATCACGGCGATCGACCTCCGCGAGCACCAGCCGGAGCGTGGGCGCTTCCTGTCGCCGCCGTTGGCGACCGCGGTCGACGAGGTGCTCGGCGAGAAGCAGCAGGCGCTCCTCTTCCTCAACCGGCGCGGCTACGCGCCGCTCACCCTCTGCCGCACCTGCGGCCACCGCTTCCAGTGCCCCAACTGCTCGACCTGGCTGGTGGAGCACCGCTTCCGCGGCGTGCTCATGTGCCACCATTGCGGGCATACTCAGGCAAGGCCTCGCAGTTGCCCGAATTGCGATAGCAACGACAGTCTCACCCCGGTCGGTCCGGGGGTGGAGCGCCTGGCGGAGGAGGTGAAAGCGCGGTTTCCCGATGCCCGGACGATCGTGCTTTCCAGCGATATCGTCGGCGGAATCAAGCGGTTACGGCTGGAGCTCGCGGCCATCGTCAAGGGCGAATTCGACATCGTCATCGGCACCCAGCTGATCGCAAAAGGGCATAACTTTCCGCACCTTACGCTGGTCGGCGTGGTCGACGCGGACCTCGGCCTCGCCCACGGCGACATGCGGGCGGCCGAGCGTACGTTCCAGCTTCTCAGCCAAGTCACCGGTCGCGCCGGCCGCTCGGGTGTCGGGTCCCGCGCGTTCCTACAAACCTGGGCGCCGGACCACGCGGTCATTCGGGCTCTGGTCTCGGGAGACTCCGACGCCTTTTATGAAAAGGAGATCGCCGAGCGCCGGTTCGCCCACTTGCCGCCGTTTGGGCGCCTCGCGGCGCTGGTGGTGTCGGGCCTGGAACGCGGCGAGGCCCAGGCGTACGCGGCGGCGTTGAGACGCACGGCGCCCCGCGACGACCGGATCGAGGTGCTCGGTCCGGCCGAAGCGCCGCTTGCCGTTGTGCGCGGCCGCCACCGTTACCGGCTGCTCGTGCAGGCGCCGCGCTCCGCCGACCTGCAAGGCTACGTGCGCGCGTGGCTCAACGCGGCGCCGAGGCCGCGGGCATCGCTCCGCGTCCAGGTCGACATCGACCCGCAAAGTTTCTTGTGAGGTCGCCTGCACGCCGTCCCCGACGTGTGGCGCGACATCGATTGGCGCGATCTTGGCTGGGACCCGTCAGAACCAGCGATAGAGCCAGTATTTCTCGTAGGCGACCTTACCGAGATGCAGCAGGGCTCCCGGCGGGCGCAAACGCACTTGCGGCGCGGGCTCCGCAAAGAAGTTGCCGCTGCCAAAGCCGGCGCGGCTGTCGCCGATCTCGATGAAACAGCTGCCATGGCCGTCGAACGAGCGCGGCGCGCCGCCGCCGGTGATTGCGTGAACGATGTTGTTGGCCACGACCTCCGCCTCGCCGTGAGCGAACACGCCGGCCTTGGGCAGCGGCTTGCCGGTCACGAGCGGAATGCCGGTGACATCACCGATGGCGTAGACGCCGGGGAACTTCGTTTCGAGCGTCTGCCGGTCCACCGGCACCCACCCGGACTCACCGGTGAGACCGGCCGCGCGGACCACGTCCGGCGCCCGATGCGGCGGTACGTAGGCGAGCAGATCGAAAGGTGCGGTTGCCCCGTCCTTGAAGTGAATCAGCCGGCCGGCCGCATCGACCTCGGTGACGACGTGCTCGGTGTGGACGCCCACACCTTTGCCCTCGACCATTCGCCTTACCTTTGCAGAGACTTCAGGTCCGGCAACCGGCATCGGGCCGGGCTCCGGCGTATAGAGGTCGACGGCGATGTCGGCGCGCACGCCGCGCTTGCGGGTGTCTGCTTCCAGTAGCATGGCGGCTTCATACGGCGCCGCGGGGCACTTGAAGGGCATTGCGCTGACCAGCACGACAATGCGGCCCCGGCGTATCTCCGTGCGTGCCCGATCGAGCGACTGCGCACCGGCCAGCGTATAGAAATTGTGCCCTGCCTCGGCGAGGCCGGGGATCGTTTCGGGTGCGAGTTCGGCGCCGAGCGCTACGACGACGTAATCGGCCGCGATCTGTTGCCCGGCAACGCTGACGGTCCGCGTCTGCAGGTCGATCCGGTCGATCTCGCCGCGCACCAACTCAATGCCCGACTTGGTGAGGGCGGCGATCGGACGCGAGATCTGCCGCTCGCGACGAGCCCCAACCATGAGCCAGAGCAGCGAAGGCGGAAAGACGTGCTCCGCCCCGCGCTCCACCAGGACGACCCTGTGCGCACGCGGCAGGCGCTTGCGCAGCAGAGTGGCGGCAACGATGCCGCCGATGCCTCCACCCAGCACAACAACGGTCTTGGATGCGATCATGGCGTTCACCGTCGGTTGGTCATCACCGCCGTATCGAGCGCGCTCAAAAGACGATCACCTTGTCGGCGTCGATGGTGGTTGCCGCCAGCTCGTCCATGTTGCTGCGCCGTGCACCATCCATGACGTCATCATCGGTCATGCCGCGTGCATCCATGCAAGTGCCGCACAGCAACACACGGCCCTTACCCGCGAGAACGCGCTTCAGCATGCGTTCAACGTTGTAGTAGCCGTCGGGGGTCTTCTGACCCCTCCTTGCGGCCACGACGGCGTCGGCCATCAGGAACACCGTGATCTCTTGTTCCGGTCTGTGTTTGTGCAGCGCGTGAGCCAGGCGAAGAGCGTTGTAGACGCGCTCGGTGCCGTAGGGCGGATCGTTGATGATGAGGAGGTTCTTCACGGCTTGATTCAGTCGCCGAGAAGGCGGCGCCGTTCCTCGAACTCATCCTTGTCGATCTCGCCCCGCGCGAAGCGCTCCCTGAGGATATCGATCGGGCTGCGGCGCGGCGATTCCGGCATTTGCGCGGCGGGTCCCTGCCACGGTCCGCCGAGCCAGCGCACGAGAAGGACTGCGAGCGCGATCACCGCGGCCAGGACCAGGATCATGAAGAACGGGCCGAGTATCATCCCGTACCATCCGCCACCCCATCCCATCATGCCCGGGCCATGCTCAAACCACTCGGGGTTGGCCGTTTCCTGGGCGCGGACCGCTGTCGACGCGAACGCCAGACCGGTGCCTGCCAATACCGCTTTCAAATTCCAGATCATCTCCTTGCTCCTCGTTGTTGGCCGCGGCCGAACACACAGCGGTCACGCCATCGCGCGATTGAGCCGAGGGTGTGTCTCCTCGCCGAACCACCACAGGACCGCGCCGGAAGCGAACATCGAAACGGCCACGAACCAAAAGGCGGCAGTCATTTCGCCGGTGAAATGCGCGGCGATGCCAAGACCGAAGGCGCCGATGCCATAGCCGAGGTCGCGCCAGAAGCGGTAAATACCGATCGCCGAACCGCGCCACGTGGGCGGCGATATGTCGGCCACGGCCGCTGACAGGTTGGGATAGAGCAGCGCCATGCCGAAGCCGGTGACGGCGGCAGACGCCGACCACCACACGGTGCCCTCACCGGCAAGCATCATCGCGACGCCGGCGCCGCAAATCCACATGCCCGCGATGTTCGGCCACCGGCGCCCGACATGGTCGGAGAGCCGTCCCGTGAAGAGTTGCGAGCCGCCCCACACGAAGCCATAGATGCCGACGATCCAGCCGATGTTCGGCAGGCTCACGCCTTGTTGGTAGAGGAAAATCGGATAGAACACCCAGACCAGGGCATCGACGAACTTCTCAACGAGCCCGGCCTGGCTGATCGCGGCGAGACGCCGGTCTCGCCACGACATCAGCGAGAAGACCTGCCAGGTGGTCGGGTGCTCCGAAAGGTTTTGCGGATAGCGCGGCCGCAGGCCCTTGGACGCTGTCTTCGCGTGGTTCGCGGCTTCGGCCCTTGCCCAGGGGAGCGTGTCCTTGACCCACAACTGAGTCAGTAGCATCGCCAGCAAAACCACGGCCAAGCCGAACAAGAGCAGTCCCAGGCGCGCGCCGAGCGCGGTGGCCGCATAGCCGGTGACGACACCCGCCGCTGCGACGCCGACATAGCCTGAGAACTCGTTGAGGCCGATGGTCACGCCCCTTTGATCCGGTCGCGTGAGGTCGAGCTTCGACGTCTGGGTCATGGACCAGGTGAGCCCCTGGTTGACGCCAAGCAGCACCGTAGCGGCGACGATCCAGTTCCAGTCAGGTGCGAAATAGATGAGGAACGGGATCGGCAGCGCCACGACCCAGCCGAGCATCAGGACGTGCCTGCGGCCTATTCTCTCCGACAGTCGCCCCGCCACGAAGTTGAGCACGCCCTTGACGACGCCGAAGGCGACCACGAACGCGGTCAGCAGCACGAAGGAGCCAGCCGGGACACCGAATTCGCTCTCGGCGAGGGCCGGCACCACGGTGCGCATCATCCCGATCGCGAACCCGACCAGGAGCACCTGCAGGAGCTGGTGCAGAAACTGATCGAGATTCTCGCGAATGCCGTGGGTGAGATCCGCCGTTTCGCCTTCGGAGATGTTCGCTGTGTTGGTCACGCTGCGGTAGCCGTCAGGCCTGAGTTGACCGCGCGGATTTGCGCCGCGCCGGCGGGAGGCGGCGGTATGTCGGCGAGCATGGCGTGAACGAACTCAGCCTCGTCCGCGATGCGGAACGGTTTGTTGTTCCGTTTCTCGAAACCGATGGTCGAGGTCGGCTTGCCGCTCAGACTGCGTCCGCAAACGGAGCCGGAAAAAGCCCCCGGCAGCACCTCGATATGATCCGGCAAGGCCCAGAGACTGCGGGCGCTGCGGAAAAGTGCGCGAGCGCCCTCCTCCGCGCTGGTGGCAAGCTCGGTGCGGCCAAGATCGCCCACCATCAGAGTGTGGCCGGTCAGGACGAACCACGGCTCCCGCGATCGGGTCCGATCCGTCACGACGAGCGAGATGTGCTCTGGCGTGTGACCGGGCGTGTGCATGACCTTGATCATCACGTTGCCGAGCTCCAGCACGTCACCGTCGTGTACACCCCTGAACGGGAACTTCGCCTCGGCCTCGTGGAACAGCACGTACTCCGCGCCTACTGCACGAGCCAGGTCGCGGCCGGGCGAGACGTGGTCGGCGTGCAAATGCGTGTCGATCACGTAGCGGATGCGCAAGCCCGTGGCCTCGGCAGCCTCCACATACGGTGCGATATCGCCGACCGGATCGACGACAGCGCCAGCGGCCTGGCTACCGCACCCGAAAAGGTAAGAGGCTGCAACGGGGTCGCCGTGTAGGAACTGGCGCAGGATCATGAGACGTCTCCGTGTTCGGTTCCGGCCATCGAGCTGATGGCGCCGGCAGATAAGGCCTTGACAGGTCAGTAAATTTCTGTCATTCAAACTATCTATTGAATGATAGATTGAACCGAGGCGGAATGTCAAGCGAGAACCCCAAGCACGCGCTCTTCGTCCAGTTCGCCCTTGTCGCCAGGACGCTCGGCCATCCGGACCGACTCGAACTGCTGGAGCATCTCGGCCAGGGCGAGCGCGGCGTGGAGGCGCTGTCTCGGCGCGTCGGCCTTTCGATCGCCAACACCTCCCAGCACTTGAAGCAGCTGCACAGGGCCGGTTTGGTGGCGTCGCGAAGGGACGGGAAATTCGTTCTCTACCGGCTGACCGACGAAGCCGTGGTCGACCTCGTCGGCTCACTCCGGCGGGTGGCGGAGCGCAATCTCGCGGATGTCGATCGCGTCGTGCGAGGATACTTCGCTGAACGTGACAACCTCGAACCGGTCACGCGAGAGGAACTGCTGGAGCGCACGCGCGACGGGCTGGTTACGGTCCTCGATGTCCGCCCGGCAGACGAGTTTGCCGCTGGCCATCTTCCTGGCGCCGTCAATCTTCCGCTGAAGGAGCTGGAAGGACGGCTCGCCGAGCTCGATCCCGGACAGGAAATCATCGCCTACTGTCGCGGCGCGTATTGCGTGCTGTCCTATGAGGCCGTCGCGGCTCTGCGCGCACGCGGCTTCAAGGTCCGCCGGCTGGAAGAGGGCCTGCCGGAATGGCGTGCGGCCGGGCTGCCGGTCGCGACCGGCCCCGCGCCGGGTTAGGGACTGCGGCCTCGATCGCGGTTCGAAGCAGGCGTCATGCGAGCGACATCGCCGCGGTCGGTGGGGTCGCTGCCGATGTTGATGGCCCACGCAACGGACCGTTGAAGGCGCTTCGTTCCATGCCGATCAGCCAATCACCGCAAATACGTCGTCGAGGACGGGCGATGGTGCCGCGCCTCCCCTTGTGTCGTGGCGCCATATTGCTCCGCACCATGGCCTATGCTAAGCGAACGGCGACGTTCGGGATGGGGCCGGTCGGACGCACCGACCTCCCTGAAAATGCAATCCGTTCAAGGCCTTAATGATACGGGGCGAACGCTTCCGGAGCAGGCCCGCTGCGCTGGGGAACAGGGACTGAGTGGCCGACAGTAACGCACTCGTTGCCGGTGTAGCAGAGCGCTACGCCAACGCGCTGTTCGAGCTGGCGCTCGACGAGGAGTCGCTTGCCGCCGTCGAGAAGGACCTCGACGGTTTTGCTACGCTGATGAATGAGAGCGCCGACCTCAGACGGCTGGTGAGGAGTCCCGTGTTCTCCGCCGACGAACAGACCCGTGCCATCGGTGCTGTCCTCGACAGTGCCGGGATCGTCGGGCTCGTCGCTAACCTGATCAAGGTAGCGGCCGCCAACCGCCGGCTGTTCGCGGTTCCCGACATGATCGCCGCGTTCAAGCAGCGCGCGGCGCGCCACCGTGGCGAGGTCTCGGCCGAGGTGACCAGCGCCGAGGTGCTCGCCAACGGTCAAGTCGACGCGCTGAAAGAGGCGCTCAAGGCGGCGCTCGGCAGGGACGTTGCGTTGGTTCCCAAGGTCGATTCGGCACTGATCGGCGGGCTCGTCGTCAGGGTCGGCAGCCGCATGATCGACGGGTCGCTCAGGACCAAGCTCAATTCGCTCAGACTCGCCATGAAAGAGGTCGGCTGATGGACATCCGGGCCGCAGAGATCACCACGATCCTGAAGGAGCAGATCAGGAACTTCGGCAAGGAGGCGGAGGTCTCCGAGGTCGGCCAGGTGTTGTCGGTCGGTGACGGCATCGCGCGTATCTATGGGCTGGACAATGTCCAGGCCGGCGAAATGGTCGAGTTCCCCGGCGGCATCCGCGGCATGGTGCTGAACCTCGAGACCGACAACGTCGGCGTCGTCATCTTCGGCAACGACCGCGACATCAAGGAAGGCGACACGGTCAAGCGCACCGGCGCCATCGTCGAGGTGCCGGTGG
>CAYTXI010000084.1:0-11786 GCA_964441935.1 uncultured Bauldia sp.
TGGCGTCCTCCATCGCCGCGATGACGATCATGCGATCGATCGACTTCTCGCGGGCAACGGCATCGGCGATCTGCATGAGCTCCAGGCGATTTGCACTGACGGCCATGGTCGGTGTCTCCGTTCGGTTCAGGCCTTGGCGTGGCGACGGCTCTCGCCGTCATCGTCATCGGCGGCGCCGCGCATGGCGCGTTTCTGCCGCGACAGGGTTTCACGAATAAGGGCATCGGAAAGCGTGAGGCGTGCCTCGGCGATGTCGGCAAGCGGCAGCCAGACGGGCTCCGTTTCGCCGGTATCCAGGCCGACGCTCGCGCCCTCGACGCCCACAAGGCGGCCACGGAAGCGCCTGCGGCCGTCGAGGGCGCGGACGAGCTCGATCTTCGCCTCATGGCCTTGCCAGTGCTCAAAGTCGGAGCGACGGACAAGTGGCCGATCAATACCCGGGGAGGAAACTTCGAGGTTGTAGGCGCGGTCGATCGGATCGGCAACGTCCAAGGTCGGCGAGATGTCGCGCGACAGCGCTTCGCAATCTTGCACGCTCATGGTGCCATCCGGACGCTCGGCCATGATCTGCAACGTGGTGCCGTTGAGGCCAGACACGCGCACGCGTACCAGCCGGTAGCCGAGGCCGGTGATCACCGGTTCGATGATATGGGCGATACGGGCCTCCAGGCCCGTCTCGGTAACGATTCGGTCGTCGCTCGCGGCTTCCAACAAGCCGGCGTCCTCCAGATCGACCGGCTTCGGCTGACACTGAAAGAGCGGGTCCCGGGGGGCCCACTCTCTAACGAAGCCGATCGTTTGAGATGATGAGGCCCATATAGTCCCGAGGGCCGGTGGATGCAAGGCAAATCAAGATGCAGCCCGGTGAGGAGTCGCGATTCTCAGGGCGCCACAACCCGCCGGAACGTGAGATACGTTGGCCTGTGCCCCTCTCGAAGAGCCTTCGCCTCGTAGCGGGTGCCAAGCCAGCCGTGGAACGGTTTGCGCCAGTCGTCGGCGTGTTCCGCCGTCCACTCGAAAGCCGGGTGGCGGAGGGCATGGATAAGCGTCCATTCGACATAGGACGCGATGTCAGTGGCGAAGCGGAACAAGCCGCCTGGCTTGAGCACACGGGCGAGGCGATCAAGGTTGTGGTCGCCGACGAAGCGCCGTTTCCAGTGACGTTTCTTCGGCCACGGGTCGGGATAGAGGAGATCGACTGTGTCGAGCGCAGCTTGGGGCAGCCAGTCGAGGAGGCGCGTCGCCTCGCCGTCGAACAGGCGCACGTTTCGGAGGCCGTTATCTTGAATGGCGGCGACGGCGCTTGCCATGCCGTTCAGGAATGGCTCGACGCCGATGAAACCGGAGGTGGGTGCGGCGGCGGCCGCGGCAACCAGATGCTCCCCGGCGCCGAAGCCGATCTCGAGACTGACGGCGGAGGGCCGGTGAGCAAACAAGGTTGCGACATCGGCCGGTGACGGCCGGGCGGTATCGATGGCGAGCGCCGGGAATTTGGTCGCCATCAAGCGAGCACGGCGCGGCGACAGGGGTTTGCCCTTGCGGCGCCCGTACAGCGTGTCGCGGCGCTGGTTCATGGTCGCCCCCGCTGCCGAGGGCGAAGATCGCGTCCCTCAGCCGACAGCGTCACGCAGTGTGTCGACGAGGTCGGTGCGCTCCCACGAGAAGCCACCATCGTCTTCGGGTGGTCGGCCGAAATGGCCGTAGGCAGCGGTGCGCGCATAGATCGGCCGGTTGAGGCCAAGGTGCTGGCGGATGCCGCGCGGGCTCAGATCCATGACCTCGCCGAGCGCCTGCTCGAGTTTCGTCTCGTCGACCTTGCCGGTACCATGGAGATCGACATAGAGCGATAGGGGTTGCGAAACGCCGATGGCGTAGGAGAGCTGGATCGTGCAGCGGTCGGCGAGATCGCCGGCGACGACATTCTTGGCCAGGTAGCGCGCGGCATAGGCGGCCGAGCGATCGACCTTGGTCGGATCCTTGCCGGAAAAGGCGCCCCCGCCGTGCGGTGCGGCGCCGCCATAGGTGTCGACAATGATCTTGCGACCGGTGAGGCCGGCATCCCCCTCAGGCCCACCGATCACAAACTTGCCGGTCGGATTGACGTGCCACTCGGTGACGCCGTTGATCCAGTCGCGGGGGAGCGTGTCGCGGACGTAGGGCTCTACGATCGAGCGGACGTCGCTGGAAGAAAGATCGACGTCGAGGTGCTGGGTGGAGACAACGATCGAGGCGACGCCGACCGGGACGCCATTTTCGTAGCGCACCGTAACCTGGCTCTTGGCGTCGGGGCCGAGCATATGGGTCTCGCCGGAATGGCGGGCTTCGGCCAAACGCTTGAGGATGGCGTGGGCGTAATAGATTGGGGCCGGCATCAACTCGGGCGTCTCACGGCAGGCGTAGCCGAACATCAGACCCTGGTCGCCGGCACCCTCGTCCTTGTTGCCCGAGGCGTCCACGCCCTGGGCAATGTCCGGTGACTGGGCGTGGAGCAAGACCTCGACGGCGACCGTCTTCCAGTGGAAGCCGTCCTGTTCGTATCCGATCTCGCGGATCGCCTCACGGGCGAGGCCCTCGATGTCGGCGAGAACCGACTCCGGCCCACGCACCTCACCGGCGATGATGACGCGGCCGGTGGTTGCCAGCGTCTCGCAGGCGACGCGGGACTCGGGCATGGCGGCGATGTAGGCGTCGACGATCGTATCGGATATCCGGTCGCAGACCTTATCCGGATGGCCCTCCGAAACGGATTCACTGGTGAACAGATAATTCCTGTGCGGCACTTGCGGGCTTCTCCAAGTCGGTGATGGCCGGAAACCGGAAGGTACGGCATGTCCGTCGTCGTTCTGGCAGCGAACGGCGCGGGGGTCAATCGGTGGGCACGCAGTGGGAACGACCGGCGGCTTGGACCGCAACAAAGGTCAGCTCGAAATCGGGAATGCCTCAGGCGGCTTTGTCAGCCATCCGAATCCTCGCCAGCGAACGCGCGAACGAGATCGATCAGACGCCGACGCACCTTGGGGTCACTGATGCGCACGAAAGCACGGTTGAGCTGGATGCCCTCCGAACTCGATAGGAAGTCGACGACATAGTTGGTCGATGGCGGTTCGGCCATGCCCGTCGACGCGGCAGACGCGCCCGGCGCATCCTCGAAGAAGAAAGATATCGGCATGGATAGTACGCGGGCGATGTGCTGCAGGCGGCTGGCGCCGATGCGATTTGTGCCCTTTTCGTACTTCTGGATCTGCTGAAAGGTGATACCCAGGTGTTCGCCCAATTTCTCCTGGCTCATGCCCAACATCATCCGGCGCAGGCGCACGCGACTGCCTACATGGACATCGATCGGATTCGGCTGTTTCTTGTTCGCCATTCGGTTCTGACCCCTCAGCGCGGCATCGGGCACCGGCAACGCCTACGGCTGACGCGGGCCGGGTGCCAACTATCCCAACAAAAGCCGGCAGGCAAACAGCAATTTGCTGCGAGCCGACCAAAGTCGGCGACGCTGACGTTTGCTGGACCCCCCGGTTGCGAAGTTAATTGATCAGCCGCCGTGACTTGTGTCAATTCTCACTCAGATTGTCGGTAAATTCTGCCCAGAATGGTTGCGATTCCGCAGCCGAGAAGCATGGCTGCGGCAATCATGTCGCCGAAGCGCGCGTACGGCGTTGGCGGTAAAGCGGCGGGCAATTCACCATCGACGACGCCAATGCGGCCGAGTCCCAAGCGGCCGTGAACACGCCCGTAGGCATCGACGATCGCTGAGATGCCCGAATTGGCGGCGCGAACCACGGGCAGGCCTTCCTCGACGGCGCGCACGCGTGCCTGGAGGAAGTGCTGGCGGGGACCCGGCGTGTCGCCGTACCAGCCGTCGTTGGTGACGTTCAACAGCCAGGCCGGGCGGTTCCCGGGCTCGGTGACCGCGCCGGGGAAGATGATCTCGTAACAGATCAGGGGGCCGACCGGCGGCGCGCCCGACAGGTCGAGCGTCCGCAGGCGGGTGCCGGCGGCGAACCCACCGGGCAGGGCGATAACCTGGCGAATACCGAGGGCGTCAAAGAGCGGGCGAAACGGCACGTACTCGCCGAACGGAACGAGATGGACCTTGTCGTAGGCAGCACGAATCTCGCCAGACTCGTCGATGACGTAGATGCTGTTGAAGACCTGCGACGATAAGTCGTCGCCATCGTCGCCGGCCCGTGCCGCACCGGTGATCAGAGTTGTCCCCTCCGGCAATAGATCGGCAATGGCAGTGAGCGCCGAGGGGCGCTCGGTCAACAGGAAAGGAAACGCCGACTCCGGCCATATCAGAACGGTCGCCGAGAGCCCGCCAACGTCGTCGCCACGGCTGAGATCAAGATAGTGCCGCATGGTCTCGTCCGCTTCGTCAATCGCCCAGCGCTCGCTCTGCGGGATGGACGGCTGGACGATGCGCAGGTGGACGTTCGGAACGGTCGCATCCGACGCCACGGACAGGCGCAGGGCGCCGTAGCCCACGTGGGCGAGGAGAACCACGACGGCAAGGCCGAGCACGATGCGGTCGAAGCGGCTTGCCCGGAAATCGTCGGCAAGGATCGCTGGCGTGGCAAAGACGAAGAACGCGGCAAGGGTCATACCCCACAGGCCGACGAGCGCGGCCGATTGCATCATGATCGGCGCCGGCATCAGCGCATAGCCGAACGCGTTCCACGGAAAGCCAGTGAATAGGTGACCGCGCAACCACTCGCCGATGGCGAGGGCGGCAGCGAAGACGAGAACGCGCGGTGCGCCCTCCATCCAGAAGGCGCGGGCCAAGGCGGCGCCGAACGCCCAGAACAGGGCGAGGCCCGCCGGCAACGCAATCACCGCCAGCGGCATCAGCCACGCCAGGCGATCGGCATCGACGAGAAAGGCGGCGCCGACCCACCAAAGGCCGGCGAGAAAGAAGCCGAACCCGAAGGTCCAGCCGATGCCTGCGGCAGGAAGCAGCCGGCGGACGAAACCGGCGCCCTCGGCGGCCTCAGACCCGTCGATCAGCCAAACGAAGACGGGAACCGTCAGCCACAAAATCGGGGCGGCGTAGAACGGCGCGAAGGCCAGCGCGGAGGCGGCGCCACAGAGCAAGGCGACGGAAAACCGGCGCCAGCCCCACAAGACGATGATCAAGTTGGCGAAGGATTGCACGCGGGCGTGGCTCGCACTCGAATCGGGCGCGAAAGCCTCGCGGTGCGCCAGCCCGCGGTCAAGCGCCCGATGCCGGCTCCTGCGCCTGACGCGAGCGACGACGATGCTCGGGTGCGGCCGGGCGCCGCTGAATGCGCAGTCGCTTGATGCGGCGCGGGTCGGCGTCGAGGATCTCGATCTCGTAGCCGCCGGGCGCCGAAATGAGCTCGCCACGAACCGGAATGCGTCCGACCAGAGAAAAGACGAGCCCGCCGAGCGTGTCGACATCCTCGCCATGCTCGCCGGCAGCAAGGTCGCTGCCGATGGCCTGGGCAAGCTCGTCGAGATCGGCGCGGGCATCGGCGAGAAAGCCGCCGCGGCCATCGGGGACGATCATGGCGCCGGAGTCCACGTCGTATTCGTCCTCGATGTCACCGACGATCACCTCGACGGCATCCTCGAGCGAGACAAGACCGTCGGTGCCGCCATACTCGTCGATAACCAGGGCCATCTGCATGCGGCTCGCCTGCATGTTGGCGAGGAGAACTGCGACCGGCATCGACGGCGGAGCGAAGAGGATGTTGCGTACGAGGTTGGCTGTGGCGAGCGATCGAGACAGGTCGACGCGACCGAGGGCGAGCCCGGTGGAGGGCTCAGTGCGATCGCTGGGCCCGGCGTGGGCCGCCTCCTCGGTGGCGAAGCCCATCAGGTCCTTGATGTGGACCATGCCGATCGGATCGTCGAGGGTCTCGCGGAAGACGGGCAGGCGCGAGTGGCCTGACTTGCGGAAGCTCTGGAGAAGTTCGGCGAGCGTCACGTCAATGTCGACCGCGTCGATATCGGCCCGCGGGATCATGATGTCGTCGACGCGAACCTCGCGCAGCCTGAGGATATTGGCGAGCATGGCCCGCTCATCGGGGGTGAACCCCGCGGTCACATCGTCGGCGGCGAGCGCAGCGGCAAGGTCGGTGCGCATCGAACCCGGGCCCTTGAGCCCGACCGCGGCGCGGATGCGATCGATCCAGGTATCCCGGGGGCGATCCGGGTTGTCGGGCGCACCGGCCTTTTCCGTCGGGGGCTCGGTCGACCGGATCTCGGTTGGTGGTTGGTCGCTGTCGTTCATGATCGCGCGGCGGCAGCCGCCGTCCATCAGTGCGCGAACGGATCGGCGATGCCGAGGTGGGCCAGTATAGCCGTTTCGAGGCCCTCCATCACCGCCGCCTCGGCGCCGGTCCTGTGGTCATAGCCGAGAAGGTGAAGGAGACCGTGAACAATAAGATGGGTGACGTGATTGGCAATCGGCAACCCCTCGGCGGCTGCTTCATTCACGATTACTTCGCGGGCGAGGACGATATCGCCCAGGAGCGGGCTGAAACGACCCGAGTCGTCACGGGGGCCGGGGAAGGATAGAACGTTGGTCGCCGTATCGCGGCTGCGGTAGCGCCGATTAAGGGCGCGCACGCGATCGTCGTTGGTGAAGACCACGCTGACCTCGGCCGCTGGAGCAATTGTGGGGGCGAGCGTAGCGAGCGTGGCGGCGACTGCGGCGCTGGCGAGACGGCGCATTTCCTTCGCGGAAGGCCAGTCGCCGGCCTCGATCATGACGTCGACGGCGACCGTCGGTCCGGGTCCTGGCGCTAGGGCGGGCAATCGTCAGCCTCGGCCGCCCGTCCTCGAACGGTCGGCGGCGTCGTAGGCCTCGACGATACGGGCGACGAGCGGATGGCGGACGACGTCGGCCGCGGTGAAACGAACCTGAGCGACGCCTGAAACGGCCCGGAGCAGATCGATCGCTTCGATCAGGCCGGATAACTGACCGGGCGGCAGGTCGATCTGACTGGGATCGCCGGTGACGATCATATGTGAGTTCTCGCCGAGACGGGTGAGGAACATCTTCATCTGAATGGAGGAAGTGTTCTGCGCCTCGTCGAGGATGACAACGGCGTTCGACAGGGTACGGCCGCGCATGAATGCGAGCGGCGCGACCTCGATGATGCCCGACTGGAGACCGCGTTCGATGCGGTCGGCGGGCATCATATCGTAGAGGGCGTCGTACAACGGGCGCAGATAAGGGTCGACTTTTTCACGCATGTCGCCGGGTAAAAAGCCGAGACGCTCGCCGGCCTCGACCGCCGGCCGCGACAGGATGATGCGGTCGACGGCGCCGCGCTCGAGCATGGCGGCGGCGTAGGCAACGGCGAGGTAGGTCTTGCCGGTGCCGGCGGGGCCGATGCTGAAGGTCAGCTCGACCCGGTCGAAGGCGCGGATATAGGCGTCCTGGGTCGGCGTGCGGGCCATCACCGTGCGCCGGCGCGTGGCGATCTGGGCCATGGCCAGGCGACCCTTCGGATCGAGGGTCGGCAGGTTCAGTTGGGCCTCCGCCGCGGCCGCCATGCGGATCGCGCCATCGACGTCGCCCGCCGTGATGTCATGGCCGGATTGCAGGCGACCGTAGAGGATGTCGAGGGCGAGGCGGGCGCGGGTCAGCGCATCCGGACTACCGCGCAAGGTCACCTGGTTGCCGCGAGCAACGGCGTCGACGTCGAGACGCTGCTCGATCAGGGCGAGATTTTGGTCGAACTCGCCGAACAAATCCCGGATCAGACGGTTGTCGTCGAAGGCTACAACGATGTGGGAGCGATTCTCGGCGATCGACGCCTCACCGGCAGCGGCGGCAGGACGCACGGTCATGCGACAGCCTCCGCTCGCCCCCGCCCCACGGCCGAGCGGCCGTGAAGCGAGGCGAAGAAGCTGTTGGCGCCGGCCCGTTCGATGACGACACGGCCGATGGTTCCAATGAGGCCCGGGTCGGCGGCGACCTGAACCGGCCACAGCCAGGGCGAACGGCCGACAACCTGACCCGCGTAGCGGCCGCGGCGCTCAAACAAAATCTCGGCATTGCTACCGACCTTGGCACGCATGAAGGCGGCCTGACGCGCGTCGATCGCGGCCTGAAGGCGGCGCAGGCGCTCGGCCTTGACCGGCTCGGACACCTGATCGGCAGCGGCGGCCGCCGGCGTGCCCGGACGCGGGCTGTACTTAAACGAGAAGGCCGAGGCGTAACCGACCTCGTCGACGACCGACAGCGTGTCGGCGAAATCGGCCTCGGTCTCGCCCGGGAAACCGACAATGAAGTCGCCGGCGAGCGCGATGTCGGGGCAAGCGGAACGGACGCGATCGACCGCACGCAGGTAGTCGGCGCGGGTGTGGCGCCGGTTCATCGCGGCGAGCACGCGGTCGGAGCCCGACTGCACCGGCAGATGCAGGTAAGGCATCAGCGCATCGAGGTCGCGATGGGCGGCGACAAGCACGTCGTCCATGTCGCGCGGGTGGCTGGTGGTGTAGCGCAGGCGGTCGATGCCGGGGATCTCGGCGAGGCGGAAGAGAAGTCGACCGAGGCCCCATTCGCGGCCGTCGGGGCCCTCGCCGTGCCAGGCATTGACGTTCTGGCCGAGCAGGGTGAGTTCGCGTACGCCGTCGTCGGCCAGTCGCGCCGCCTCAGCGAGGATGGCATCGACCGGGCGGGAAGTCTCGGCGCCGCGCGTGTAAGGCACGACACAGAACGTGCAGAACTTGTCGCAGCCCTCCTGGACGGTAAGGAAAGCGGCAACGCGATGCGTCGCGGACAACGGACGCGGGCCGTCCGGGAGGGCGGCGAATTTTCCCTCAACATCGAAATCGGTGGCGACGACCGGTTTGCCGGCACGCGCCTCGTCAAGCAGCTCGGTCAGGCGCTGGTAGGACTGCGGGCCGATGACCAGATCGACGGCGGGGGACCGGCGGACGATCTCCTCGCCCTCGGCCTGGGCGACGCAACCGGCAACCCCGACGACGACGGTGCGGCCGTTGCGGGCGGCTTCGGCCTTGAGGTGGCGCAAGCGGCCGAGTTCGGAATAGACCTTCTCCGCCGCCTTCTCGCGAATGTGGCAGGTGTTGAGCAAGACGAGATCGGCGGCAGCGGCCGTCGCGACCGGAACGTAGCCGGAGGCCGCCAGGGCGTCCGTCATCCGCTCGGAATCGTAGACGTTCATCTGGCAGCCGTAGGTCTTGATGAAGACTTTCTTCAGGTCCTCGCTCGTCCGGTTCATGCGCTCCTTGGCGCCGGCGGCCTCGGCCGCCAGCCCGCATCGTTTCTAGCGGTTTTTGGCGACGGTGAGAATAGCGCCGAACCGCGGCAGGACGACGATGGCAACCGGGGTTAACGGCCGGCCTAAGGCCGATCCTTCTTGTCCCCCGCCAGGGGGACGCCGTAGAGCTCAAGGCGGTGGTCGACCAGCTTGTAGCCGAGCCGCTCCGCCATCGCCTTCTGCAGCCGCTCGATGTCCTCGTCGCGGAACTCGATGACCTCGCCCGTCCTCAGGTCGATGAGATGATCGTGGTGCTCGTCGGGAACGGTCTCGTAGCGGCTGCGGCCGGCGCCGAAGTCGTGACGCGTGATGACGCCGACGTCCTCGAAAAGCTTGACCGTGCGATAGACCGTGGCAATTGAAATGTGCGGATCGAGGGCCGAGGCTCGCCGGTAGACCTCCTCGACGTCGGGATGATCGGTGGCCGCCTCGAGCACGCGGGCGATAGTCCGACGCTGGTCGGTCATGCGCATGCCCTTGGCAACGCATACTTCCTCAAGGGTCGGGCTCGGGCTTTCCGCGCTCACGGTCGATCCAACGATCAGGATTACCTCGCGCTTAGCGAAGATGGACCCGCATGACAAGCGCGGTGCGGTCGCGGGCGGCTGCATCAGGATAATACCCTTGACGCTCGCCAGCGACCACGAAACCTAGGGAGCGGTAAAGCGCGACGGCGGCGCGATTGTCGCGATCGACTTCGAGGAAGCAGGCGGCGACGCGCTCGCGATAAAGCCGGCGCAACACTTCCTCCATGAGGAGCCGACCATGGCCGCGGCCACGGTCGCCAGCGCGTACGGCAACGGTCAGAATCTCGGCCTCGTCGGCGGCGACGCGGACCAGGATGAAGCCCGCCAGGCGGCGAGCGCCGAAGAGCGGCTGCAGACGCACCGCGAGCGCGAAGACGCCCGGCTCGGACAACAGGTGGGCGAAATCGTCCTCGCCCCAGGTGCGGGCGAAGGCGCCGCCGTGGATCTCGGCGAGCGCCTCGACCTCGCCGAGACGCACCTCGTCGACGATCAGCCGCGGGCGCAGCGACCAGCGCATTATCGCCGGGCGACGGCCGACGCCTGCGGCTTGGCGTCGGGAGGGCGGAGGTAGAGCGGACGTGGGCGTTCACTCGCCGAGGGGGCGAGGCGCGCCAGGCGAAGAAGCGCCGCGACATCAGGCGCGGAGGCGCGGTGAACAATGCGGGCTTCGGCTTCCCGGCCGACAACGTCGGCAAGGGCGTCGGCGCCCGAGCCGGCGATCATGGTGTTGGCGGCGAGGAGTGAAACGAACGTCTGAGGAGCACCCAAACGCGGCGCGCCGTCGGCCGTGCCATCGGGGGAGAAGTGCTGGCCGTAGACCTCGCCGCGGACGGCGGCCAGGACCGCCAGAACCGGTGTTGGCCCGAGTTCGGCTCGGGCCGCGTCGGCGTGGGCGGCGAGCGTGCCAATGCCGACCGCCTCGGCGCCCGTGACCAGGCATACCCCCCGAGCGGCGGCGATGCCGATGCGCAGGCCCGTGAACGAGCCCGGCCCGACGGTGACCGCGATGCGGTCGAGGTCGGCGAAAGCGAGGCCGGCAGCGTCCATGACCTCACGGATCATCGGCATCAGCCGCTCGGCGTGGCCGCGGCCGACGATCTCGGAAGCCATGACGGGTGCTGAGTCATCGACGGCGAGGCCGACCGAGCAGGCTTCGAGCGCGGTGTCGATGACGAGGAGGCGCATGGCGCCGGGATACCGTGCCGCCCCAGCCGAGTCGAGGCGGCGGGCCCGGAGCGCCCTACGCCGGGACTTCCTCGATGCCGCGCACTTCCGGAACGAAGTGGCGAAGCAGGTTCTCGATGCCGTGCTTTAGGGTCGCCGTCGAGGACGGGCAGCCGGCGCAAGAGCCCCGCATGTTCAAGAATACGACACCATCGCGATAACCCTGAAACGTGATGTCGCCGCCGTCCTGGGCAACGGCCGGGCGCACGCGGGTCTCGATCAGCTCCTTGATGGTGGCGACCACCTCGGCATCGTCCTCGGAGAAGAACTCGACGTCGCCTTCAGGTTCCGGCGCGCGGTCAACCGCCGGCACGCCGGACATGAAATGCTCCATGATGGCGCCGAGCACGGCGGGCTTCAGATGGGGCCATTCGCCATCGGTTTTGCTAACGGTAATGAAGTCGGCACCGAGAAACACGCCGCCAACGCCGTCGATAGCGAACAGGCGTCGGGCGAGCGGTGAGTCGGCCGCATCCTCGGCGCTCCGGTATTCGGCGGTGCCGGAGCCCAGGACCACGCGGCCCGGGAGGAACTTGAGGCTGGCCGGATTGGGGGTGGCTTCGGTCTGGATGAACATCTCAACAGCCCTTCGTTGACGCGGTTCAAGGCCACGAACGCAGGTAGAAGACTTAGGCCGGGCGGGCGGCGACATCAAGGCTGGGGGACCGGCTCAGGCGATGGCGGCGATCGCTTCGTCGTCGAGGTTGCCGGGAACGATGGTGATCGGAACCGGGAAGGTGCCGGCCTGCTTGCCGGCAAGGGCGGTGACCAG
>CAYTXI010000085.1:0-11134 GCA_964441935.1 uncultured Bauldia sp.
CCGAGTTGGGCTCCATGAAGATGCGCGAGGAGATCGACGCGCTGCGCACCATGGGCATCGAGCCGGCCGACGTTCTGATCCTGCCGCGTGTGCTGGCGCTCGTCATCGCCCTGCCGATCCTGACCTTCATCGGCTCCATGACCGCGCTTTTCGGCGGCGGCACGGTCGCCTGGCTCTACGGCGGCATGAGTCCGTTGATTTTCCTCGAGCGGCTACGCGACGCCGTGTCGGTGGACGACTTCGCCGTCGGCATGATCAAGGCTCCGGTGATGGCGCTCGTCATCGGCGTCGTCGCCTGCGCCGAGGGGATGCGCGTCAAGGGCAGCGCCGAGTCACTCGGGCTGCAGACGACCGCGTCGGTGGTGAAGTCGATCTTTCTGGTCATCGTGCTCGACGGGTTCTTCGCGATGTTCTTCGCCTCGATCGGGATGTGACGCCATGGATGGTGGTGGCCCCGACGTGGTGATCTCCGTGCGCGACCTGGTCGCGGGCTTCGGCAGCCAGATCGTCCTTGAGCGGCTGTCGCTTGACGTCCGATCCGGCGAGATCCTCGGGGTCGTCGGCGGGTCGGGCGCCGGCAAGTCGGTGCTGTTGCGCTCCATCATCGGCTTGGTCAAGAAGCGCGCCGGCGACATCCGCGTCTTCGACGTCGCCATCGACCGGGCAAGCGAGACCGAGTGGCAGGCGGTCGAGCGGCGCTGGGGCATCCTTTTCCAACAGGGCGCGCTGTTCTCCTCGCTAACGGTGCGCGAGAACCTTCAGTTTCCCATGCGCCACTTCCTGAGGCTCCCCGAACCGATGATGGACGAACTCGCCATGGTCAAGCTGTCCATGGTCGGGCTCGCCCCCGACGATGCCATCAAGTATCCCGCCGAACTGTCCGGCGGGATGACCAAGCGCGTGGCCCTGGCGCGGGCGCTCGCCCTCGACCCGGAGATCGTCTTTCTCGATGAGCCGACCTCTGGTCTCGATCCGATTGCCGCCGGCGAGATCGACGTTTTGATCCGCACCTTGCAGCGCACTCTTGGCATCACCGTTTTCATGGTCACCCACGATCTCGACAGCTTGGCCACGGCCTGCGATCGCATCGCCGCCCTGGCCGACGGACGGATCGTCGCCGAGGGACCGATGGCGTCCATGCTGGACTCCGATCATCCGTGGGTGCAGGCGTACTTCGGCGGCAGGCGCGGGCGCTTCACGCGCAGCGGCGCGGGGATCAATTCCTAGCTGGATGCGGGCAATGGAAATTCGGGCACGCTATTTCTTGATCGGGCTGTTCGTTCTGGCGATCGCCGGCGCGGGGTTTGGCTTCGTCTATTGGCTGTACAACACCGGCGGCCTCGGCGAACGCACCGTCTACAACATCCGCTTCGACGGTTCGGTGTCGGGACTCTCTGCCGGCTCCGAGGTCCGTTTCAACGGGATCAAGGTCGGCGAAGTGACCGGGCTTCGGCTCAACGTCGACCAGCCAGGCGAGGTGATCGCGGCGATCGCGATCGACAAACGGACACCGGTTCGCAGCGACACCCACGTCGGGTTGGCCTTCACCGGCTTGACCGGGACCCCCACGGTGGTGCTCACCGGCGGCACGCCATCGGCGTCGCCGCCGATCGGTGCCGACGGGGAGCCGCCGCTCCTCGTCGCCGACAGCGCCGCGCTCCAGGACCTGATGACCTCCGGTCGGGAGGCGCTCACCCGCCTCAACGATATCCTCGCCGAGAATGCCGATTCGCTGCACGACGCCATAGCCAACATCGACACCTTCTCCGCCGCGCTCGCGCGCAACTCCGACAAGGTCGACAGCATTTTGGAAGGCCTGCAGCGCCTCACCGGCGGTGGACAACCAAAAGGGGAAAACGTCACCTACGATCTCACCGCGCCGGCCACCTTTGCGTCGATCCCGCCCGTCCCCGATGTTCAGCTCACCATTCCACAACCGACCGCGGTCGTCGTGCTCGACACCCAGCGCATCCTCCTGCAGCAGGACGGCGGCGAGGTGCCCGTCTTCGAAGACGTACGCTGGGCCGACAGTCTCCCGCTGCTCGTCCAGGCTAGGCTGATCGAGGGATTCGAGAACGCCGGCTACCCGCGCGTCGGCACCGATTTGGGGGGTGTGGCCGGCGACTACCAGCTCCTGGTCGCCGTTCGCCAATTTCGCATAGACACGGCACCGGCGACCGCCGCCGACGTGGCTTTCGCCGCCAGGGTCATCGACTCCGCCGGCACGGTCATTGATGCCCGCACATTCACCGCGACCGAGCCGGTCAGCACCGCCGACAATGCGTCGGCCGCAGCGACCGCGCTTGGTGCGGCCTTCGGTCGGGCGGCCTCCGAGATGATCGTCTGGACCTTGGCGGCGGTGAATGCCGGCGAAGGCAGCGACGGAGAGGGGTCTCCGCAGCCCACCGAGGCCCTCGGCAGCCAGTGACTAGCCCGCCATTAGCCGCGCATCCTTCCCGGCGGCGGAAGTCGTCTCGCCTTGCCCGTCCACCTGGAACTCGACGCCGATGCTGCGACCATTCTGCCAGCGTCGGATGGCGAAGTGGACCGTGCCTGAAGCGAGAATGGCGAAGGAGAACCGCTGCGGCACGGTTATCACGTCTTCGACCGTGACGCGGGCACCGCGGCTGGACAGGTCGCGGATCATGCAATCGATGGTCGAGAATCCGTCGCCAAGGATGATTCGTCCGCGTTGAAAGACGCGGTTGCGGCGTTCGGCCCGTCGGTTTTCGTCGCGGTGAGCGATGTTGGTCACACGACCGAGAGTCTCTGCCGGCGCCGCCGTGGTTTCCCTGGGGCTGTCTCCACGCGACTTGCGGTTGTGCGGCTTGCGCTCCTTCCCGTTCGTCTGGGTGACGTCGCCCGCTGGCGCGCTGCTGATCGTGTTCGCCAGGCAATGGCCGACTCCGTTGGCCTTTGCCGTATACATGGCGTGATCCGCCGCCGTCAGCAGTTCGTCCGGCGTCGTTCCGTCGCGCGGGTAGATGACCGCGCCGATACTCGCCGACAACGACAGCCCGACATGTTCCAACTCGACGGAAAACGACAGAGCGTCGGCCAGGCGCGCGCACGCCAGTTCGATCCGCTCGTACGAGACGTCGTGGTCGACGAGGTACAGGAATTCGTCGCCGCCGAACCGCCCAAGAGAGTCGGACGAGCGGGAGGTTGCCGTGAGCTGTCGGGCAAACGCCCTCAGCGCCTGATCCCCGACCGCGTGACCGTAGATGTCGTTGATCTGTCTGAAGTTGTTTAGGTCGATCAGGAACAGGGCGAATTCGCTGTTGTGGCGCTGTCCGCTGGCGATCAGGCTGAGCAACCGGTCCTCGAGAAAGTTGCGGTTGGGCAGGCCGGTCAACCGGTCGTACTTTGCGATCCGTGACAGGTACTCGATCTCGTCGAACAGCGACTGCCTCTTGCGGTGCTGGGTGACCGCGCGTCTGACCGCCTGTACCAGTTCACCATCGCTGTTTTGGCCACGCACCACGTAGTCGCTGAAGCCGTTGCGAAACGCCTCGACCACCGTCTTGGCGTCGCCTTCACTCGTCAGCAACACCATCGGTACCGGATTGGGCTGTTTGGCCAGGATCGATTCGCGCAACGCCGTGCTGCTAAGCTTGCCCAGTTTGCGGTCGATAACGATGCAATCGGTTTCGCCGTGCGCGAGCTTTTCCATGAGCGCATCGCCGGTGCGGGCGGTGTCGATCAAGGATATGCCGTCGGCGTCGAGCGCCTCGGCGGCGGTGTCGAGGAAATTCTGATCGCCGGCCAGCAACACGCGCGTCGTCGGTTCGCGGCGTGCGTCGTCGAGCGGTTGCAGCTTCGCGTTTCTTGTCACCATTCTCGCCTCCCCACAATTTAAAGGGGCAAAAGAGTTAGGAATACAACCATGACGAATAGAGGTTAAGAAACGCTTTTGACCGCCTGCACCGAGCGCTGCCGGGACGTTGTTGACGAGATTTCGGCGATGGCGGGTTGCCAATTCGGGGGCGAGCCGGTTGCTTAGACGCCGGCGCCATTCGGTGTCGGCAATCCAGGGGAGGCAGAAATGGCCAGGGGTAGTTCAACCGGCGGCAGGGTCCGCTGGGGAATCATATCGACCGCACGCATCGGGACCGAAAAGGTCATTCCCGGCATGCTCGAGAGCGGGAAGCTCGAGGTGCGCGCGATTGCCTCGCGCTCCCTGGCGAGGGCGCGGAAGGCCGCCCGCAAGCTCGGCATCCCGGTTGCTTATGGTTCCTATGAGGAACTCTTCGACGATCCCGAGATCGACGCGATCTACAACCCGCTGCCCAACCACCTTCACGTGCCGATGACCCTTGCGGCCGCGAAGAAGGGCAAGCACGTCCTTTGCGAGAAGCCAATCGCGTTGAGCGCAGCCGAGGCAAGGAAGCTGAAGTCGGTGCCCGCCGGCGTTCTCATCGCCGAGGCCTTCATGGTTCGCCACCATCCGCAGTGGATAAGGGCGCGTGCGGTCGCCCGCGACGGGCGCTTGGGCACGGTGCGTGCTATCCAGTGCCTGTTTACCTACTTCAACGTCGATCCCAACAACGTCCGCAACATGGCCGATATTGGCGGTGGTGCCGCCTATGATATCGGCTGCTATCCAATTGTCGGCGCCCGCTACATTTACGATGTCGAACCGGTACGCGTCATGGCGCTCATTGACCGCGATCCGGAATTCGGTACTGACCGCACGACCAGTGCGGTGATCGATTTCGGCGAAGGCCGACATCTCACTTTCACGGTCTCGACCCAGGCGACGCCCTATCAGCGTGTCCACATCCTCGGCGATAAGGCACGCCTCGAAGTCGAAATCCCGTTCAATGCACCGCAAGGCGGGGCGATGACGCTTTACCTCGACGATGGCAAGAAGCTCGGCGACGCGTCGGCGAAATCGATCCGGTTGCCCAAGGCCGATCAGTATCAAATCGAGGCCGAGGCTTTCGGCCGCGCGATCCGTGGCCAAGAGCCGCTCGAGTTCGGCGTCGACGATGCCATCCTGCAGGCACGCGTGCTTGATGCGGTTTTCCGATCGGAGAAGTCCGGTCGCTGGGAGAAGCCTTAGGACCAGAAGCCCTGGGACTATTTGTCGGCCGACGTTACGGGCGGCACCGTCTGCAAGTAGGCGGCGATGGCTTCAAGGTCGGCCTCACTCATCATGCCGGTGTTCCTGACCACCGCCGTCATCGCGCCGCCCACCACGTCGAAGTCCGGCAGGAAGCCGGTCGCGAGCAGATTGACGACCTCCGCGCGCGACCACGCGCCAATGCCGGTCTCGTCTGGCGTGATGTTCGGCACCGTGCCCTTGCCGTCCGGCGACGGGCCGCCGCCAAGCCTGCGGCTGGCGATCGGTCCCCCGATGACATTGCGCGGTGTGTGGCACTCGCCGCAGTGGGCCGGACCCTCGACCAAATAGGCGCCGCGATTGACGTCGTCGCTTGCCGCCGGGTCGGGCTCGAACGTCCTACCGTCGACGTAGAGACGCTTCCACAAGCCGAGCCCGCGGCGGATATTGAAGGGGAAAGGGAGTTCGTGCGGTTGGTTGGGCTCGGCGACCGCCGGCAGCGTGTCGAGAAACGCCTTCAAGTCGATGATATCCTCCATGCGCATGCGCTGATAGGAGGTGTAGGGGAAAGCCGGATAGAGGTGGATCCCGCCCGGCGCAACGCCAAACTTCATGGCGTTGACGAACTCCACAAGCGTCCATCCGCCGATCCCGTGGTCAGGGTCGGGAGAGATGTTGGGCGTCTTGAAAGTGCCGAACGGCGTCGCCAGGGCCTGCCCGCCGCCGAGCTTCAATCTGCCATCGCCTTCCGCGCCGGCGGCCGCATGACAGGACTCGCATCCGCCCGCCCAGAACATGGCCTCGCCGTTGGCGACATCCGGCGCGTACTGCGGAATGTCGCCGGGCGCTACGGCGCGCGGTGCGGTTGCCGCCCAGAACGCGGCGAGCCCGGCGACGCCAAGCACGACAATCAGCCCGACCAGCGTCCGCGTCATCGTCTTCCCGTGTGTTCGGGTTTGTTCGGCGGCGTCATCTGGCGGTCGGCTCGACAACCGCCATTTGCCCCGGTCGCATAATGATGGCAATGCCCCGAGACCGCGGCAACCCGCGGCCGTCGCGTCCACTGGGCCGTCCACGACAACTTGAAGGCGCGGCGGCCGGCCCCCATATCATGGCCACTGGATGCCTCTATGAAGGGTCCGGAAAGGGTGGTTGCCTTGACTTACGGGACCGCACGACATGGCGCGAATCTCCACATTGTCCAGTCCCCTGTTGCTCGGCTTCGATGAGATCGAGCGGGCGCTGGATCGGCTCTCCAAAGCGTCGAGCGACGGCTATCCACCGTACAACATCGAGCGCCTACCCAAGACGGCGGACCGTCCCGAGGTGCTCAGGATCACTGTTGCGGTGGCCGGCTTCGGCCGTGACGAACTTGATGTCACCGTTGAGGAGAACGAACTCGTCATCCGCGGCAAGCAGACGGACGATGGCGAGCGCGAATACCTTCATCGTGGCATCGCCGCCCGGCAGTTCCAAAAGACCTTCGTGCTTGCCGAGGGCATCGAGGTACTCGGCGCCGATCTCGCCGATGGGCTTCTGTCGATTGATCTCGCACGCCCCGAGGCCGCCAGAGTGGCCCGGCGAATCGAAATCAGCGGACGCGGCTGAAGCCGGTCCGATGCGAGGAGCAAGATGCGTATGACCAATCAGAAAGAGATCATGTCGCCTGAGACCTTCGCGGGCCTTGGCGGCGGTCGCATAGCCTATGTCCGGCCGCTGAACGCCGATCAGGCGCGCGGACTGTTTCCAACGATGCCGCGGGTCGCCCCGGGCCTTGAGTTGTGGGCGCTACTCGCCGCCGACGGCAGTCCGATCATGCTTGCCGACAGCCGCGAAGCCGTGGTCATGAACGCGCACGAGAACGATCTGGAGACTGTGAGCCTGCACTGAGTGGGCGTGTTGCTTCACCGGTTCCGCCTCAGGCGGCGTCCGACGTCGTCCCTTCGGTGACAATCGCGTAAATCGCCGATTTGTCGGTGCAGGCTCTGAGCTTGCCGATCACGCCCGGCTCGCGGAACAGCCGGGCGATCCGCGCTAGCGCCTTAAGATGGTCCGCGCCAGCGCCCTCCGGCACCAGAAGCAGGAAGATCAGGTCGACCGGCTGCTCGTCCGCCGCTTCGAAGTCGATTGGCTTGGCGAGCCTCGCGAACAGCCCGAAAATCTGGTCGAGACCGGGGAGCCTAGCGTGCGGGATTGCGATGCCGTTGCCGACGCCCGTCGAGCCGAGCTTCTCGCGCTGGACTAGGGTCTCGAAAATCTCGCGCTCCTCGCGGCCGGTGAGCGCCGCCGCTTTCTCAGCCAGCGCCTGCAGGGCCTGCTTCTTGCTGTTCGCCTTAAGCGCAGACAGGATCGCGTCGGGTTTGACGAGGTCACTCAGGTCCATCTTGACCGTCCATACGTATGCTCGGCTTCGTGGGTCGCCGCTCGGCTGGCCGGCGGCTAATCCGCGCCGCGGCGGACGTGGCGCTGGTTGCGCCGTCGCTTGTAGCGGCGCAACCGCTTCTCAACGCGTTCGGCCGCCAGGTCAAAGCTCTGATGGGGATCCTGAGCGAGGCCTTCCGTCTGCAGCACAATGCCTGTGTCGAGATGGATCGCGCAGTCGGTCCTGAAACTTGAGCCTTCCCGTACGAGGGTCACGTGCCCCGTGAACCCGCCATCGAAGTACTTCTCCACCGCTACCTCGACACGTGTCTCGACGTGCGCCCGCAGGGCGTCGCCAATGTCGATGTTTTTGCCTGAAATACGCAGAGCCATCGGGCCTCGCCTTCCAACGTTTGCGCGGATCCAGCGGCATCAGCGCGACACCGAAGGCGAACCGATACACGCGGGAGTCCCGTTGTTCTCGCAACGCCCCGCTCATGTTCGGCGCCCTTCTAGGGACCGCATTGAGACAAGTCAACACGGCCGACGAGGGCGATTCAACCGTCGTTGGCGGCGGACGGTGAAACGTACAGTTGTAGCCCCGCTCAATGCGTCGCTTGTCTTTCCCGCCGGCGCTGTACCGACGACGGTATGTGCATGGCTTCCCGGTATTTTGCGACCGTCCGTCTGGCGATGTCGATGCCGGATTCGCGGAGCAATCGCACGATAATGTCATCGGAGAGGACGGCGTCGGCGGCCTCCTCCTCGATCAGCCGGCGGATGCGGAATCTGACCGCCTCCGCTGAGTGCGAAGGGCCGCCGTCGGCCGCCGGGATTGCGGCGGTGAAGAAGTATTTCAGCTCAAAGATCCCGCGTGGCGTTGCCATGTACTTGTTTGAGGTGACGCGGGACACGGTCGATTCATGCATGCCGATCGCCTCGGCCACCGTCTTCAGGTTCAGCGGCCTCAGGTGTTGGACACCACGAGTCAGGAAGGCGTCCTGCTGGCGGACGACTTCGGTCGCGACCTTGAGGATTGTCCGCGCTCGCTGATCAAGACTCTTGACCAGCCAATTGGCGGTTTGCAGGCAATCGGCGAGGTAGACCTTGTCGTTTTCGCTGTGGCGGTGCCGCGCGACGGTGGCGTAGTAGGTCTGGTTGACCAGAACCTTGGGCAGCGTGCTGGAGTTGAGCTCGACCAACCAGGCACCATCCGGTCCCGGTCTCACCAGCACGTCTGGGATCACCGCCTGGACGTGCACCCTGCCGATGGCGTTGCCGGGCTTGGGATTGAGCGATCTGATCTCGGCGAGCATCTCGGCCAGATCTTCTTCATCGACGCCGCACAGTTTCGTGAGGGTCAGGCGGTCGCGCTTGGCGACGAGGTCGAGATGGCCGATGAGCGTCGCCATCGCCGGATCGAAGCGATTGCGTTCACGGAGCTGGATCGCCAGGCACTCAGCAAGGTCACGAGCGCCGACGCCGGTCGGTTCGAGAGAGTGGACGACCGCCAAAGCCTTTTCGACGACCTCGATCGGCGTCCCCAGGCGTTCGGCAACCTGCGCCAGGTCGACACACAGATACCCCGCTTCGTCTATTTCGTTGATCAGAACGTGGCCGATCAGCCGCACGGTCGGATCGCTCGTTGCCAGCCCGAGCTGCTCGCCGAGGTGGTCGGCGAGCGACTTTTCCTCGGCGACGAAGGCCTCGAGATTGTAGTCTTCGGCACTGACCGCTTGACGCGACGGCACCGCCGACCAGTTGTCGACCGGTGGCGCCGGTGCGATTTCGCTGGCCCCGCCAGGATCGTCGGGGAACACGTTGCCGAGGTCTGTGTCGAGCTTCCCGGCGATCGCGTCGGCGTTAGTCTCGAGCCGCGTCTCCAGCCACTCCGGCGCGTCGTCCTCGGCCGCTTCGGCTGCGCGGCTTCCCGGCTCGTCGGGCTCCTCACCGTCGGTTTCGTCGCCACCCTCCGCTTCGGCGCGCTCAAGCAGCGGATTGCGCTCCAGTTCGGCGTCCACGTACGCGATCAGGTCGAGGTTCGAGAGCTGCAGGAGCTTGATCGCCTGCATCAGCTGCGGCGTCATCACCAGCGCTGGGCTTTGGCGCAGCTCAAGTTTGTGTGACAGTGCCATAAACGCCGGGGCTGCCTTCTTGGGACTTGGTCCGACTTTTGCTTGTCTTACCTACCCGAAGCAAAGCCGCGGTTAAAGGCTAAACCGTTCGCCAAGGTAAAGGCGCCGGACCTCTGGGCTGGCCACGATGTCGTCCGGCCGGCCTTCGAACAGCACTTCGCCGCTGTGGATGATGTAGGCACGGTCGATCAGTCCGAGTGTCTCGCGCACGTTGTGGTCCGTAATCAGGACACCGATGCCGATGCTGGTCAGGTGCCGGACTAGGATCTGGAGGTCGCCGACCGCGATCGGGTCGATGCCGGTGAACGGCTCGTCGAGCAGCATGAACGCCGGGCGACCGGCGAGTGCCCTGGCAATTTCGCACCTCCGTCGCTCGCCGCCGGACAGAGACACCGCCGAGGCGCGGCGCAGGTGGGCGATGTGGAACTCCTCGAGCAGCGCCTCCAAATGCTCCTCGCGGCTCCGTCGGTCCGGCTCGACGACTTCCAGCACCGCTCTGATGTTGGCCTCGACCGTCAGACCGCGGAAGATCGACGCCTCTTGCGGCAGGTAGCCGATGCCCAGGCGCGATCGCCGATACATCGGCAGGCCCGTGATGTCGTGGCCATCGATTTCGATAGTGCCATGGTCGGCCCGGATGAGGCCGGTGATCATGTAGAAGATGGTGGTTTTGCCGGCGCCGTTCGGTCCGAGCAGACCGACCGCTTCACCGCGCGCCACTGCGAGGCTTGCGTCGCGAACCGCCGGCCGCCCGCGATAGGCTTTGGCGAGCTCGCGGGCGATCAGCCAGCCCCGGCCGCCGGCATCGGGAACGAGCCGCGAGGGCGCCATTGTCCGGCGGGCTTCGGCCCGCCGCCGACGCGCCGTTCTCCCCCGCGATCGGCTCGCGCCGCGGCCGAAGAAACTCGATGTTGCCACCGGCACCTCTGGTTGGTCTTTGGGAAATAGGCTGTCCGGCTTCGGCTGTCGAGCGCCTATTGGCCGAGTTCGGGGGGGTTGTTCGGCGTAAACACGCCGCGCACCTGTCCGCCCTCCAACCGGGCTCGTCCAGTCGCCAGGTTCACCACCAGACGGCTGCCCGTCAGGACGTTCTTGCCTTGTGAGAGGACAACGCGGCCGGAAACCGTGATCGTGCGAGCGGTCATGTTGACGACGGCCGTGTCGCCGCTGACCGTCTGGTTTTGTGATCGGACCAAGACTCCACCGTTCGCCTCGATGCGCGTGAACGCATCGGCCGATGTCGCTTCCAGGTCGGAGTAGAGGGTAATTGTACCGGCCTCGAGTCTGGTAACGCCGCGGGTAACCACAACGTTGCCGCTGAACACCGAGATGCGCTGCTCGCCTTCCTCGTAGACTTCCAGCGCCTCGGCATCGACCCTCACCGGGTCGTTCGACCGCGCCTGGAATCCGGAGAACAGGTCAGCGGCCGTCTCCGCTGCTGCCGGCGGGCATACCGCGATCGCCACAGCGGCGGCGAGCCCGGCCGCGATGTACCGGTGCTTCATCGATCCGGGGCCGCCGCCAATTCTCCGGGCGGCAGGTACGTGACCGAGACTCCGTTCACGAACGCGAT
>CAYTXI010000086.1:0-11080 GCA_964441935.1 uncultured Bauldia sp.
CGATGATCAGCTCGCGCTGGCCGCGGCCGAGGGCGAACATGGAATCGACGACCAGAAGGCCGGTCTGCACCGGTTCGCTGACCAGGTCGCGATCGACGATCACCGGCGCCGGACGCTCGATCGGCTCGCGCGTGCCGGCGATGGCGCCCTTGCCGTCCAACGGGCGGCCGACCGGATCGACGACGCGGCCGAGCAGCGCCGGCCCGACCGGAACGCGAACCACCTCGCCGGTGCCGTGGACCCGGGAGCCGGCGTCGATGCCCCGCGGCTCGTCGAGCAGGACGCAGCCGACCAGGTCGCGGTCGAGCATCTGGGTAAATCCGAAGCCGTCGTTGTCGAAGCGGACGAGTTCGTCGAGTCGGACCGATCTCAGGCCCGACACCATGGCGATGCCGTCACCGACCGATTCGACCCGCCCGACCTCCTCGGCGCTGGCGCCGAGCGGTACCGTGGCAACGGTCCGACGCGCCTCGTCGAGCCATTCGCGAAGCTGGTCACTGGCGGTCGGCATCGCGATTCAGCTCCGAAAGGATGCGGTCGAGGTCGCCGCGCCAGCTCGCCCTGACCACGGTGTGGGGACCGCGCAACTCGATGCCGGCGAGCACCGAAGGGTCGACGCGGAAGCGGATGGGAATGTCGCGACCGAGCGTGGCGGCGAGCTTCTCACGGCACCTGGCGGCGTCGGCTTCGGCGAGCGGGGCGGCGGTCACGATCTCAGGCGGCTCGCCGCCGTCGGCGGCCATGAGGCCCTTCTTCAGGTCGTCCGACAAGGTGTCGACTTCGGCGCAGAGCTTGTCGAGGAAGGCGGAGTCGCCGGTCTTGCCGGGAAGCTCGGCAAGCAACTTGCCGGCGATATCGACGGCGAGATTGCGGGCGTGCTCGATGGCCTCGGTGGCGACAGCGGCGCGCTCCTTGGCGATGGTCTCCTCGGCGGAGGCCTTCAAGGTGGCGATGTCGCCGGCTGCCCGCTCGACGCGGGCGGTGCGCGCGGCCTCGCCGGCGGCGCGGGCCTCGGCGACGATCTTGTCGTGCTCGTCGGCGAACTGCTGGCGCAGGCTCTCTGCGTCGAGCTGGGCGGCCTCCGCGGCCTGGCGGGCGGCAGCGGCGTCGGCAATGGCCGCCTCGGTCTCACGCTGGCGCGTGGCGATCATGCGGGCGATCGGCCGGAAGAAGAAACGCGACAGCAGCCAAACCAGAACCAGGACGTTGACGGTCTGCAGTCCAAGCGTCCACCAGTCGATCTGCATATCGGACCATCAGGCGAAGGGGTTGGCGAAGAGAAGCAGCAGCGCGATCACCAGGCAGTAGATCGCCATTGTCTCGATCATCGCCAACCCGACGAACAGCGTGCGCGACAGCGTGTTGGCCGATTCCGGCTGGCGGGCGATCGCATCGAGCGCTGCTGCGACCGCCCGGCCTTCGCCCAGCCCCGGGCCGAGCGACCCCAACGCGACGGCGAATGCTGCGCCGAGGATGCTGGCGATGTGGATCATGTCCATCATTCGGTCCTTTCCTGTGACTCCGTCTGCGGGCCTCCGCTGAGCGCGCCGCCGATGAAGACGGCGGCGAGAATCGCGAAAATGTACGCCTGGACCGCGCTGATCAGAAGGTCGAGCGCCATCAGCGGGATCGGCACCAGGAGGCCGGCGAGCGACAGAATGATGCTGATGACGAAGGCGCCGCCGACCACGTTGCCGAACAGGCGGACCATGAGCGAGAAGGTGCGGGCGACGGTGCCGATGAAGTTGAGGGGTGCCATGACGTAGTTGGGTTCGGCGAAGCTCTTGAGATAACCGCCGACACCGCGCATCGTCACACCGAACCAGATCGTGGCGGCGAAGACGATGCCGGCGAGCGCGGCGTCGGTTTCCAGATGCGCGGTCGGCGCCTCGACGCCGGGCACTATCGCCGACCAGTTGGCAGCCAAGATGAACAAGAACAGCGTACCGACGAGCGGTAGGAAAGGCCGCGGATCGCGCCGCACGATGTCGCCAATCTGGGCACTGGTCACCTCGACGATGACTTCGGCGACAGTCTGGACGGCGGACGGGTTGCGCACGTCGAGGTGCCGCGAGATCAGATATCCGACAAGCGTCAGCGCTGCCATGATCGCCCAGGTGACGACAACGGGCGTGGTGACGTGGATCGGTCCGATCGCGAACAGCGGTGTTGCGGCGAAGGGCGTCTCGGTCACGGCGTTGTCCTCGCCCGACGCAACATGAACGGCCGCGCACCGGCGAAGCCGGCGGCGGCGAACAGCAGCGGGAGGGCGCCGTATCGCGCGATCATGACGAAGCCGGCGACGGTGAGCGCAATCCGCGCGACCAGCACCGGGACGGCCAGCCAGCGGCGTTCGGCATTGGTGAACAGCGTGACGTTCAATGCGAGCGCACCGAAGTGGACGGCGGCGAGGGCGGCGCCGGCGACGAGGAAGGTGAGGGCCGTGGCGAGCGCGGTCATTGGCGGTGCATCCATCGCCAGCCGGACCAGCAGCCCAGGATCAGTCCGACGAGCATCAGCGGCGCGGTCCAGAAAATGCCGGTGTCCAAGGTCGTGTCGAGCCAACGGCCGAGAAGGACGCCGGCGAGCGTCGGTAACACGATGATCCATCCCAGGACGCCGATCTGGCCGATATAGCCGATCAGCGACCGCTCGTCCTCGGCGAACCAGCGGCGGTGGCGTTCGGCGCGTCGGCGCACAGCGTCGATCATGCGCTCCGCCTCCGGCGGCAACTCGGGCTTGTCGCTCATGGACCGGCGCCGGGCGGTCCCGGCGGTTCTGGTCTGAGGTACTTCATGATCTGGCGCACGGCCATCACTTGCAGACGCATGGTTTCGGAGCGGGCGGCACGGTCGGCCTCGGCGGCGACATGGAACCAGTCGCGCACGGTGTCCGCCAGCCTGGCGACGTCGGCATCGAAGATCGCCTCGCGGGTGGCAACGGCGACGGTGCGTCCGGCCGTCACCGTCAGAACTCCGCGCCGGACGGCGCAATATCCGACCTCGGCGTCCCGCTGCCGCCAGCCGACGATGGACGATCTCAGCGCCGTTACGAAATCGGCGTGACCGCCGAGAATCCCAAAGCTCCCCGTGGGGTCCTCGGCGCGTACGGAGACGACGTCGTCGCGATCAACGACAACTCCCGTCGGCGTGGTGATCAGCAGCCTCATCGCGCGGACGCCTCGTGCCGTTGGCGGGCTTCGTCGATGGTGCCGACCATGTAGAGCGCGCTTTCCGGCCAATCGTCGCATTCGCCCGCGAGAATGGCCTTGCAGCCGACGAGCGTGTCGGCCCGCTTGACCGAGCGGCCCGGGCGCCCGGTAAAAGCTTCGGTGACCATGAACGGCTGGGCCATGAACCGTTGGAGGCGCCGCGCCCGGTTGACGATCACGCGGTCGCGGGCGGAGAGCTCCTCGATGCCGAGCAGCGCGATGATATCCTGCAGCTCCTTGTAGTGGGCGATCGCCTCGCGCACCTCCTTGGCGATGCGGTAATGGTCCTCGCCGACGACAGTCGGATCGAGCAGGACCGAGGTCGAGGACAGCGGATCGACGGCGGGATAAATGCCCTCGGCCGCCATTTGCCGTGAGAGGACGACGACGCTGTCGAGGTGGCTGGAGATGGCGGTGACCGCCGGGTCGGTGAAATCGTCGGCGGGCACGTAGACCGCCTCGATGGCGGTCACCGAGGCGCCGGCGACCGAGGCGATGCGCTCCTGGAGGGCGGCGACCTCGGTGGCAAGCGTCGGCTGGTAGCCGACGCGCGAGGGCATGCGCCCAAGAAGGCCGGAGACCTCGCTGCCGGCCTGGACGAAGCGATAGACATTGTCGATCAGCAACAGGACGTTCTGGTTCTTCACGTCGCGGAAATACTCTGCCACCGTCAGCGCCGTCAGCCCGACGCGCCAGCGGGCGCCCGGCGGCTCGTTCATCTGGCCGTAGACCAGAACCGTGCGGTCGAGGACGCCGGCAGAGCGCATCTCGGTCAGCATCTCGTGGCCCTCGCGGGAGCGTTCGCCGATGCCGGCGAACACCGAGATGCCGTGGTAGCTCTCGACGACCGCGCGAATGAGCTCCATGATGAGCACCGTTTTGCCGACCCCGGCGCCACCGAACATGGCGGCCTTGCCACCCTCCGACAGCGGTGCCAGCAGGTCGATGATCTTGATCCCGGTTTCGAACAGGGTCGCCGAGGCGCGCTGCTCGGCGAGCCGCGGGGCGGCATGGTGGATCGGCCAGCGGGTCATGTCGTCGGCGAAGGCTGGGCCGCGGTCCGCGGGTTCACCGGTAACGCTGATGAGGCGGCCGAGAACCGCGTCGCCGACCGGGACGGTGATCGGCTGCCCGGTGGCGCGGGCGCGCACGCCGCGGCGGAGCCCCGCCGTCGATTGCAGCGCGACGCAGCGGGCATGGCGCTCGTCGAGGTGGCTCTGGACCTCGACCACTAGCGTTTCGGGCCGGTCCCATTCGATGACCAAGGCCTCGTCGATTTCCGGCAGGCGGCCGGATTCGAACGCTACTTCGACGACGGCGCCATGGACTGCGACCACGGTGCCATAGGAGGCGTCGGCGGCGGCGGTCTCGGGCGGTGGCCGGTCTGCGGTCATGTCGGCATTCTCGCCGGTGACGGAGGCTTCGTCTTGCGACAAATCAACGGCCCTGCGCGGTTGTCGGATCAGCAGATGCGCGGCAACTGCTCGCCCGACAGCATGTCGATGATGCGGATCCCGCCGATCGGGCCGCGGCAGGAGACGCGGCCGGCCGGGCCCGCGGCGACCGTGCCGATGATCGCCGATTCGGCGCAGACCGCGAAACGCCTGAGGACGGCGAGGGCGCGCTCGGCGTCCGCGGGGGCGACGAGGGCGGCGAAGCGACCCTCACAGGCGACATGGAAGGGATCGAGGCCGAGGATCTCGCAAGCCGCGGCGACGTCGGCGCGAACGGGAATCGCTCTCTCCTCGGTTTCGATGGCGAGGCCCGCGGTCTCGGCGATCTCAACCAGGCCGGAAGCGAGGCCGCCGCGGGTCAGGTCGCGCAGGCAATGCACGGCGACGGCGGCGTCGAGGAGCGCCAGGACTGGCTCGGCGAGCGGGGCGCAGTCGCTCTCGATCGCCGACTCGAAGCCGAGCCGCTCGCGCGCGGCCATGACGGCGATGCCGTGACGGCCGATGTCGCCGGAGAGGATCACGGCGTCGCCAAGGGCGACGCTCGCCGGCTCGACCGGGTCGGGCGCGACGATCGTGCCGACGCCGGCGGTGTTGATGAAGACGCCGTCGCCCTTGCCTCGGTCGACGACCTTGAGGTCGCCGGTGACGATGCGGACGCCGGCGGCGTCGGCGGCGTTGCGCATCGAAGTGACGATACGACCGAGGAGGGCAGTGTCGAGCCCTTCCTCGAGAATGAAGCCGGCGCTGATGTGGGCCGGTTCGGCGCCACACATGGCGAGGTCGTTGACCGTGCCGTTGACGGCGAGCGTGCCGATGTCGCCGCCGGGGAATACCAGCGGGCGGACGACGTAGCTGTCGGTGGTGAAAGCGATCGGTCCGGTCAGATTCAGCCGCGCACCGTCGTGCCGGCGGGCGAGCTCCGGCCCGTCGAAGGCCGGGCGGAAGATGGTGTCGAGCAGGCGCTCGCTGGCGCGGCCGCCGCCGCCGTGGGCGAGCTTGACGGTCTCGTCGCCGGGCAGGGGCACGGGGCAAGCAAGCGCGAAATCGTCTTGTTCCATAAAGACTTACTCAGCTGCGGCGGGGACCTCGGCGCCGCGGTAGCGGTAGTAGGCGGCGCAGGCGCCTTCCGACGAAACCATGGTGACGCCAAGGGGATGTTCCGGCGTGCAGCGGGTGCCGAAGGCGGGGCAATCGGGCGGCTTCTTGTCGCCGCAGAGGATGAGCCCGCTGATGCACTCGCCCTCGTCCTCGCCGCTGGCGCCGACCGGGCCGAAGCGATGCTCGGCGTCGAAGGCGTGGTAGTCGTCGGCGAGCGCCAGGCCGCTCTCCTCGATCTCGCCGATACCCCGCCAGCGTCGGCGCACGACGCGGAACACCTCGCGCATCACCTCCTGGGCTGGACGGTTGCCGGCGCGTTTGACCGAGCGGGCGTACTGGTTCTCGACCTCGGCGCGGCCTTGTTCGAGCTGGCTCACGCACATCCACACGCCCTCGAGGATGTCGAGCGGTTCGAAGCCGGTGACGACGATCGGCACGCGGTAGCGCGCGGCGATGGGCAGGTACTCCTCGAAGCCCATGATGGTGCAGACGTGGCCGGCGGCGAGAAAGCCCTGAACGCGGTTCGAGGGCGAATCGAGGATCGCGCGCATCGCCGGCGGCACCAGCACGTGCGAGACGAGCAGCGAGAAATTGGCGACGCCCTCGCGCTTCGCCCGGTAAGCGGCCATGGCGTTCGCCGGCGCGGTGGTCTCGAAGCCGACGGCGAAGAACACGACCTCCCGGTCGGGATGGGCGCGGGCGATCTCCAGCGCGTCGAGGGGGGAATAGACGACGCGCACGTCGGCGCCGTTCGCCTTGGCGGCGAGCAGGTCGGTGTCGGTGCCCGGCACCCGCAGCATGTCGCCGAAGGAGGTGAGGATCGTCCCCGGCGTCGCGGCGATCTCGATCGCCTTGTCGATGTAGTCGACCGGGGTCACGCACACGGGGCAGCCGGGGCCGTGGATCAGCGTTACCTCGGGCGGCAGCAGCTGGTCGATGCCGTAGCGGACGATTGCGTGGGTTTGGCCGCCGCAGACCTCCATGATCGCCCACGGCCGGGTGACGATGCGGGCGATCTCGTCGGCGAAGCGGCGGGCGGCGGCGGGGTCGCGATATTCCTCGCGGTACTTCATTAGCGGCCACCCAGCTCCGCCTCGATCTCGCCGATGCGGTCGAGGTGGGCGAAGACCTTCTCCGCCTCGTCGGCGTCGATGACGGTGATGGCGAAGCCGACATGGACGAGGACGTAGTCGTCGACGGCGGCCTCCGGCGTGTAGGCGAGGTTGATCTCCTTGACGACGCCGCCGAAATCGACGCGGGCGGTGCGGGTGAGCGGGTCGTCGCCGCTGACCGTTAGCACCCTGCCGGGGATCGCCAGGCACATCAGTCGTCTCCCACGTATCGCGCCGCCCAGTATGCCTGACCGAGGGCGAGCCCGCCGTCGTTCGGGGGCACTTGTTCGTGCCAGACCGGCGTTGCGCCGGCGGCGCGCAGCGCCGCGACCGTCGCCTCCGTCAGGACGGCGTTCTGGAAACAGCCGCCGGTCAGCACCACCGTCTCCTCCCCAATTGTGGCGGCGACCTCGGCGATGGCAAGGGCAAGGCCGCGGTGGAACGCCGCGGCGATTTCTCCGGTCGCAACGCCGGCAGCGCGATCGGCCAGGATCGCCCGCACCGCCGGCTCCCAATCAAGGATCGGGGGGGCGCCTGCGCGCAGGAGAAATGCAAGGGGCTTGGCAGTCGCGTTTGCGGTCTCCGCCGCCCATTCGAGTTCCATCGCGGCCTGGCCTTCGTAGGTGGAGCGCTGGCGGAGGCCGAGGAGGGCGGCGACGGCGTCGAACAGGCGGCCGGCGCTGGTGGTGACAGGGGCGTTGAGGCCGCGGTCGATCATGGCCGCCAGTGTCGCACGCTCCTTTGCTGTGAAGGCGGCGATAGGTGCAAGGTCGGTCATCTCCAGCGCGTTGCGGCCGAAGATTTCATGAAGCAGGCTGAAGGCGGCGCGGCGCGGTTCGCGCACGGCGGCCTCGCCGCCGGGGAGGCGAAAGGGCCTCAGGTGCACCACCCGGTGCCAGCCGTCCTCCGCCACGCGCAGGAATTCGCCGCCCCACACGGTGCCGTCGCCGCCGTCGCCGGTGCCGTCCCAGGCGACGCCGAGGAGCGGCGGCCCAAGGCCATGCTCGGCCATGCATGAAGCGACGTGAGCGAGGTGATGCTGGACGGCGACCACCGGTGCACCAAGGCGTTCTGCGGCGCGGGTCGAGTGATAATCGGGGTGGAGATCGCGGCCGACGCGGTTCGGTTCGGTCGCGTGCAGCCGGGTCAAATCGGCGATGGCGCGGTCGTAAGCGTCACGCGCTTCGACCGCATCGAGGTCGCCGAGGTGCTGGCTGATGACAACGCCAGCCTCAGTGGTGAGCGCGACCGTCGCCTTGAGATGACCGCCGGCGGCGAGAATGCCCGGCGGGAGCACCACGGCGATCGGCGACGGCGCGTACCCGCGGGCGCGGCGGAGCAGCATCGGCCGGCCGGCGACGACGCGCGCCACCGAATCGTCGACCGGGCGGACGATCGGCCGATCGTGGACTAGGAATACATCGGCGATGCCGGAGAGGCGGGCGAGCGCTTCCGTCTCGTCGGTGACGATCGGCTCGTCGGACCGGTTGCCGCTGGTCGCCACGACGGGGAAGCCGAGATCGCCCAGCAACAGGTGGTGCAGCGGCGTATAGGGCAGTATGGCGCCAACCAGCGGGTTGCCGGGGGCAACTGTGTAGGCAAGCGTGTCGCGCCGTTTGCGCACCAGAACGATCGGGCGCTCGCGTGATTCGAGCAGCGTGGCTTCGACGGGGGACACGTCGGCAACCGCCTCGATCGCCGCCATTGACAGGAACATCACGGCGAACGGTTTTTCCTCGCGATTCTTGTGTTGGCGCAGCCGCGCCACGGCGTCTTCGTTCCGCGCATCGACCATCAGGTGGAAGCCGCCGAGGCCCTTGACCGCGACGATCTTCCCGTCGCGGATCGCGTCGGCGGCGGTGCTGAGCGCATCGTCGCCGATGGCGAGTGCGACGCCGCTTGTATCTCGCAGCGCCAGTTGCGGCCCGCACCTCGGGCAGGCATTGGGCTCGGCGTGAAAGCGGCGGTCCGACGCGTCCTCGTACTCGGCGCGGCAGTCCGCGCACATGACGAAGCCGGCCATGGTCGTGCGGGCGCGGTCGTAGGGAAGATCGGCGATGATGGAGTAGCGCGGGCCGCAGTGGGTGCAGTTGGTGAAGGGATAGCGATGGCGCCGGTTGGCGGGGTCGGCGATCTCGGCGAGGCATTCCTCGCAGGTGGCGATGTCGGGCAGGACCGTCGCCGAGCGATCGCCGGCAAGCGCGCTCTCGCGGATGGTGAAGCCGCTCTCGCCGGTTGGCGGGAGCGTGCGCTTCTCGATTCTGTCGATGGTGGCCGGGGCGGGCAGTTCGCTGGTCAGCGCATCGACGAACCCTGCAACAGCGTCTGGCGGTCCCTCGACTTCAAGGGTGGCGCCTTGGGGTGTGTTCACCACCCAGCCGGCGAGACCGAAGGCGGCCGCTTGACGATACGCATACGGCCGGAAGCCGACCCCTTGAACGCGGCCGCGCACTTTCAGCTCCACCCGCTCGCGAGGAGCGGCGCGCGGGGCAGGGGCGACTTCGGCGAGGTTCACGTCTCAACCTCGACGCTGGTGAGCACCACGTCGGCGGCATTGGGATCGTTGATGTCCTCCGAGGCCGTGGAAGTGATTGCCGCGCCCTCGGCGAGGGTGCCGGCGGCGGCCTGCTGAAAGTGATCGGCGAAGTGCGCCGGGGTCATATGGCTGAGCGCACCGAGGTGGACGGAGATGCCGGTCACCCGCGTCGCGTTCTCGGCCGCGGCGGTCGCCAGGATACGGCGCATGAGGTCGTTCATCAGGGCGCGCTCGTGCATGGCCGGCTCACGTCACCTCGGCGCCGAACTCGTCAAGCACCCGCGCCACCACGTCGTCGACCGCCGCCGCGACCTCCGGTGACAGCGGCTGGCCGAGATCAAAGGTTGCGCCTTCGACCGCGTAGACAATGCAGCGCGCGGGCAGGCGGTCGAGGGTGCGGGCAAGCTCCACCGCGTCGGCAAGGCCGATGGCGTGGGTCGACATGGCGAACACCGGTGGCAGCGCGCCTGCCGCCGCATCGATGCGGCGGATCGTTCCCGGCACGCTGCCGGAGACGGCCGCGTCGACGATCACCACGTTGTCGGCGCCTTCGAACAGGTCGAGCAGGCGGCCGGCGTCGCCGTCGGTGTCGATGACGGTGACGCCGTCGGGCGTCCGCCCCGCGAGGCGCTCGGCGATGACGCGGCCGACCGCATCGTCGCCGCGGTCGGGATGACCGACGCCGATGACCAGTGTCTGCCGGGGCGCCATCGCTTGCCTCAGCCGCGGTCGATCCTGAGATCAAGGAAGTGGGTGGCGCAGGAGATGCACGGATCGTAGTTCCTGACCGTCTGCTCGCAGCGGTGGCGGAGCTCGTCCTCCGGCAGGTCGATCCAGCCGTCGAGCAGGAGCTTCAGGTCTTCCTCGACGCTCGGCTGGTTCTGCGAGGTGGGCGGGACGATCTGGGCTTCCAGGATCGACCCGTCCTCGTCCAGGCGATACCGGTGATAGAGCATGCCGCGCGGCGCTTCCGTGGCGCCGTGGCCGACGCCGGCCCTGGGCTCGGCCGGAACGAACGGCCGGTCCGGCTCCTCGTAGTCCTCGATGATGCGCAGCGCCTCCTCGCAGGCGTAGAGCACCTCGAGGGACCGCACCACGATGCTCTTGTAGGGGTTGGTGCACACGGGCGCGATGCCGGCCGCATGGGCCTCCTCGCGGACGAGCGGCGTCAACTTGTCGAAGTTGAGGGCGAAGCGTGCCAGCGGCCCGACCAGGAACGCGCCGCGCTCGCGGAGGCGCCCCTGGAGCGCATTGGAGTGGGCGACGTGGATTTCCTCGAAGTGGTCGTTGTACTCGCTGGGCGCGATGTCGAGGCCGCGGTTGGAGACGATGCGGCTCTCGCACATAGGGTATTCGTCGGGGTGGCTCACCGAGACGAACTCGTAGTCCCGCTCGCGGTCGGGGAAATCGAGGCCGGCGGTCCAGCGCACCGTTTCCAAGGCCATGTCGCGAGCGCGCTTGACGTCGGCGGCTATAGCGAGGAGGTCGCGTCTGCGCGGCGCCTTGTAGAAGCCACCGACGCGCACGTTGATTGGGTGGACTTCGCGCCCGCCGGTGAGCGTCATCAGCGCGTTGCCGATCTTCTTCAGGGCGAGGCCGCGCTTGACGACATCCGGGTGGTCGCGGGCGAGCTCGATGGCGCCCTCGTAGCCGAGGAAGTCGGGCGCGT
>CAYTXI010000087.1:0-10888 GCA_964441935.1 uncultured Bauldia sp.
AACCGCGCGAATTGGAGCGCGCTTGAATGCCGCGGAGAATTTCTTGCAGCGCTAACTGGCGGAGGGAGCGGGATTCGAACCCGCGTTACGGTTTCCCGTAAACACGCTTTCCAAGCGTGCGCCTTCAACCACTCGGCCACCCCTCCTGGGTGTCGGCGCCAGGTCGTGCCGCGCACCGGCCGCGCACTATAGTGGCCGGCAACCCCCTTGCAAGGCGGCGGGCCGCGTCATCGGTACCGCAAGACCGGTGCCGCCATTCCTGCCACCACCTGGCGTCATGGTCTCAGTCGCCGTCGAGCGAAGGGAAAGGGCGAATCGGTTCGCGGCCGTCCCAGTCGACCGCCACCTCACGGATCGCATTGAACATTCGGCCTTCTGTCCGGCGACTTCCGAGAGTTCGATCGCAGTGCCCGGGTAGAGTTGCCGGTCGGAATAGACAAAGCGATGGCGGGCGACTTTGCCCGCTTCACCGTGCTCGATGACCGCATGCACGCTTGGCTGTTCGAGACGGCGGGAATGGGACGCCTGTGGAGCGCTATCCACGTCAAGAAAGCCCATCTCGACCGCATTCGCTTTCTCCAGGTGCCGGAACCGGGCAAGATAAGGCAAGTGGTGGAGCAGCACGCCGGCATCATGGATGCCATCGAAGCCGGCAATCGCGAAGGGACGGAGGCAAGGGTGCGCGAGCACACGGCGGGGGCGGTTGTCTATCTCGAAACGGTGCTGGTCGAGCGACCAGAGCTCTTCCAGAGGCCGAGGCTGAGCCGGTCGCGACAGGCAACGGCGGGGCCGCTAGCAAAATGACGCATCGGGAGGTCGCGGCGGACCTGCGTACCAAACTCATGGCGGTCAGCACCGCCACGCTGACTACCGCCCTGTTCAAGCGCGGCCTGCGCAACACTTTCGTGCAGGGCGCGCGACCGCTCAATCCGCGTACGTGTGCAATGGCTGGCCCGGCGTTCACGCTTCGTTATATTCCGGCCCGGGAGGACATCGACACGCTGGCTGTGTTTGGGGACCCGCGTCACCCGCAACGTCATGCCGTGGAGACCATCCCGCCCGGCGCGGTGATGGTCATCGACTCGCGCGGCGATTCGCGAGCTGCTTCGGCGGGCGGCATTTTGGTGAAGCGCATGATGGTGCGGGGCGCCGTTGGCATCGTTACCGACGGCGGGCTGCGTGACAGCGCCGACATCGCGGCAATGGGCTTCCCCGCCTTCTGCCGCGCACCGTCGGCGCCGACCAATCTCATCCACCACCACGCCGTCGACATCGACGTGCCAGTCGGCTGCGGCGGCGTTGCCGTCTACCCCGGCGACTGGGTGGTCGGCGACGCCGAAGGCGTCGTGGTGATCCCGGCCGATCTTGTTGAGGAGGTCGCGGACGATGCTGTCGAAATGACGGCGTTCGAGGCTTGGGTCGACGAGCAGGTCGGCGCCGGGCGCTCGATTATCGGCCTTTACCCGGCGAACGAGGCGACGCGTACCGAATTCGAGGCGGCAAAGGCGGCCAAGAAAGCCAAGGAAAGGCCGTGACCGGCCACGGGTCACGCCACGGTCGCGGCGAGTTGACCGGCGCCGCCGTTGCCGTCAAATGACCCGATGACCATATCCTCATCGCGGCCAGCGCGCCTGTCATGATCGGTTTCCTCGCACGCTTCATCGGACTGTGGCTGATCGCCGGCGCCCTCGTGGCGCTGGTGGTCGACGCGGCTAAGTCGATCGCGGCCTCGGCGCTGACGGTAACCGAGCTTGGGAAGGCATGGTTCGAGGTCAGTCCTTCAAGCCTGATGTCGGCGCAGGCGTTCGTTCAGCGCACGGTGGAAGCCTACATTGGTGACTGGCTATGGGATCCGCTGATCATGTGGATGTTGATGCTGCCCACTTGGCTGGTGTTCGGCGCTCTCGGCTTCCTGCTCACCTACCTCGGACGCCGCCGCCGCCGCCGGCCCGCCTACGCTTGACGAACCAGAAATAGCGGCGATGGCGGTGTGCCAATTCGGACCGGAGGATAATCAATGAACATCTTCAATCTCGTCGGCCGCAAGTCGGCCATGCCCGAGCCCAACTCAGCGCTGCCGGGACGCCCCGAACCCATCCCCACCGCAGAGACCCATTTCGTCAACAATCAACCGCTCAAGGGACCTTATCCGGAAGGAAGCGAGACTGCCTTGTTCGGCCTCGGCTGTTTCTGGGGAGCGGAGCGCATTTTTTGGAAGATTCCCGGCGTGCACGTCACGGCGGTCGGCTATGCCGGCGGCTTCACGCCCAATCCGACCTACCAGGAAGTGTGCACCGGCAAGACCGGCCACAACGAGGTGGTGTTCGTCGTGTTCGACCCCAAAACCGTCAGCTACGAGTCGCTCGTCAGGGCGTTCTTCGAGGCCCACGATCCCACCCAGGGCATGCGCCAGGGCAATGACGTCGGAACCCAGTACCGGTCCGGCATCTACGTCGCCGATGCCGGCCAGCGCGCGATCGCGGAAAGCGTCAAGGCCATGTACGAGAAGGAGCTGACGGCGCGCGGCTATCCCGCGATCTCCACCGAGATCGTCGACCGCCCTTCGTTCTATTTCGCCGAGGATTACCACCAGCAGTACCTGGCCAAGAACCCGGGCGGCTATTGTGGCCTCGGGGGCACCGGCGTAACCTGCCCAACCGCACTTGCTGCGCAATAGTTCGGTTCCGGGGGATCGCTTCGGCGAATCGCCGAGCGCGCTTACTTATTCCGACAGCAACCGAACGCCGGACGCGTCAGCACGGGCGCGGCATGGCGGTGTGAGGGTGTGGTGGCGTACCGGGTCGGTAAGAAAGAAGATATCACCGCCGGCCTGGTACGGCTGATCCTGGGTGACGTGGGCGACGCATTGGCGGATCTCACCGGCATTGGGCCGGTCGAGAAACGCATCCACCGGGTGCGCCAGCGGCTCAAACGCGTGCGGACCTTGCTCCGCGTGCTCGAACCGGCGTTCGGCGAGCGCGTCGTCGCCCTGCGACGCCAAGTGGCCGCGACGGCGCGGCTTTTATCACACGCGCGCGACGCCGACGTTGCCGCGGCGAGTGCGCGTGATCTCGCCGCCACCGCCTCCGAGGATGTGGGTTTCGAGCGGGTCGCGGAAGCCCTCGACCGGGAGGCTGCGGCAACGCACCAGAACAACACGCCGGTCGGCGAGGTCAAAAGGCAACTGGCGGCAACTCGGGACGAAATCGCCGCGCTCGGAACGGACTTCGACGGCGCCGCGTTGCTCGACGCCGCCCTTAAGCGCTCGTACCGCCGCGGCCGGCGGGCCATGCGGCGGGCAAGGACCAGCCTGGCGACGCCGGACCTCCACCGCTGGCGCAAGGAGGCCAAGCACTTCTGGCACCTCACGCGTCTCGCGCGGCGGCGGCTGCCGCCGCGGGCGCGACGGCTGGCCCGCCGTCTCGATCGCATGTCGGAGCTTCTGGGCCGCGACCACGACCATGCGCTGCTAGCAGAGAGGCTGGCGCTATCGCGGTCGGGCAATACTTCGCTCATGCGGCAGCTTGCCCTCGTCGCCGAGCAGCGGCGCCAGCTTGAACGGGAGGCGTTTGCTCTCGGCGGCGCCGTCTACAGGCGCAAACCCCGGGCGTTCGCTCGACGCATCCGCCTCAGGTGAGGCCGGCCGGCTCAGTTCATCTCTGGACGAGGGCGCGGTAGCGGCGTGTGCGCCTTCAGCGCATCGGCCGGTAGACCGGCGGGGTTCGCGGTCAGAACGCCGGTGCAGGCCTTCGGCAGGTCAGCCATCGTGAGTTCCGGCGCGTAGGTGATCGGCCCCTTCGGCGGCTTGTAGCGTTCCGGGCTCAGCCACCAGGCAAGGTTGTCGCCGCAGCCATCGTCAGCGGGCGGCGGGTCCTGCGGCTTGCAGCCGCCCATGCCGGGCGGACAACGCAGGCGGACGTGTAAATGATCGTCGTGCTTGTACCAGGGGCGGACCTTGCTCAGCCATGCGCGGTCGCTTCCCGCCCAGCGGCACAGCTCCCTCTTTATGCCGGGGTTGACGAAGACGCGCTGGACCTCGGGGTAGCTGGCGGCGCGGCGAATGAGCCGGCTATGGGCCTCGGTCCATCGGGTCTTGTCGAGTTCGACGTTCGTACCGGCCTTTATGTACGAGGTCGCCGACATGGTCTCGCGTTCCTCGGCGCTGAGCGTGCGGCCCGGCATCGGATCGAACCAGATATCGACGTCGAGGCCGACCTGGTGGCTGGTGTGGCCGGTGACCATCGGGCCGCCCCGCGGCTGCGACATGTCGCCAACCAACAGTCCAGGCCACCCTTCCTTGGTTTGCGCATCGTTGGCGAGCCGTTCGAGGTAGGCAACCAGCTCCGGCATTCCCCAATACCGATTGCGCGACAGGCGCATCACCTGCCAGGTCGGCCCGTTGACGGGAAGCTGGCTGGCGCCGGCGAGGCAGCCGCGCGTGTAGAAGCCGATGGAGCGCGCTTCGACCGGCGTCGGGCCGGTGACCTTGCCAAAGAGGGCCTTGGCCTCCGGCAGGTTGCTGCCGGCGATCGCCGGCGATCCGCCGGCAAAGGCCAAAACAACAGCGGCCGCCAAGAGCCTTGCGGTGCGCATCGTCTGTCCGGCGTCCCTTTCTTCTCGAATCAGCGACGTTCAGCCCAGTCTCCGGCAGATCGTAGTGACTTGCCGGGGTCGAGGGCAACCGTGCCACCGGTTCCCGCGTCGTCACGGGCGGTGCGGTGCGCTCGTGCGACCTTCACGCGCAGGCCGGCGACTTGGGCGGGCGGCTTTGGCTGTGCAAGGATGCCACCCATGCGCGCAATGGTGCTCGACGGCCCGAACCGGCGGCTGAGACTTGAGGATCGGCAAGAGCCCGAGCCCGGCAACGGTCAGCTGCTAGTCAAGGTCGCGGCGTGTGGCGTGTGCCGGACGGACCTTCACGTCGTCGACGGCGAGTTGCCGCAGGCACGCTACCCGATCGTCCCCGGTCACGAGATCGTCGGCGAAATCGTCGGCCTCGGACCCGGCGTCAGCGGCTTTGCTCGCGGCGAGCGCGTGGGGATCCCCTGGCTCGGGGCGACGTGCGGCCATTGCCGCTTCTGTCTCGCCGGACAAGAGAACCTTTGCGACAACGCGCACTTCACCGGCTGCGACATCGACGGCGGCTATCAGGAGATGGTCGTGGCGGACCATCGGTTCTGCTTCAGGTTGCCTGAACGCTACGGCGATGCGGAAGCGGCGCCTCTGTTGTGTGCCGGGCTGATCGGCTACCGCGCCTACCGCATGGCCCAAGATGGCGAGCACATCGGCATCTACGGCTTTGGTGCAGCCGCACACATCATGGCGCAGGTCGCCCGTCACCGAGGTCAGCGGGTCTACGCCTTCACCAGGCCGGGCGACCGCGCGGCACAGGATTTCGCGAACGGGCTGGGAGCGGTTTGGGTCGGCGGTTCGGACGAGACGCCCCCGGACGCGCTCGACGCGGCGGTCATCTTCGCACCGGTCGGCGCGCTCGTGCCGGCGGCACTGCGAGCGGTGCGCAAGGGCGGCGTGGTGGTCGCCGCCGGCATTCACATGAGCGATATCCCGGCCTTTCCGTACCAAATCCTATGGGGCGAGCGGGTGGTCCGTTCGGTCGCCAATCTCACCCGCGCCGACGCAGAGGAATTCCTGAGGCTCGCGGCCGAAACACCGATCGCGACCAGCGTCACCACCTTCCCGCTGGAACAAGCGGACGCGGCGCTCGCTTGGTTGCGGGAGGGTCGGCTGACGGGCGCAGCGGTGCTCGTACCCGCGCCCGCTGCAGGCTAGGATCGCGCTGTAACTGGCACCTTTGGAGACCACGCCATGTTCAGACCCGTTTTCGACCTGCCGCCCGGGGTGATCGGCTTTTCGGCCGTCGGCAAGATCAGCAGCGAGGACTACACCAAGGTGCTGATACCCGAGATCGAGGCGAAGCTCGCCGAGGGCGGCAAGCTGCGCTTCCTGTTCGTCGCCGGGCCGGAATTCGAAGGCTACGAACTCGGCGCGGCAATGGGCGACACCCTGTTCGGGATGCGCCACTTCTTCGACTTCCAGAAGATCGCTTTCGTGTCAGACAATCCCGCGTTCCGCTCCATGGTGGAGGGCTTCGGCATGATGATGCCGGCGCAGGTCAGGAGTTTTTCGGTCGACGAGCTGGCGGTGGCGAAAACCTGGCTGGCGGAATAGCGGGCAGCCGTCACGGAAGCGTCGGAATTCCGCTGCCGAAGTTTCACGGAGCCGTCAACAAACTGCTGCAAGCGCGCCCTAGACACCTCCTCGCGGGGACGAACGTGAGGAGGACACCCATGTTCACACCGATCGAGAACCTGCCGCCGGGCACCATCGGTTTCGTCGCCAACGGTCACATCACGTCTGCGGACCGCCACACGGTGCTCGAGCCAACCATCGAATGGGCCTTTGAGGTCGGCGGACAAATCAGGCTGCTTTACGTCGCCGGCTCGGATTTCGCCGGCTACGAGCAGGGCGGCCTATACGATGAGGTCGTGTTCGGCACCCGTCACTTCACCGATTTCGACAAGATTGCCTTCGTCGCCGATGACGGCCCGTTCAACCGCGCCGTCCAGGCCATGCAGGGCCTGATGCCGGCAACAGTCCGCGTATTTCCCGTCAGTGAAATCAGCATCGCCAAGGCGTGGCTGTCGGAATGAGCGGCCGCCGGCGGGCGCCTAGCTTGCCGCTTTGAGCAGCGCCGGAGGTGCCTCGAGAACGTCCAGGAAGCTCGTGCACCAGTGGTTGACGTCGTTAGCCATCAACTGGTCGAACATCTCGCGCCAGCGGGCGACACGCTCGGCGCGATTCATCGACAACGCACGCGCGATGTCGTTGCCCGTACCTTCCAGGTCGTAAGGATTGACCAGAACCGCCGCCTGAAGCTCGCGCGCGGCGCCGGCGAAGCGCGACAACACCAGCACGCCCGGATCGTCGGCGTTCTGGGCGGCGACAAACTCCTTGGCGACCAGGTTCATGCCGTCGCGCAGCGGCGTCACCAGGCCGACGTTGCTCATGCGGAAGAGACCGGCCAGCGTCGAGCGCTTGATGGTGCGGTTGACATAGCGGATCGGCGTCCAGTCCAGGTGACCGAAACTACCGTTGATGCGGCCGGCAGTCTCGGCGACCTGACGCTGCATCTTGGCGTACTCCGGAACGTCCGACCGGGACTTCGGCGTCACCTGCAGATAAACAACCTTGCCGTGATAGGCGGGGTTGTTCTGCAGGAACCGCTCGTAGGCGAGCATGCGGTGATCGATGCCCTTGGAATAGTCAAGCCGATCGACGCCGATGATGAGACTGTCGTTGGTCGTGCTCGACTTCATGCGGCGGACGAGCGGGTTGTCGGCCGCTGCCGCGGCCATCGCGGCGAACTCTCCGGTCTCGATCCCGATCGGGAATGCGCCGATGCAGAACTGGCGACTGCCGGTGCGGAAGAGGCCCGGCCGAAGTTCGTGCCCGACACCCTCGCGCACTAGACAGCCGGTGAAGTTCTCGGCGTCGTACTCGGTCTGGAAACCGATGAGATCGTACGCGGTAAACGCCTCCAGCAGCCGGCGATGAACCGGCATGGCGAACCAGATATCAGGTGGCGGCCAGGGAATGTGCAGGAAGAAGCCGATGCGATTCTCGACACCCTGGGCGCGCAGCTCGGCGGCCAGCGGAATCAGGTGGTAGTCCTGGACCCAGATGACATCGTCGGGCTTGAGCTGCGGAGCGAGGACGTGCGCAAAGTACGCGTTCACGCGGAAGTAACCGGATACGTCCTGACGTTCGAAGTCGGCGAGGTCGAGCCGATAATGCAGCAGCGGCCACAGTGCCCGGTTGGCAAAGCCGCTGTAGTACTCCTCAAAATCGCGCTTGGTCAGATCGACCAGCGAGAATTCGACATTGCCTTCGCGGCGGGTGTGCGGTGCTTCGCTTTCGTTGTCGCCCTTTGTGGTCTCACCGGACCAGCCGAACCACAGACCGCCACGCTCGTTCAGAGCGGCGCTCAACGCGACCGCCAAACCGCCTGCTCTCGCGCCCTTGTCGGCAGGCGGCGGAACCCGGTTCGAAACGACGACTAGCCGGCTCACGATGGACTCCAGTTCTGGTTGCGCGCTCCCGGATCCTGCTCCATCAACGCTTCGCCGTTGCCTTCCCCCCGGTCAACCATATCCTCTGAGCGATGGCTAACCACGTCCTAATGTGAAAACTATCCCATATATCCACATACATATTGCAGCGCAGCAAATCAAGCCTGGGGCGGGATTATTGTCCCATGTAACCGGGCGATCGATTGGATTTGAGCAGGCCAAGTGCGCCCCAGATGGTTGATCGCGGGGCCCGGCTCCGGCGGCACTTGTTTGCGCTGCATCAAAGCGGCCACCACACGGAGATGCCAGCTTACGGATGAAGCGGCTTGATGTCCGCGGGTCGCCATATGGAGAATCAGATGGCCAATCAGTCGAGAACACTTGTCGGCCTTGCGACAGCCCTGACGTTATGCGCTGGCGTGTCGTTCGCGGCCGCCGAAGGGTCGACCGATCAAACGCTCGCGGTGGATCGCGGTACGCCGGAAGCACCGGTGAGCGTGGTCCGACTGCCTACCGACTTGCCGCCACCCATCGACGTTCGCGATCCACAAAAGGTCGTCGTCGAGCTTGAGACCATCGAGGTCTATGGCCAGCTCGCCGACGGAACGTCGTATCGGTATTGGACGTTCAACGGAAAGGTGCCCGGTCCATTCGTCCGAGTGCGCGTCGGTGACACCGTCGAGGTGCGACTCACCAACGCCGAAGACAGCTGGATGTTCCACAACGTTGATTTCCACGCGGTCACCGGACCCGGCGGCGGCGCGGCGGCGACCGAAGCGGAGCCCGGCGAGACCAAGAGCTTCACGTTCAAGGCGCTCCACCCGGGACTCTTCGTCTACCACTGCGCGACGCCTCCAGTGGCGCAGCACATCGCGGCGGGCATGTACGGACTCATCCTGGTCGAGCCAACACAAGGTCTGCCCGCTGTCGACCACGAGTTCTACGTGATGCAAGGCGACCTCTACACCGAGGAGCCATTCGGTACGACCGGTGAGGTCATCGACAGCTATGAGAAGCTGCTCAATGAAACGCCGGAGTACTACGTGTTCAACGGTGCAGTCGGGGCAATATCCGAACAGCATCCGCTTGAGGCCAATGTAGGCGAGACGGTCCGTATCTTCTTCGGAGTCGGTGGGCCGAACGCGACCTCTTCATTCCACGTCATCGGCGAAATTCTCGACAAGGTCTACGCCATGGCATCGCTCACTGCGGCGCCGCTGACCGACGTGCAGACGATCACCGTGCCGCCGGGCGGCGCTACCGTGGTTGAGTTCAAGGTCGACGTACCCGGCAACTACGTGCTGGTAGACCACGCGCTCTCGCGTGCGATGCGCGGACTGGTTGGGATACTTAGGGTCCACGGTCCGGACAATCCGGAGATCTTTTCGGCACCCAAGCAGCAGGCTGACTCGATGAAGCGTTAGCCGACCTGCGTCATGGCGACCGAAGGCCGGCGGCTGGACCAGCCGCCGGCCTTTTCACTCTTCCATCTTCAAGGCCGCGATGAAGGCTTCCTGCGGGATGTCGACCTTGCCGAACTGGCGCATCTTCTTCTTACCGGCCTTCTGTTTCTCCAGCAGCTTGCGCTTGCGGGTGACGTCGCCGCCGTAGCACTTGGCGAGAACGTCCTTGCGGAGCGCGCGCACGGTCTCGCGGGCGATGATCCGCCCGCCGAGCGCCGCCTGGATGGGGATCTGGAACATGTGCGGCGGGATCAGCTCCTTCAGCTTCTCGCACATCGCGCGGCCGCGCCGCTCGGCGGCGGAGCGGTGGACGAGCACGGACAGGGCGTCCACCGGCTCGCCGTTGACGAGAATCTGCATCTTGACGAGGTCCCCCGGCCGGTAGTCGGTAAGCTGATAGTCGAACGAGGCGTAGCCCTTCGATACCGACTTCAGCCGGTCGTAGAAGTCGAACACCACCTCGTTGAGGGGCAGGTCGTAGCGCACCAGGGCGCGGCTGCCGGCGTAGGAGAGGTCGGTCTGCACGCCGCGCCGTTCCTGGCAAAGCTTGAGGATCGGGCCGAGGTAGTCGTCCGGAGTCAGGATGGTGGCCGAGAGCCACGGTTCGGAAATCTCGGCGATCCTTACCGGGTCGGGCATGTCGACCGGATTGTGGAGCGCGATCTCGTCGCCGATGGTGAGCCTGATCCGGTAGACCACGGAGGGGGCGGTCGCGATCAGGTCGAGGTCGAACTCGCGGGTGAGGCGCTCCTGGACGATCTCCAGGTGGAGCAGGCCGAGGAAGCCGCAGCGGAAACCGAAGCCGAGTGCGGCCGAGGTCTCGGTCTCGGCGGTGAACGCGGCGTCGTTGAGGCGCAGCTTGCCGATCGCGGCGCGTAGGTTTTCGAAGTCGGCGGCGTCGACCGGAAAGATGCCGCAGAAGACGACCGGCTGGGCCGGACGGAAGCCGGGTAGCGCTGCGGCCGCCGGCTTGCGGTCGTCGGTGATGGTGTCGCCGACGCGGGTGTCGGCGACCTCCTTGATCGAGCCGGTAAAGAAGCCGAGCTCGCCGGGGCCGAGCTCTCCCCAGTCGACGAGCTTGGGCGTGAATACGCCGACGGTGTCGACGTCGTGAACGGCTTCGGTGCCCATCATGCGGATGCGCATGCCCTTCTTGAGGACGCCGTCCACAATCCTGACGAGAACGATGACGCCGAGGTAGGAATCGTACCAGGAGTCGACGAGGAGAGCCTTCAGCGGCGCTTCGCGGTCGCCGCGCGGCGCCGGCAGGCGGTTGACGATCGCTTCCAGAACCACACCGACGCCCTCGCCGGTCTTGGCCGAAATCTCCAGCGC
>CAYTXI010000088.1:0-10834 GCA_964441935.1 uncultured Bauldia sp.
TGGTACTACTGGTTCCCGAAGATGACCGGCTACCTGTACAACGAAAGGCTCGCCAATCTGCACTTCTGGCTGAGCTTCATCGGTGTCAACCTGGTCTTCTTCCCCCAGCACTTCTTGGGTCTTGCCGGCATGCCGCGCCGCTATGTCGACTATCCGGACGCCTTCGCCGGCTGGAACTTCGTTTCATCGATCGGTTCCTACATCTCGGCCGCCGGCATCTTCGTGTTCCTCTATGTGTTGTGGGATGCCTTCGCCAAGAAACGGGCGGCCGGTAACAATCCGTGGGGATCCGGCGCGACCACGCTGGAGTGGGTATTGCCATCGCCGCCGCCGTTCCACCAGTGGGAAACGCTGCCGCGGATCAGGTGATCGGCGTCCGCCCGAGTGCCGCAGATGAGGGCCATGGCATTCTCTGACACCACCGACGCACACGCGACGCTGCGTGCCGAGGTAGCCGGCGGCAGCGTTCGCGACTACGTGGCGCTCCTGAAGCCGCGCGTGATGTTCCTCGTTGTCTTCACCGCACTTACTGGCATCTCGATCGCGCCCGGCGGCATTCACCCGGTCATCGCCGTTGCGTCGTTGATCGCCATTGCCGTCGGTGCTGGCGCCGCGGCGGCGCTCAACATGTGGTACGACGCCGACATCGACGGCCTGATGCGGCGAACGGCGCGTCGGCCGATTCCCGCCGGCCGGCTCGCCGCCAAGGAAGCACTCGCCTTCGGGTTGGTCCTCGCCGTCGGTTCGGTGACGGTGTTGGCGCTCGCCGCCAATTGGCTAGCCGCGGCCCTGCTCGCCTTCACGATCTTCTTCTACGTTGTCGTCTACACCATGTGGCTGAAGCGAACGACGCCGCAGAACATCGTCATCGGCGGCGCCGCCGGAGCGCTGCCGCCGGTGATCGGCTGGGCCGCGGTCACCGGCGACGTCGGCTTGGCGAGCCTGGTTCTCTTCTTGATCGTCTTCCTGTGGACGCCGCCGCATTTCTGGGCGCTGGCGCTCTACCGCGCTGACGACTATGCCAAAGCCGACGTGCCGATGCTGCCGGTGGTCGCCGGAGCGGCTGCGACTCGGCGGCAGATCCTGATCTATTCGCTGTTGTTGGTGCCCGTCGGCATGGCTCCGGCCGTCCTCGGCTTTGCCGGTATCGCCTACGGCACCGTCGCCGCGATCGCCGGTGCCGCATTCTCGGCGCTCGCCTGGCGGGTCTATCGGAGTGGCGAAGACGCGGGCGGCGAGCGGGCCGCGCGCGATCTTTTCAGTTTCTCGATGCTCTATCTCTTCCTCCTGTTCGCCGTCCTTCTCGGCGAGGCGTTGGCGAACGGGATGGGCGGTGCGGCATGAGCGGCCCCGCGACGTCGCTCGAACGGGTGAACCTGACCGACGCCGAAAAGCGCCGGCGCCGCGGCCGCTCGCTGGCGATCGCCCTGGCGCTTGGCGCTCTGGCGGTACTGTTCTATGCGGTCACCATCGTCAAGCTCGGCTCCAACATTCTTAATCGTCCGCTGTGAAAGGCATGACAAGCGCCCGGCCACAACGTGACACGACGAAGCCGCGGGTCAACCTCGGCCTCACCGCCGCCGTCTGCACCGTTTTTGTCGCAGGTATGATCGGCATGGCGTTCGCCGCGGTGCCGCTCTACCGCGTCTTCTGCCAGGTCACCGGCTTCGGCGGAACGACCCAGCGCGCAGTCGCTGCGCCGGCCGAGGCGAACGATCGCGTCGTCACCGTGCGCTTCGATTCCAACATCGCCAACGATCTCGGCTGGAGCTTCCGCCCGCTCAAGCGCGAGGTGAAGGTCAGGCTCGGTGAGGTCGGCGAAGTCTCGTTCCTGGCTAAGAACCGCACCGCTCGGACCGAGACCGCCACCGCCGCCTTCAACGTCACCCCGCTTTCCGTCGGCGCCTACTTCAATAAGATCGCCTGCTTCTGCTTCACCGAGCAGACACTGGGACCCGGCGAGTCGGCCGAGATGGGGGTCACCTTCTTCGTCGATCCGGCCTATGCCGACGACCCGGACCTCGACACAGTTGCCACCATTACTCTGTCTTATACGTTTTTCCCCGCGGATGACGCCGGCCCCCAGCCGGTGGCCGCGACCAAGGCGAAGGCCAAGGACGTGAATTCGTTATGACGACGAAGGCCGCCGGGTAGCGGCTTCACCCCTGGAGCAACCGAATGGCCGAGGCGCACGCCCCGAATCATCCCTACCACCTTGTCCAACCGAGCCCGTGGCCGGCGGTCGGCGCGGCCTCCGCGTTCGTCTTGGCGCTCGGTGGCATCGGCTTCATGCGCGGCGGCAGCCCGTGGCTCCTGGCGCCGGGCGTGCTTGGCATCTTCTATACGATGCTCGTGTGGTGGCGCGATGTCATCAAGGAGTCGGACGAGGGCTTCCACACACCGGTCGTTCAGCTTGGTCTGCGGTACGGCATGGTGCTGTTCATCGCCTCGGAGGTGATGTTCTTCGTCGCCTGGTTCTGGGCTTTCTTCGACGCCAGCCTCGGTGCCGACGCGATCAAGCAGATGTCGCGAGTTGCGTTCACCGGCGGCCACTGGCCGCCCCAGGGCATCGAGGTTTTCGATCCCTGGCACTTCCCGTTGCTCAACACGCTGATCCTGCTGACCTCCGGCACGACGGTGACCTGGGCCCACCACGCGCTCATCCATGAGGACCGTCGGGGACTGATCTGGGGCCTCGCTTGCACGGTCGTCCTCGGTGCGATCTTCACCTCGGTCCAGGCCTACGAGTACGCTCACGCGGCCTTCTCATTCGGCGGCAGTATCTACGGTTCGACGTTCTTCATGGCGACCGGCTTTCACGGTTTCCACGTCATCATCGGCACCATTTTCCTGATCGTCTGTCTGCTCCGCGCCATCCGTGGCGACTTCACCCCGAAGCAGCACTTCGGCTTCGAGGCCGCCGCCTGGTACTGGCACTTCGTCGACGTCGTCTGGCTGTTCCTGTTCTCCTGCATCTACGTTTGGGGCGGCTGGGGAGCCGTCGTCCACGAATGACCCGCGAGGATCAGGCGCTCTACGCACCGCTGTCGCCGATCGCGACCGGCATGCGCGGCCGCTGCCCGCGCTGCGGGGAGGGACGGCTCTTCGAGGGGTTCCTGACCGTTGCCCCGAAATGCCAGAACTGCGATCTCGATTTTTCCTTCACTGATTCCGGCGACGGACCGGCGGTGTTCATCATGATGATCGTCGGCTTCATCGTCGTCGGCCTCGCCCTGGTCGTCGAGTTCACCTTCCACCCGCCTTACTGGCTGCACGCGGTCTTGTGGATTCCGTTGGTGTTCGGCCTATCCATCGGCCTGCTGCGGCCGCTCAAAGGCCTCCTGATCGCCCAGCAGTATCGCCACCGCGCGGAATCGGGTCGCCTCGAAGGCGCCTGAGGCCCATGCGCCGTCTCCTGTGGCCGGCGATCGCCGCGGCGGCGGGCATCGCCGTCCTCGTCTCGCTCGGCTTGTGGCAGCTCGAACGGCTCCAGTGGAAGCAGGCGCTGATCGCCCGCGTTGAGGCCGGGCTGGACGCCACACCGGTGCCTGCGCCCGGTCCGGATACGTGGGGCGAACTCGACCTCGGCGCGGTCGAGTATCGGCCGGTCTCCGTCTTGGGGCGTTTTCTCAACGACGAGGAAATCTTCGCCAACGTTACGCTGACTGAGCCGCACGGCGCCCTCGGCGGCTATGGCTTCTTCGTCATGACGCCTTTTCAAACCACCGACGGCTGGATCGTATATGTCAACCGCGGCTTCATCCCCGGTGACCGGAAGGCGCCCGGGACGCGCGCGGACGGCATGATTGAAGGCGAGGCGAACGTGGACGGCATGCTGCGCGCACCCCGCGATCGCGCCTGGTTCATGCCCGGCGACGACGTCGCCGGTAACGAGTGGTTCTCGCGCGACCCCAAGCTGTTCGCCGATGCACAAGGCCGCGACCCGGCGACGGTCGCCCCCTACTATATCGACGCCAGCTTTGACCCCTTGCTCCCCGACGGCCTGCCGCAGGGCGGCGAGACGATCGTGTCGTTCCCCAACAACCACCTGCAATACGCGCTGACCTGGTTCGGTTTGGCGATCGTGCTCGCGAGCGTGTTCACCGGCTTCGCGTGGAACCGATTGCTCGATTAGGCGTGGCCCGCTTCGCTGGCAAGACGGGTTGGGTCGATGCCGATCAACGCCAACGCGCGGTCGTATTTGCGGTCGACGTCGGTGTCGAACAGGACCTCCGGCATCGCCTGGCAATGCAGCCAGCCGTTGGCGTGGATCTCGCTTTCGAGCTGTCCCGGTCCCCAGCCAGCGTAGCCGAGCGCCAGAAGCGCGCTCTCCGGCCCGTTGCCGACGACGATCGCCTTGAGGATCTCCAGCGTCGCGGTCAGTGAGATGTTCTCGTCGATCGGCAGCGTCGAGTTCTCGACGAAATAGTCGGTGCTATGGAGGACGAAGCCGCGCCCGGTCTCCACGGGCCCACCGCGATGCACGCGCATCTCGCCGGCCGTGCTCGGCAGCCGGATCTCGGGGCCCTCGGGAATGATATCGAGTTGGACCAATAGGTCGCGGAACGTGATTTGCGGTGCTGGCTGGTTGATGGTGATTCCCATCGCGCCGTCCGGCGAATGGGCGCAAATGTAGACGACCGTGCGCGTGAAGCGAGTGTCCTGCATGCCGGGCATGGCAATCAGGAAATGTCCGTCGAGATAGCCTCGACCCGGAGCCTTGCCGACCTCTCGTCTGGCCATAAACAAGCGTACCACGACATCGCTAAAATGCTACCCCGACTGCCGGAAAGCCAAGTCTCACCTCGGCACTGTTACAGTTTCTGTGACAGTCCCCTCACCTCCGTTCACGAACAAATGAATCGCACCCCCGGCCATGTTTGTCGCTGGTTTACCGTTGCATCGCTATGGTGGCGCCCGATGACGTTCGTCAACGCCCGTATTGCCTGCATCGCCGTGGCCTTGGCCCTCGGCGCGCTCGCCGCCGAACCTGCCGCCGCCGTCGTCGGTGCCTGGGCGGACGGTGCCAAAGCGCGCGCGCGTCTTCTGGCCGCAGGTACCGACGACGGTCGCCTCGCGGCCGCGATCGAGGTCATCCTGCCGCCCGGCTGGAAGACCTACTGGCGCAGCCCCGGTGACGCCGGCATCCCTCCGGTCTTCGACTTCTCAGCCTCGCGCAATCTTGGGCCGGCGGATATCGCCTTCCCGGTGCCGCGTCGCTATGACGACGGCTATTCGATCACCAACGTTTACACCGACCGTGTCGTTCTGCCCGTCGATGCCGCGGTCCTCGACAACACCACCGACGTCGACCTGGCGGTGGCCATCGATCTCGGCGTCTGCGACGAGATCTGCATTCCCGATCACGTCGAGGCACGCCTCGCCGTTCCGGTCGGCGAGGACGACCCGGTCGCGGCTGCGATCCTCGCCGATGCCCGCGCCGCGCTCCCCGGACCGCCTGAGCCCGGCGTCTTCTTCGTCGACCGATTCACCCGCGACGGTGGCACCGACACCCGCCCGGTATTCCGCTTCGCAGTCACCGCCCCCGGCCCGGCGACGGAGGTATTCGTCGAGGGGCCTGCCGACTGGTACGCCGGCGTACCCGCCCGTGGCGGCAAGGAAGGTGGCGCGGTTGTGTTCGCCGTCAAGTTCGATCGCCTCGGTGCGCAGACTTCGATTGAGGACGCGCGCTTCCGCGTGACCATCGTCCACGGTGGCCGCGCCATCGAGCAGACGATCGGCCTCGACGACGGCGGCCAAGTCGATTAGTTCCTACCCTCGCGCCGCCCGGGTCCGCGCGAGGGGAGGGGAACGTGATCAAGGTCGGAGATTCGCTGCCGGAAGGCTCATTCCGGATCAAGCAGGATGATGAATCGGTCAAGGAGGTGACCACGGCCGAGCTGTTCGGCGACCAGAAGGTAGTGCTGGTCGGCGTTCCCGGCGCCTTCACCTCCACCTGCCACAACGCCCACGTGCCCCAGTTCGTCGCCAACGTCGCTGCGCTCAAGGCGAGGGGCGTCGACCGCATCGTCGTCATGGCGGTCAACGATCATCATGTTATGAAGGTATGGGCGGAGTCGTTCGGCGCGGCCGGCAAGATCGACTTCGTTGCCGATGGCGCTGGCACCTATGCGCGCGCTCTCGGCCTCGAGGTCGACATGAGCGCCGGCGGCCTCGGCAAACGCATGCGGCGTTTTTCGGCGATCGTTGAGGACGGGGTTGTCAAATCTCTGAACTTCGAGCCTGAGGGCGCCAAGGGCATCCAGGCGACCGGCGCCGCCACGATCCTCACTCAGCTTTCTTGAGCGGCCTCTTGCGTTTGAACGGCTTCATGCCCCGGTTGGCGAGCTGGTCGGCGCGTTCGTTGCCGTGGGTGCCCGCGTGGCCCCTGACCCAGTGCCAGGTGATGTGGTGCTGGTCGCGAAGCGCATCGAGCCGCTGCCACAGGTCGACATTCTTCACAGGCTTTTTGTCGGCGGTCCGCCAGCCGTTCCGTTTCCAGCCGGCGATCCAGGCGGTGACACCGCCCCGGACATAGGTTGAGTCCGTGTAGAAATCGACCGCGCTCGACTTGGTCAGCGCCGCAAGCGCCTCGATCGCCGCCGTCAGCTCCATTCGGTTGTTGGTGGTCTCTCGCGCCCCGCCCGAGAGTTCCTTCTCGCGACCGTTCCATGCCAGAAGCGCCCCCCACCCGCCGGGGCCCGGGTTGCCCGAGCAGGCGCCGTCCGTCCAGATCTGGACCCTTGGGCGCGTCGTCACCGGCCGAGCCCGTAGGCGCCTGCGTCCGCGACGCCGCGGTGGAACCGCAGTTTCTTGTAATACTCGAGCGGGTCCTTGGGCACGACGAGCGCGCCCTCCGGCACCGTCAGCCAGTCGTGCAACCGCGTCAGCAGGAAACGCAGGGCCGCGCCGCGCGCCAACATCGGCAACGCGTCGAACTCCGGTCCGGTGAAGGGCCGCACGTCCCGGTAGCCCGCAAGCAACGCCCGCGCTTTGGTGACGTTGAACGAACCATCGGCCTCGAAGCACCACGCGTTGAGGCAGATCGCCACGTCGTAGGCGAGCATGTCGCTACAGGCGAAATAGAAGTCGATCAGGCCGGACAGCTTGCCATCGAGGAAGAACACGTTGTCTGGGAAGAGGTCGGCGTGAATGATGCCTGTGGGCAGGTCGCGCGGCCAATGCGCCTCCTGGAAGTCGAGCTCGGCCTCGATTTCGCGGCCGAGGCTGGGCGCGACTTCGTCAGCACGCCCTTCCGAAAGCAGGTAGAGCGGTCGCCAACCCTCCACGCTGAGTGCATTGGCGCGCCTCAGCGCGAAGCTGTCGCTCGCGAGATGTAGCCGCGCCAACGCGGCGCCGACGGCGGCGCAGTGCTCGACCCGCGGCCGCCGCACCCATATCCCCGGCAGGAAAGTGACGATCGCCGCCGGCCGCCCCGCCAGCCGGTTGAGCGCATTGCCGGCGCGGTCGTGGACCGGCGTCGGGCACTTGAGGCCGCGCGTTGCCAGGTGCTCCATCAACCCGAGGAAGAAGGGCAGGTCGGCCGCGTTCACCCGCTTCTCGTATAGCGTCAGAATGAACTGGCCGGCCTCGGTGACGAGCAGGTAGTTCGAGTTCTCCACCCCCTCGGCGATGCCCTTGACCGCGGTGACCGCGCCGAGGTCGTACCCCTTGATGAACGCCGCAAACTCTTCGTCGGAGAAGTCAGTGTAGACCGCCACGGCGTCACTCGGCCGCCTCGCCAAGGACCCTCGGCAGTTTGAACACGACCGCCTCCTTCGCGGCCGTTACCAACTCGACGTTGATGTCGAAACGGACTGCGAACGCATCGATCACCTCTTCCACCAGGATCTCCGGCGCCGAGGCGCCCGCGGTGATTCCGACCCGCCGGACCGAGCCGACGCGTTGCCAGTCGATGTCGTTGGCCCGCTGGACGAGCAGCGACACGGGACAGCCAACGCGCTCTGCCACCTCGCACAACCGCCGCGAGTTCGACGAGTTCGGTGCGCCGATCACGACCATCGCGTCGGCTCTGGTCGCGGCCTGCTTAACGGCCTGCTGGCGATTGGTTGTTGCGTAACAGATGTCCTCCTTGTGCGGTTTGGCGATCATCGGGAACCGCTCCATGAGAATCGCCACGATCGCCGCCGTGTCGTCGACCGATAGCGTCGTCTGCGTGATGTAGGCGAGGCGTTCCGGCGACTTTGGCCGAAACGCGCGGGCGTCGGCCTCGGTCTCGATTAGGTGGATGGCTCCGGCCGGAAGTTGCCCGATGGTTCCGATCACCTCTGGGTGGCCCGCGTGTCCAATAAGGACGATCTCGTTGCCCTTGCGAAAGTGGGTCTCCGCTTCGCGGTGGACCTTGGTCACGAGCGGGCAGGTCGCATCGACGTGGAAGAGCTTGCGCCGCTGGGCCGCCTCGGGCACCGCCTTGGCGACCCCGTGGGCGGAGAAGATCACCGGCTGTTTGGTGTCGGGGATTTCGTCAAGCTCCTCGACGAACACCGCGCCCTTGGCCTTCAGTCCCTCCACCACGTAGCGGTTGTGGACGATCTCGTGGCGGACATAGACCGGCGCACCGAAGCGCTCGAGCGCCAATTGAACGATCTGGATCGCGCGGTCGACCCCGGCGCAGAAGCCGCGCGGACTGCACAAGAGGATGTCGAGGGGCGGCTTGGCTGTGGTCATCATCGGCTTCGGCCCGAAGCGGTCCGCCGGAATAGAGGAGCGCTGTGGGAGTCTGTCAAGCGCGGCCCGGCCGGCGCGCCCCGCGCAAGCAGGTGATTACGGTGGATTGCGGCGGTCGAATCACCTAAGGAAACCAAATACATGGCGACAGGGGCCAGCGTGCGCCGGTATTCGACCCTGGGCAAGGCTACCGTCATCGGGCTGTTCGGCTTCGCCGGATGGCTGATGTGCGCGGCGATCATGGTGGTCGGACGGATGTATCTGCCTATGTGGAACACGCTGATCCTCCACGCCATCGGCGCCCCCATCACATTCGCGGTGCTGTCGGCCATCTATTTCGAGCGTTTCGGGTTCACCAGCCCGCTGCGCACCGCCGTCATCTTCGCGACCATCGTCGTCGGGATTGAAACATGTGTGGTCGCCCCCGTGCTTGTCGGCGACTTCTCGATGTTCGGCGACGCCCTGAAGACGTGGATTCCGTTCGCCCTGATTTTCGCGGCGACCTACCTGACCGGCCTGGTCGCATCGGACCACAACCCGCGCGGCGCCTGACGATCGGCCTGGGCACAAGCCTCGCACATCGCGGATGGGCGGCTTGTCGAAAGTCGCGGCTCGAGCCCTGGGAATGCAACGACGGGCTCACCATGTCTGGGAAAGCAATGGATGGGAAGGGTACCATGAACAGGTATTCGACCTTGGCCAAGGCGACAATCGTTGGGGTCTTCGGCGTCGTCGGATGGGCGATATGCGGGGCGATCATGGCGATCGGCCCCATGTATATGCCGATGGATACAACGTTGATCGTCCACGCGATCGGTGGGCCTGCCGCTTTCGCGGCCCTGTCGGCTATTTACTTCAACCGCTTCGGGTTCACCACGCCACTGCAGACGGCGTTCATCTTCCTGGGCATCGTGATCGGCCTCGATGTCGTCCTGGTCGCGCCGGTATTTGTCGGCGACTTCTCGATGTTCCAGAGCCTGATTGGCACGTGGATCCCGTTCGCCTTGATCTTCGCGGCGACATACGTGACCGGCTTGGCTTTGCCCGGCAGCGGCACGAGGACGCGAGCGGTCTGAGGCCGGAAGTAGCCGCGTGACGCCATGTGGTCGGCGGCCTCCGCCGGCGGCTCAGGCGTGTATCTCTTCTTCTTCGTCCTCGTCTTCTTCCTCGTCGCGATCGATCTCTTCCGCCACACGGAAGATGAGCCTGCTCGCCTCGGTCGCGGTCATCGGCTGGCCGTAGAGGAATCCCTGAACGTATTCGCAACCGAGTTCATGCAGCTCGATCGCGTCGGCCTCCGACTCCGCACCCTCGGCGACTACGTCCATGCCAAGGTCGTGCGCAAGCTGAATAATCGATCTGAGGATCACCCGCCGGTCGCCCGTTCCCCTGCCATGAACGAAGGTTTGGTCGATCTTGATCGTGTCGAACGGGAACCGCTGCAGGTACGACAGCGACGAGTAGCCGGTACCGAAGTCGTCGAGCGACAAGCCGGCGCCGAGCTCGCGCACCCGGTCGAGGACCTGGGCGGCATACTCGGGATTCTCCATGACCAGGCTCTCGGTCACCTCGAGCTTGAGCGAGCCGCGCGCCAGATTGGAACGCACAAGCACCGACTTGACGTCGTTGATGAGGTCGTGGCGCAGGAGCTGTCGGCTCGATACATTGACGCTGGCGAACAGCGGCACCGCGCGACCGAGCGCTTCCTGCCAGTCGGCGAGCTGCCGTGCCGTGCGGTCGAGCACGAAGATACCGAGCGGTATGATCAACCCGGTGCGTTCGGCCAGCGGTATGAAGTCGCTTGGCGGGATGCGTCCGAGCTTTGGGTGGTCCCACCGCACCAGCGCCTCGAAGCCGGCGATGCTCTTGTCCTCCAGCCGCACGATCGGCTGGTAGAGGACTTTGATCTCCTCGCGCCCGAGCGCCCGACGCAAGTCTGATTCCAGGGTCGCCAGGTCGCTGCCGTGCTGCCTGAGCGCGGGTCGAAACGCCTCGATACGGTCTCCACCGAGCCGTTTGGCGTGATACGTGCCCATCTCGGCGTCTTTGATCAGCTCGTCCGGCTCGTTCTGCTTGCCGTCGTGCATGGCGATGCCGATCGAGGCGGTCAGGAAGATTTCCTTCTCGCCGAGGGTGATCGGCGCCC
>CAYTXI010000089.1:0-10428 GCA_964441935.1 uncultured Bauldia sp.
CCGTAGGTCGGGGGTTCGAGTCCCTCTGCCCCTGCCAGTTCTGATGTTTGGCGTGGCCCTCCCGGCGCGGCCGGTCCGCCATCGACGTCATCGCTCGGTCCCAGTGTGTGACCCGTCCTTTCGTGACTCTCGCTCCGCCGCACGCCGGTATCGGTCGCGTCCACGAGTCAGGTGTAGGCGCATCGCTCGACGCGCGCCAGCCACATCGCGTGCCTCTATGGCTTTGGCGATGAGCTCATGCTCCTTGCGAAGTTGCTGGAGGTAGCGCCCTAGACTGGCGTCCTTGCTGTCGTCGAGCATGAGACGTCGGCGTGGGATGATCATCCGGCCCAGAAAGGTCAAGAAAGACGAGAAGTAGGGATTGCCGGTTGCCGCTCCGATCGCGGCATGGAATTTGAAGTCGAGGTCGACGGCTTCGTTACCGCCATTGACCGCAGCAGCGAATTCGCGGCAAGTGCGCTTCAAGTTGACAACGTCGGCGACCGAGCGCCGCTGCGCCGCGAGGCCGGCGGCCTCGAGCTCAACGCAGATTCTGAGTTCCATCACATCAACCACCTGCTGGATCGACTCCAGTTCGTTGGGGTCGATGCGGAAGGGCCTCTGTCTTGGGTCGGCAGCGACGAAGGCGCCGGCACCGCGGCGCGTTTCCACAAGCCCATCCGCTCGCAGGGCGGCGATTGCTTCGCGCACGACCGTGCGGCTGACGCCAAACGCGTCCATCAGGGCGTGTTCAGTCGGAAGCCGGGTTCGCGGCGCCACTTTGCCGGTGAGGATGTCCTCGGTAAGGCGTCCGATCAGCTCGCTGGTCAGGCGCGGGCTTGCAGGCGACGGGGACAGGTCGTGCGTCGACATCGTGGCACCCCTAAAACTGGATGCCGGGGTACTTGAGGCTCGGAATCCACAGCGAGAACGCCGGAACATAGGTCACGAGGGCAAGCACGATCAGCATCGCGATCCAGAACGGCCACAGATGCCGTGCCGCCCTCTCGATCGGAATCTTGCCGATCGCGCAGCCGACGAACAGCACTGTGCCGACCGGCGGCGTCACCAGGCCGATGCCGAGGTTGAGCATCATGACGATACCGAAATGGACTGGCTCGACCCCGATCGCCTTGATCACCGGCAGCAGGATTGGCGTGCAGATCAGCAGGAGCGGGGCCATGTCCATGAAGGTGCCGAGCACCAGCAGCATGACGTTGATCAGCAACAACAAGACGTACTTGTTGTGCGACAGCGTGAGCAGAAGGTTGGTCGCCTTCGCCGGTATCTGCATCAGCGTCATCATGTAGCCGAAGCTGGCGGCGAAGCCGATGATGATCATCACCATGGCCACGGTGCGGATGGCGTTGCGCATGGTGCGCGGCAGCTCGCGCCACTTCAGGTCGCGGTAGATGAACATCGTCACCAAGAATGCCCACACCACGGCCACCGCGGCCGACTCGGTCGGCGTGAACACACCGCCGATGACGCCGCCGACAATGATGACGACCGTGAGCAGCCCGGCCAGCGCCTCCCAGGTGATCTTGACCGCTTCGCGCAACGGCACGAACTCACCCTTCGGGTAGCCGCGTCTCGCTGAGACGATGAGCGCGAGCACCATCAGCGCGAGACCGATCATGATGCCTGGGATGATGCCGGCCATAAAAAGCTGGACCACGGACACGGCGCCGCCGGCCGCATACGCATAGATAATCGCATTGTGGCTCGGCGGAATAATGATGCCCTGTGTCGCCGAAGTGATGGTGATGTTCACGGCGAAGTGATCGTCGTAACCCTCCTTCTTCATCACCGGAATCATGATCGAGCCGATCGAAGAGGTATCAGCGACGGCGGAGCCGGAAATGCCGCCGAAGAACATGGAGGCGAGGATGTTGACCATCGCCAGGCCGCCACGCATGAAGCCAACGAAGATGTTGGCGAACGCGACCAGCCGTCGCGCCATGCCGCCCTCGGCCATCAGCGCGCCGGCGAAGATGAAGAACGGGATCGCCAGCAGGGCAAACTCGTCCACCCCGTCGGACACTTTCAGCAGAACCGCCGACAGCGGAAGACCAACGTAGAGTGCCGAAGCCAGCGCGGCGATACCAAGGGCGTAGGCGATCGGCATGCCGAGAAGCAGCAGCAGGAAAAAGCTGCCTAGCAGAACAACCGGTGCAAACGGACCGCCCATCGTCGATGTCCTAGGGAGCGGTCCGACCGCGTCGTTGAGCGGCGTCTTCGAGGATATGAGTGACGTCGTCCTCGTCGTTGCTCGGCTTGAAACTCGGGTAGATCAGCGCCTCAATGGCGAAGAGCAGCGTGACCACGCCGCTGCCCGGTATGGCCGAGTAGACGAGGCCCACACGAACGTATCTGAACTCGGCATAGGACTGAAACCATGTCGTCTGCACGAGTTCGACGCCGTAATAGATCATGGTCACGGCGATGACCGCCATCAGCACGTGTGTGCCGATTTCGGCAACGCGCTGGGCCGCTTCCGGCAACCGGCTAATGATTGCCAGAAGACGAAGGTGGATGCCTGCGCGGTAGCAGGCCGCGGCGCCGTACATGGTGAGCTGAACGACGAAGAAGATCGAAACAGGCTCTGCGAAGGCCGCGCCCATCCAAAAGACGTATCGCATGACGACGCCGACGAAGATCAACACCGTGATGCATACGATCGAGACCATGGCGACAATGAAACAAAGGTCGTAGATCCGGTCCATCACGCGGACAAAGGCTGGACGTTTCTCCAAGCTGATTCCCCCCAACGTCGTCGCCCGCGCGGGCGGCGCGCTCGCCTGGTGCGAGCGGCCGGGTGTCTGCTGTGGCGGATGAGAACGACAGCGGCGGCGGCGAGTGACCCGCCGCCACCACAGTCGATGCTCTATTGGACGGCCATGATCCGCTCGACAAGGTCGGCGTACTGGGCACCGTACTTGTCGCGCACGGGCTGAGTCGCTTCAATAAAGGGCGCCTTGTCGACATTTTCGATGACGGTCGTGCCCGCCTTCTTGAGCTCTTCGAGCGCCGCGGTTTCTTTCGCGGCCCACAGCTCGCGCTGCCTAATCACGCACAACGACGCGGCCTTGCGGATGAGCTGCTGGTCGACGTCCGACTGCGTGTCCCACACCTTCTTGGAGAACACGAAGATCTCCGGGACAATCAGGTGCTCGTCGAGCGTGTAGTACTTGGCGATTTCGTATTGCCCATTCTCTTCAAGAGACGGCGGGTTATTTTCTGCGCCGTCAACCACACCCGTCTGCAGTGAGGTAGTGAGCTCGCTGTAGGAGATTTGCACGCCGTTGCCGCCCATCGCATTGACCATATCGACGAACACCGGGTTCTGCATGACGCGGATTTTCATGCCAGCGAGGTCCGAGGGCTTCTCGATCGGATGGCCTTTGACGTAGAACGAGCGTGCGCCGCCATCCATATAGCCCAGGCCGACGAGGCCGCCCTCTTCCAACTTGTTGAGCAGCTCAGTGCCGATCTCGCCGTCGACGACATGGTGCATGTGGTCGATGGAGCGGAAGAAATAGGGCAGGTTGAACGTGTCGAACTCGCCGACGATCGGGCCGACGACGCCGACGGAAACGCGCGTCATCTGCAGCGCGCCGAGCTGCACCTGCTCAAGCGCTTCCTTCTCGCCGCCGAGCTGCATTGCCGGGTACAGGTTGACGGTGATGCGGCCGTTGGTCCATGTCGACAGGAGATCGCCCATGTAGCGGATGGCTTCGGTTGTCGGGTAGCCGTCGCCGTGGACGTCGCTGGTGTTGATCTCAAGGCTAGCGGCCGGCGTGGCCGCGGATACGGTCATCAAGGCCGCTGCTGCGACGCCAAGCGCGCCGGCGCCCAGGCGTGTAGTCGCTACGTTCCGCTTCATGCTATTCCCTCCCTCTCATTGCCCTGCTTGTGCCAGTTGTCGTACAACTACGATGAGCCACACTATCAATCCACCGCGCGACCAGCAAGGGAAGCAGCCTCGATCGTCGTCCGATGAGAGGAGGGCCGTGTGAGCCGTCGCAATGGTCACGGGTTTGGTGGTCTGCGATGACCAAGACGCGGGTTGCTGTCATTGGCCTCGGCATGGCGTCGGGCCCGCACGGTCAGAGCCTGGTTGACCTGGCTGATATGATCGAGGTCGCATACGCTTTCAGCCCGAGCGCGGCGCGGCGCGAGGCCTTCGCCGCTAAGTTCCCGTTCCCGATGGCGGAAAGCGTCGACGCGATCCTCGCCGACCAGAGCGTCGATGCGGTACTCCTATTGACACCGCCGAACACCCACTTCGACCTCGTCCGGCGCGTCGCGGCGGCCGGCAAGCACGTCCTCCTGGAGAAGCCGATCGAAGTGTCGTTGGGGCTCGCCGAAGCCACGGTCGCCGCGTGCCGCGACGCCAAGGTTAGGCTCGGCATCGTCCTACAACACCGCTATCGCCCGCCTGTGATGCATCTGGCGGCGCTGTTAACCGAGGGCCGTCTTGGGCGTGTCGTTGGCGCGTCGGCAAGCATCCGCAACTGGCGGCCGCAGTCGTACTACGACGTGCCGGGACGCGGCACCTATGCGCGCGACGGCGGTGGCGTGCTGCTGACCCAGGCGATTCACACCCTTGACGTGTTGGCGTCCCTGGTCGGGCCGCCGGAGGAGGTCGCCGCTTTTGCCACGACGACGCCGGTCCACAAGATGGAGGCGGAGGACATCGTCGGCGCCGCGATCCGCTTTGTCGACGGCGCAATCGGCACGATCGGTGCGACCACGACCGCATATCCGGGTCACGCCGATCGCATCGACATCATCGGCGAGAGGGGGGCGGCGACGATCGCCGGCATGTCGCTCGCGGTCAACTTCCACGACGGCACGGAGGAACGCATCGAGGGTGGCGGTGCTGCGGCGGGTGCCGGGGCGGACCCGATGGCGTTCGCCCATGACCAGCATCGGGCGCTGATCTCTGACTTTGTAGAGGCGCTCCAAGCCGGTCGCGATCCGCGCCCGAGTGGCGCCGACGCACTCGAGGTTCACGTCCTCATTGATGCACTGACGCGTTCTGCCGCGGTGCGGGAGCCGGTGAGGATCGCTGGCTAGAGTGAGCCCGCCGGCTCGGTGGGAGCGCAAGAGGAGGCGGCGATGCACTTTATTGTGATCTCACGCGACAAGCCGGGGATGGCGGAACGCCGTGCCCGGACCCGTCCGGCGCATTTGGAGTACATGAAGCGGCCGCGCGCGGGCGGGCGTCATATCATCGGGATGCCGCTTGCCGACGACGAGGGCACGTCGATGATTGGCAGCCTCTACATCTTGGAGGCGCTGGACCGTGGCTCCGCCGAACTATTTGCCCGTCACGATCCCTATGCCGAGGCCGGTATCTTCGAGAGCACCGAGTTGATCGCGATCCACGCCGCCTTTCAGGCCGACCTGCCCCGTATCCTGCCGAAACCGGACTAGCCGAGTTCGCGGCACGGTACCGTGTTCATGCTTTATCCGGCCGGCGGGAAGGCACGAGCCGGATTCATCCCCGGAAAGTGCACAAAAATGCCATTTTCGGGCGTCATTTTCCGGCCGAAGTGGGCTTGAGAATCTTGCCGCAAGGCCTTATTTACGCTTCACCAAGCGCGCGGCGCGCGAGCCAGTGGTTCGCGTGCCGATCTGTCATGAGCGGTTAATGGCCGAAAGAACGAATCCTTTCGTGTTCCTCCAGCAGGTGCGGGCGGAAGCGGCGAAGATCGTCTGGCCAAGCCGTCGGGAGACGGGGATTTCGACGGTCATGGTGGTGATCATGGCCTTCCTCGCGGCCCTCTTCTTCCTGGTGGCCGATCAGGTCATCTCGTTCGGCGTCAGATCGCTGCTCGGGCTAGGTGGCTGAGGGCGACGGGGGAATGGATAAGAAGTGGTACATCGTCCACGCATACTCCAATTTTGAGCGCAAGGTCGCCGACTCCATCAAGGAGAAAGCGCATGCCGCCGGGCTGGACGATCTTTTCGAGGAGATTCTAGTACCGACCGAGAAGGTCGTGGAGGTCAGACGCGGCCGCAAGGTCGACGCGGAACGCAAGTTCTTCCCCGGCTATGTGCTGGTGAAGATGACAATGACCGATGAGGCATACCACCTCATCAAGAACACGCCGAAGGTGACCGGTTTCCTTGGCGCAGACAACAAGCCGGTGGCGATCTCGGAGGCGGAGGCGAACCGCATCCTGCAACAGGTGCAGGAAGGTGTGGAGCGCCCCAAGCCGTCGGTGAGTTTCGAGATCGGCGAGCAGGTTAGGGTGGCGGACGGACCGTTCGCCTCGTTCAACGGCCTCGTCGAAGAGGTGGACGAGGTCAGGGCGCGGCTCAAGGTTGCCGTTTCGATCTTTGGCCGGCCGACGCCGGTCGAACTCGAGTACGGCCAAGTCGAGAAGCTCTGAGCGCTGGGGTTTGAGTTTCGTGGGAGGTCCGGACGCGCCAGACGCCGAGCGCGCCCAGCGGAACCGGATCACGGCGGTTGGATAGCCGGCACGACCGGCACCGGACAGGGAACACACGATGGCGAAGAAGGTTGCCGGGTTCTTGAAGTTGCAGGTACCGGCGGGTGCGGCAACACCGTCGCCACCGATCGGGCCGGCGCTCGGTCAACGCGGCATCAACATCATGGAGTTCTGCAAGGCGTTCAACGCGCAGAGCCAGGACATCGAAAAGGGGTCGCCAATCCCGGTCGAGATTACCTACTACCAGGATAAGTCGTTCACCTTCAAAATGAAGACGCCGCCGGTGAGCTATTTCCTGAAGAAGGCGGCTGGAATGCAGAAGGGCGGCCAGACGCCTGGTCGGGCAATCGTGGCCAGTGTCACGAGCGCCCAGGTCCGCGAAATCGCTGAGAAGAAGATGAAGGACCTCAATGCGATCAGCATCGAGGGGGCCATGCAGCAGGTTGCCGGCTCGGCCCGTTCGATGGGGTTCGAGGTCGTGGAGTGAGCCGATGAGTGGGGTTGCCAAACGGACCAAGGCCGCCCGCGAGGGCATCGATCGGGCTGTGCTTTATCCAGTGGACGAAGCGGTGAAACTGGTCAAGGAGCGAGCCACGGCGAAGTTCGACGAGACCGTGGAGATTGCACTCAATCTCGGTGTCGATCCCAAGCATGCCGACCAGATGGTGCGCGGCGTCTGCCAGTTGCCCAACGGGTCGGGCCGCGCCGTGCGTGTGGCGGTCTTCGCACGCGGCGAGAAAGCTGACGAAGCCAAGGCGGCTGGTGCCGATGTGGTCGGTGCGGAGGACCTGGTCGAGCAGGTACAGGGTGGTACGATCGACTTCGATCGCTGTATCGCTACGCCGGACATGATGCCGTTGGTGGGGCGCTTGGGCAAAGTGCTCGGGCCCCGCGGGCTGATGCCGAACCCAAAAGTCGGCACCGTCACCCAAGACGTGACCGCGGCGGTCAAGGCGGCCAAGGGCGGCGCGGTGGAGTTCCGGGTCGAAAAGGCCGGGATCATTCACGCTGGCGTCGGCAAGGCGAGCTTCGAGGCGTCGGCGCTCGTCGACAACATCAGGGCGTTCGCCGACGCCGTGCAGAAGGCGCGGCCGTCCGGCGCAAAAGGAACATTCGTTCAGCGCGTCGCAATCTCGTCGACCATGGGCCCTGGGGTTCGGGTCGATCCGGCGACGCTGACCGGCGCCTAAAGGCGTCGCAAAAGAGCTTCCGTCCGGGAGTTTCCGGGCGGTGGAAGGGGTCGAGTGGGGAAACCCGTTTCGGCCCGGTCCTGTCCGAGACTGCGGGCGCCGGGATGCCGGCTTAATCCGAATGACCCGCAATAGACAGGAGGGAACCGGTTTTCCGGTTCGAACCTCTTGGCCCAAACGGCGCGAGGGTATCGCGTCGGGCGGGGGACAGGCTGTGAAGCGTCGGCACCCAGACGGAGCCGGCAAACGCAACCGGCGGTCCCTCGTTGGCCCGCCCGTGAGGAGCGAGGGTGTGGACAGAGCAGAAAAGAGCGAGGTCGTCGGCACACTGAACCAGATGTTCAAGGACGCCGGGACGGTGGTTGTCGCCCACTACGCCGGTCTGACCGTTGCCGACATGACTGGCCTCAGAGCCAGAATGCGGGAGGCGGGCGCCAGCGTTCGCGTCGCCAAGAACCGCCTTGTCAGGCGCGCTCTGGAAGGCACGGATGCGAGTCACATCGCCGACCTGTTCAGGGGTCCGACTTTGATCGCCTATTCGGATGATCCGGTGGCGGCGCCGAGGGTCGTGGTCGAATTCGCCAAAACCAACGAGAAGCTCATCATTCTCGGCGGGGCATTCGGCCGGTCGAACCTGGACGTCGACGGGATCAAGGCGCTTGCCGCTTTGCCGTCACTCGACGAACTGCGTGCAACGCTGGCCGGTCTGGTGGCCGCGCCGGCGCGGAAGATCGCCCAAGTGGTTGGTGCGCCAGCGGGTCGGCTCGCCCGTGTGGTCGGGGCACACGCCAGACAGAGCGAGGCGGCGTAAGGCTGTCGCGGGCAAACAGAGGTTCGAATCGTAGGGATATCCAAGCAATGGCTGACTTGTCGAAGATCGTGGATGAACTTTCAGGGTTGACCGTCATGGAGGCGGCCGAGCTGGCGAAGATGCTCGAAGAGAAATGGGGCGTCTCCGCTGCCGCTCCAGTCGCCATGATGGCCGCCGGCGGCGCCGTACCAGGGGCGGCCGCGGAGGTTGAGGAGAAGACAGAATTCGACGTGGTTCTGGCGGAGATCGGGGCAAACAAGATCAATGTCATCAAGGAAGTCCGGGCGATCACCGGGCTCGGCCTGAAGGAAGCCAAGGAACTTGTCGAGGCGGCGCCGAAGCCGGTCAAGGAGGCCGCCACCAAGGACGAGGCGGAGAAGATCAAGGCGCAGCTCGAAGGGGCTGGCGCCAAAGTGGAGCTGAAGTAGCCACACCGGCTGGTTCAGCGAGCGTTCCCGGACAAGACCGGAAGGCGGCGGTCGGGGTCGAGGACAGGAAGGGCGGCGGCGGGGGCGGCGTCCCTTGAGCCGTGGGTCGCAGTAGCCAAAGCGTTGACATGACGGGTGGTGCCGCACGGCGGTTAACCACCGACGTGGGTCTGGCGGCTGCAACAGACAGGACGAGGAGTGGACATGACACAAGCCTTCACCGGTCGCAGACGGGTCCGCAGGTTCTTTGGTTCCATCCAGGAGGTGGCGGAGATGCCGAACCTCATCGAGGTTCAGAAGGCATCCTATGACCAGTTCCTGCTGGTCCAAGAACCGGAGGGCGGGCGGCCCGACGAGGGCCTGCAGGCAGTGTTCAAGTCGGTGTTTCCGATTTCTGATTTCTCGAACACGGCATTGTTGGAGTTCGTTCGCTACGATTTTGATCCCCCTAAATACGACGTCGACGAGTGCCGGCAGCGCGGCATGACGTATTCGGCGCCGCTCAAGGTGACTCTCAGACTCATCGTGTTCGACCTTGACGAGGAAACCGGTGCCAAGTCGGTCAAGGACATCAAGGAGCAAGAAGTCTACATGGGCGAGATGCCGTTGATGACGTCGAACGGCACGTTCGTCGTCAATGGCACCGAACGCGTCATCGTCTCGCAGATGCACCGCTCGCCCGGTGTCTTCTTCGACCATGACAAGGGCAAGACCCACTCCTCCGGCAAGCTCCTGTTCGCAGCGCGCATCATCCCGTACCGCGGTTCGTGGCTCGACATTGAGTTCGACGCCAAAGACATCGTGCACGCGCGCATCGACCGCCGGCGCAAGATTCCGGTGACCTCGCTTCTCTACGCGTTGGGCATGGACGGCGAAGAAATTCTGCACACGTTCTTCAGCCAGGTCATCTACAAGCGGACCAAGGACGGCTGGAGACTGCCATTCGATGCAAACCGCATGCGCGGGTTCAAGGCGGTCAACGATCTCATCGACGCCGACAGCGGCGAAGTGATTCTTGAGGCCGATCGCAAGCTCACCGCCCGCGCCGCTCGCCAGCTTGCCGAGAAGGGCGTGAAGGCGCTCAAAGTCGTCGATGCCGACCTCTACGGGCACTACCTCGCGAACGACATGGTGAACCTAGAGACCGGCGAGATCTACGCCGAGGCTGGCGACGAAATCACCGACAAATTGCTCACCACGCTGGTCGAGGCGGGCAATACTGAGATCGCCGTACTCGACATCGACCACGTCAACACCGGTGCATACATCCGCAACACGCTGGCCGCCGACAAGAATGAGAACCGCGAGGATGCGCTGTTCGATATCTACCGCGTGATGCGGCCCGGCGAGCCGCCGACGGTGGAAACCGCGGGCGCAATGTTCCACTCGTTGTTCTTCGACCCGGAGCGCTACGACCTATCCGCGGTCGGCCGGGTCAAGATGAACATGCGCCTCGACCTCAACGCCGAAGACAGTCTCAGAGTGCTCACCAAGGAAGACATCCTCGCGGTCGTCAAGACGTTGGTGGAACTGCGCGACGGCAAGGGCGAGATCGA
>CAYTXI010000090.1:0-10351 GCA_964441935.1 uncultured Bauldia sp.
TCGTGCGGATGGGCGCGGCCGGTGTCGGACAAGGTTGACTCTGCCGCCTCCCACAGCCATTTGTCCGACATGGCCGAGCATTCGAGGTGCCAGCCCGGACGGCCCGGCACGGCGATGCCCGCCGGCGACGGCCACGCTGGCTCGCTCGGCTTCGACGGCTTCCACAGCACGAAGTCCATCGGGTCGTTCTTGTAGGGCGCGACCTCGACCCGGGCGCCGGCGATCATGTCGTCGGTGGAGCGGTTGGAGAGCCTGCCGTAGTCTGGCATGGCGGCGACTTCAAAGAGCACGTGGTCCTCGGCGACGTAAGCTGAGCCGTTGGTGATCAGCCGCTCAATCATCGCCTTCATGTCGTCGATGTGCTCGGTCGCCCGCGGTTCGCGTGTCGGCGGCAGGCACCCGAGCGCCGCCACGTCCTCGTGGAACTGCCTCTCCGTCGTTTCGGTGACTTTGCGGATCGCCTCGTTCAGCGGCAGATCCGGGTATTCCTCCGCAGCGCGCGCGTTGATCTTGTCGTCAACGTCGGTGATGTTGCGGACGTAGGTGACGTGGTTGGCGCCGAAGAGATGCCGCAACAGCCGGAAGAGCAAGTCGAAGACGATCAGCGGCCGGGCATTGCCGATGTGGGCGAAGTCGTAGACCGTTGGCCCGCAGACGTACATGCGCACGTTACCAGCGTCGATCGGACGGAACTCCTCCTTCCTCCGCGTCAGCGTGTTGTAAAGGCGCAAGCCCATGCGACAACGTCCTTGCCCGCCGGCCGGGCATGTCGTCTCGTTTTGGTCAGCAAAGAGAGGACGGCCTCAGCCAGCGTGGTTGCTAGCCGGTAATAATGATCCCGCAAATGCAAATCGCGCGTGAACGCGTTGCTGCCGTCATGAGGTTCAAATCGCCGATTTTGGCCGAAAGGTCAAGCCGGCGCGTCTTGCCCGACTCCACCCCGACCGGCATGCTTCGCCCATGAAACGTGCCATTTCCCTCTCGCTTGGCGGCGTGCTTGCCGTCTGGGCCAGTACAGTTGTTGCCCAGGACCACGCTCCCGTGGAGCGGCAATTCCAGGCGTGGCTTGCCGGCGACATATGGCACGAGGCGGCGGCCGCGGGGGTCTCGCGCGCCGTTTTCGAGCGCGCGGTCGCCGGCATCAGCCTGGACTGGGACATGCCCGAGCTGCAACCGCCGGGCGCGCCGATCGGACCGCCGAAGATCGAGTGGCAGGCGGAGTTCAGCAAACCCGCCGACTACTTCAACGAACGGAGGCTTTCCAGCCTCGTCACCCAGGGCCGCCGGCAACTGTCCCGCTGGAAGAAGACGCTGGATGCCGTCACCGCCCGCTACGGCGTGCCGGCGTCGATCCTCGTGGCCGTGTGGGCCAAGGAGTCGAGCTTCGGGCAAGCCAAGCTGCCTGAGCCGGCGATCCGGGCGCTCGCCACCCAGGCGTTCATGGGGCGGCGTGCCGACCTCTTTCGCGGCGAACTCATCGCGGCCCTGCTGATCCTGGAGAACGGCGACATCGCGCCGGGGCGCATGCGATCGTCATGGGCGGGCGCGCTCGGCCAGCCCCAGTTTCTGCCCTCGCAGTTCCACCGCTACGCCGTCGACTTCGACGGCGACGGCCATCGCGACATCTGGGACTCCGAGCCCGACGGTCTGGCGTCAATGGCGAACTACCTCAGGCAGGAGGGCTGGCGGCCGGAACGCGGCTGGGGCGTCGAGGCGCTGGTGCCGGACAGCGTGCCGTGCACGCTGGAGGGGCCGGAGCAGAGGATCACGATGGCGGAGTGGGCGCGGCGCGGCGTCACGCGAGCGGATGGAAGCGCCCTGCCGGTTCGCGGCGATCGCCTGGGCTACCTGTTGATGCCCGCCGGCCGGTTCGGCCCGGCGTTCATCGTCACCGAGAATTTCTACACGCTGAAGCAATACAACTACTCAGACCTCTACGCCCTCTACGTGGGCCATCTCGCCGACCGGTTCCAGAACAACCGGCCGTTCGCGACCGGGTGGCGAAACGTCGGCGGCTTTAGCCGCGGCGACGTCCGCATGATGCAGGAGGAACTTATCGCGGAGGGCTACGACGTCGGCGGGGCGGACGGCTTGATCGGGTTCAAGACGCGCATCGCCGTCGGTCTGTGGCAGGCGAAGACGGGACGCCGAGTTACCTGTTTTCCCGACCGTGACTTGATCCGCAGCATCCACTGACGAGACCCAAGCCGCGGGCCACGCGACTGCTCGGCTTGCCTTGGGGCATGTAACGTTATAACGTTGCCGATCCAACCCAGGAATCGATGATGCGAGCGTTTTTGTTCGCGGCGGTCGTCGCTCTGTTTCAGACCGCGCCGACACTTGCCGACCCACGGATCTCGATACTCGCGGCGGAGGGTTTCTACGGCGAGGTCGCGCGGGCGATCGGGGGGGAACGCGTCTCCGTCGAAAGCGTGATCGCCGCGCCCGGCATCGACCCTCACGACTTCGAGCCGCCGCCGTCGGTGGCGATTGCAGCCGCTGAAGCTCGTCTCGTGATCCTGAATGGAGCTGGCTACGACCACTGGATGGAGCGCTTGATCGAGGCGAACGCCGACCCGGACCGTGTTGTCATCGATGTCGCTGGCTTGATCGGCGTCCCGGACGGCGCCAACCCGCACGTTTGGTACCACCCAACCGCCATGCGGGCGATGGCGAACGCGCTTACTATGACGCTGGTGGCGCTCGACCCCGCCGGCGGAGTCCAGTACCAGCAAAACCGAGACGCGTTCCTTGCGACCCTCGTACCCCTGGATGAGAAGATCGCCAGCGTTCGCCAGCGGTACGCGGGTGCGCCCGTGGCCGCGACCGAGCCGGTGTTTGGCTACATGGCCGAGGCGCTTGGTCTCGATATGCAGAACGAGCCCTTCCAAACGGCGATCATGAAAGAGAGCGAGCCGCCGGCAAGCGCCATCGTCGCGATGGAGGACGCGATTCGCACGCGGGCGGTGAAGGTCCTCTTCTACAACAGCCAGGTCGAAGACGCCTTCACGCGCAACTTCGCGGAACTCGCCAGGTCTGCGGGCGTGCCCGTCGTCGCGGTCACGGAGACCCAGCCGGACGGCCGGACCTACGTCGAATGGATGCTCGACGCGGTCAACGCGACGGCCAAAGCACTCGGCGAACCGTCTTCTTGAACGCGATCACGATCGATAACGTCACTCTGGCGATCGGCGACCGCACGATCCTCTCCGACATCAGCCTTGCGATTGCCGAAGGTGCGTTCGTCGGCGTGCTTGGCCCGAATGGCGCCGGCAAAACGCTCCTCTTTCGGGCGCTCCTCGGTGTGGTGCCGGCGCGCAGCGGGACGATCAAGGTGCTTGGTGCGCCGGTCCGCCGCGGCAATCCGGGCATTGGCTATCTGCCGCAGGTGCGCACTGCGCCGCCCGCGATGCCGCTGATCGGCCGCGCGTTCCTCGCGGCCGGACACAACGGCCACCGGTTCGGCATCCCCCATCTGTCCAGGGAGGCGGCCCACGAAATCGATCGCGCGCTAAGGACGGTCGACGCCAGCGCGCTCGCCAGCCGACGGCTCTCCGACATGTCTGGCGGCGAGCGCCAGCGCCTGCGGATCGCCCAGGCGCTGATCGGCGGGCCGCGCATGCTCATCCTCGATGAGCCGCTAATCGGGCTCGACCCTCTCCAGCAGCATGTCGTTGTCGAACTCGTCCGCAAACTGTCGCGCGAGGTGAAACTGACCGTCCTGTTCAGCGCACACGAACTCAACCAACTCCTCGGCGCGGTGGACAGGATCGTGTATCTCGGGCGGGGACGCGCCGCGTCGGGAACGGTCGAAGACGTTATCACGCCCGAGATTCTGTCGCCGCTCTACGGCGCACCGATTGAAGTCGTGCGCGCTGCTGGGCGAATCTTCGTTATGTCGCACGGCCGCGACATCGAACGCGAGCACGAACATCATCACGATGCTGACGTATGACTTCATCATCCGCGCGTTCGCAGCGAGCGGCATGGTCGCCGTCGTTGCCGGTGCGGTCGGTTACTTCCTGGTTCTGCGCGGACAAACCTTCGCCGGACACGCGCTGGCTCACATCGGCTTCGCCGGCGCCACCGGCGCGGCGCTGGTCGGCGCCCCACCCCTCTACGGCATTGTTGCAATGACCGCCGGGGCGGGTATCGCCATCGGTGCTCTGGGCGAGCGGCTGAGCGGCCGCGACGTGGCCGTCGGCGTGATCCTGGCTCTGTCGCTCGGGTTCGGCATCCTTTTCCTTCGATTGACGCCGAGCAATGCAATCCAGGCAACCTCGCTCCTCTTCGGCAGCGTGCTGGCGGTCTCGCCAACGACGCTCGCCAATTTGGCGGTTCTGGCCGTGATGACGCTCGCGGCGCTGGCGTTGATCAGCCGGCCGCTGTTGTTCGCGACCCTGGAGCCCGAGCTGGCCGAGGCGAAGGGCGTGTCGATCCGGCTGATCGGCGCCCTGTTCCTGGTGCTGGTGGCCTTTGCCGTCGCCCTGTCGATCCAGATCGTCGGCGTGCTCCTCGTCTTCACGTTGATGGTTGGGCCGCCGGCCGCCGCGCAGTTGCTGACCGGCCGGCTCGGGCCGGGAGTCCTGCTGGCCGCGGGTCTCGCGCTGGCCCAGGCGTGGCTCGGCATCGTCATCGCCTACTACACGGATTGGCCGACTAGCTTCTGGATCACGGCGCTGTCGGGGCTGGTCTACTTCGGTGCGGTGTTTCTTGTGCGACGGCGGGCTTGACCCCACCCCAGCATGGGGACCATGACGGGTGGGGCAACGGAACGGCAACTTCTCGATGCCTACGGTTTGACCGGTCGTCGGCAACTTCGCATACTGAGAGCCGAACTTCGGCGTTGCGCATGCGCGCCCGTGGGGGTCCAGGTGGGGGCGAAGCGCGGCAGACGCGCCGCCGGAGGCCAAGGACCTGTGATGGGAATTGTGCATCGGATCTGGCTGGCGGCGGTAGCGCTCGCGGTCGCGCAGGGAATCGGCCCGGCGAGCGCCCAGACAAACACCTGTATCAACTTGCAGGCGCAATTGGCCGCGCTCGACCGCAGCGCCAATGGGGCGTCTAACCAGGCCTACCGCGACTACGACGTCTCGGTGAATCAGCAACGGATCGAGCTCGACCGCGCGACGGCTGAGGCGCGGCGGGCGGGTTGCCTCGGCGGCGGCTTGTTCATCTTCCAGCGGCGGCCCGATGCCAAGTGCGGGCAGTTGATGGCGACAATCGACCAGATGCGCGCCAACCTCGCTCGGCTGACGGCGACCCGCAATCGCTACGGCGGGGACCCCTCCTCGCTTGCCCGCCAGCGCAACCAGCTGCTGCGCTCGCTGGCGTTCAATCGATGCGGAGGTCGCTACGCCACGTACGATGGCGGGGGCGGCAACCGCGGTCTTCTTTCCGCCTTGTTCGGTCAGGCACGCTTTCGGTCGTGGGGAGAGGACAATTACTTCGTCGGCAATCCGTATGGGACCTATCGCACGCTGTGTGTGCGGACCTGCGACGGCTACTATTTCCCGATCAGCTTCTCTACAGTGCCCGAACGATTCGCCGCCGACGAGCAAACCTGCCAATCCATGTGCCCGGCCGCTGAGGTGAAGCTCTACACCTACCACAATCCGGGCGAAGACCCGAATGCAATGGTGTCGATCGACGGTGAGCCTTACACGGCGCTGCCGACCGCTTTCCGCTATCGCAGCGAATACGATCCCAACTGCACCTGCGGTTCGGCCAAGGCGAGCGCGTTCGCCGAGTTGTCGGCGCAGGCCGCGGCACTGACATTGCCGGGGATGCCGGAAACAGCGGCGCCGGCCGTGCCGACCCCGTCATCGCGGCCCGTGCGTGGCGAAGATCCCGAAACGCTCGCCAATCGGGTCGGCAATTTGGCGCCGCACCCGGCCGCCGATTCGCTCGGCCCGGAGGTCGCGGGTGCATCGGCCGGTGGCAAGGGCAGGATAAGGATCGTGGGACCCGAGTACTACGTGGCTCAGTAGCCTCCGTGGAACGCGTCCGACGCGCCCCTTCCCATGCGGCCAAACCTCTGCCAAGTTCGCGTTTCGCAGAACGGTAACGTTCAAAGGATGCACTGATCGGTTGCCTTCCCACGCCCACGTTGGCGCAGCGGTAGGTCGATTGCCAAGCAAGGGAGGCGGCCCCGTGGTGGAGCTTGAGTGGCAGAACGCGTGCGCTGGCCGATTGATCGGCGCTGCCGTTGCGTGCGGCCTATTGGCCGCGGCCGCTGGCTGCACCATCGTCGATGCCTCGGCACCGGTTGTCGAACAGCCGTCACCGACGATCTACAACCAGGTCGTCGACGACGGGGTCACAATCCCCGCCGTTCCGCCTGGCAGGCTTGATCCGCGCTACGCCCGCCGCGTGGTCAGAACGCCCGGCAATATCCCCGACGAGCCCGGCACGATCGTCGTCGACACCGGCAACCGCTACCTCTACCTGGTCCAGGCCGATGGTACGTCGCGGCGCTACGGAATCGGGGTCGGACGTCAGGGTTTTTCGTGGTCCGGCGAGGCGACGATCAAGAACAAACAGCACTGGCCGCGGTGGTTTCCACCGAAGGAGATGGTCGCGCGCGATCCGCTGGCCGCGGAATGGGCCAATGGCATGCCCGGTGGCCGGCTGGACAACCCACTCGGCTCCCGCGCGCTCTACCTGTACCAGGGCAACAAAGACACTCTCTACCGGCTGCACGGCACGGCCGATGCACGCAGCATAGGCAAGGCCGTGTCGAGCGGCTGCGTGCGACTGCTCAACCAAGACATCATCGATCTCTACGACCGGGTGCCGCTTGGCACCAAAGTCGTTGTGCTCGGCGACGGCTACCGTGATAGCGGAGTCCCCTTGGTGGAGTATCTGTTCCCTGGAGTCTCCTCGTCGGGGCCAGCGGCCGACGCCACTTCGTTGCCGGTGCCGCCGGCAAACGTCGGCCCGCCCGCCTAGCGCACGGGTCGGGTCAGCGCTCGCGGAACTTGTTGGTGATCGGGTAGCGCCGGTCGCGGCCGAAGTTCTTGCGCGTGATCTTCACCCCGGGCGCGGCCTGGCGGCGCTTGTATTCCGCTGAGTAGAGCAACTTCTCGATGCGCCTAACCGTCGCCTCGTCGTGGCCCCGAGCAACGACTTGCGAAATGCGCATATCGCCCTCGACCAGGCATTCGAGGATGTCGTCGAGCTCATCGTAGGGCGGCAGGGAATCCTGGTCGGTTTGGTTCTCGCGCAGCTCGGCGCTCGGCGCGCGCGTGATGATGTTGTCCGGGATCACGACGCCGTCACGGCCAAAGACTCCTTCCGGCTGGTGCGCATTCCGCCACCGGGCAAGCTTGTAAACCTCGGTCTTGTAAAGGTCCTTGATCGGATTGAAGCCGCCGTTCATGTCGCCATAGAGCGTGGCGTAACCCACCGAGTTTTCCGACTTGTTGCCGGTGGTGACGAGCATTGCGCCGAACTTGTTGGAGATCGCCATCAGCATCGTCCCGCGTGTGCGGGCCTGCAGGTTCTCTTCGGTGACGTCGGCGGCGCGGTGGGTAAACAGTCGCTCTAGCGCTGCGGTGAAGCCATCGACGGGCGCTGCGATGGGGAGGACGTCGTAGCGGACGCCAAGATTCTCGGCGAGCGCGGCGGCGTCGTTGAGGCTTGCATTCGAGGTGTAGCGGTACGGCAGCATGATGCAGTGCAGCCGTTCGGCGCCGAGTGCGTCGACGGCCATGGCGGCCGAGACAGCCGAATCAATGCCGCCCGACAGTCCAAGGACCACGCCGGGGAAGCCGTTCTTGTCGACGTAGTCGCGGAGACCGAGAACGCAGGCGCGCCAGTTGGCCTCTTCGAGGCCGGGCAGGTCCGTGCTCGGTCCGGAATCACACACCCAGCCGCCTGTCGGGTCCCTGTTCCAGGCCGTGACCACGACGGCCTCGGCGAATTGGGGCAATTGGAACGCGAGCGAGCAGTCGCCGTGGAAGCCGAAGGAGCCGCCGTCGAAGACCAGCTCGTCCTGGCCACCGCATTGGTTGACGTAGACCATCGGCAACCCGGTCTCGCCGATGCGTGTAAGCGCGACGTTGCGACGTGCTTCAGCCTTGCCCTGCCAATACGGCGAGCCGTTGATGACAACCAGAAGCTCGGCACCGGTCTCGAGCAAGCATGTGCACACCGGCCCGGACCAGATGTCCTCGCAGATCGGCAGGCCGAGGCGAACCCCGCGGAAGCCGACAGGGCTCGGCGTCGGCCCAACGTCAAAAACACGCAGCTCGTCGAACACGCCGTAGTTAGGCAGCTCGACCTTGTGGCGGAGCCACACGACCTCGCCGGCGTCGAGCACGGCAACGCTGTCGTAGACCTTGCCGTTCTCGGGCCAGGGCGTTCCGACGGCGATGCCGGGGCCACCATCTGCGGTGTCGGTTGCCAGCGCTTCCACGGCGCTGCGGCAGGCGTCCTGGAATGCCGGCTTCAGCACCAGGTCTTCCGGCGGGTAGCCGGCAATGAACAGTTCCGGAAACACGATCAGATCGGCGCCGCCGGCGGCAGCCTCGCGGCGTGCCGACCGTGCCTTGGCCAGATTCCCGTCAATGTCGCCGACCAACGAGTTGAGCTGGCCGACGGCGATGCGGATGGAGTCAGTCAGAACCGCTGCCATGGCGCCGGTTTAGCCCGTGGCCGTACGGCGGGCAATCGCGCGAGCTACCCCACGTGCTCGCCGAGGAACTTGAGCGTGCGCTCGCGCGCCAGCCTTGCCGATGGCTCATGCCAGGCCGGGCTCTGGTCGCGGTTAAAGGCGTGGCCGGCGCCGGGATAGGTGAACACCTGCACCAGGGCCGGATCGACCGCCGCTTTGACCTTGTCGACGTCGCTCATCGGGATGCCCGCGTCCTCCTCGCCGAAGTGCAGCATCACCGGGCAGCGCGGTTGCTGGTCGAGGTGTCCTGCGATCATTCCGCCGTAGTAGCCGACGGTCGCGGCGAAGCCGTCGAGCCGGGCGGCCGCCAGCCAGGCGAGCGAGCCGCCAAGGCAATAGCCGACCAGGCCGATCTTGCCGGCGTCCTGCAACGCTCCGGCGGTGGCGGCGATGTCGGCGAGCATCTGTTCGAGGCTGATTTGGTTGCGGAGCGCGACGCCCTTTTCGCGGTCGGCCGGACCGTTGCCGAGCTCGACGCCACGCTCCGCGCGATCGAAGATCGCCGGTGCAATAGCGCGGTAGCCGGCTTCGGCGTAGCCGTCGGTAACCCGACGGATGTAGGCGTTGACGCCGAAAATCTCTTGGACGATCACCAGGCCGCCGCGCGGTGTCCCCGCCGGTTTCGCCTCGTAAGCGGAGAACTCGTGACCGTCCGCGGCGGCAAGTTCGATGTTCGCCCCCATTCAATCCCCGAGAGCGACACGCCGTGCGTGCTCGACGCGCTCACGCTTGAGGAGCTCGGCGACCAAGAACGCCAACTCCAGAGACTGGTCGGCGTTGAGGCGCGGGTCGCAGTGCGTGTGGTAGCGGTCGGACAGTTCCTCGTCGGAGACCGCGCGGGCCCCGCCGGTACATTCGGTGACGTTCTGGCCAGTCATCTCGATGTGGATGCCGCCGGGATGCGTGCCCTCGGCGCGGTGGACGGCGAAAAACGCCTCGACCTCCCCGAGGATGCTCTCGAACCGCCTGGTCTTGTAGTGGTTGAGGGTGATGGTGTTGCCGTGCATGGGATCGCACGACCACACGACTGAGCGGCCTTCGCGCGCGACCGCGCGCACGAGCTTCGGCAGATGTTCGGCGACCCGGTCGGCGCCGAAACGGCAGATCAAGGTCAACCGGCCCGGTTCGTTCTCCGGGTTGAGGATGTCGATCAGGCGAGCAAGTTCGTCCGGCGTCAGCGACGGTCCGCATTTGAGGCCAATCGGATTCTTGATACCGCGGCAGTACTCGACGTGGGCGTGGTCGGGATGCCGGGTGCGGTCGCCGATCCAGATCATGTGGCCTGACGTCGCGTACCAGTCGCCGGTCGTCGAGTCGACGCGGGTCATGGCCTGCTCGAAGCCGAGCAACAGCGCCTCGTGGCTGGTGAAGAAATCGGTGGTGCGCATCTCCGGGTGGGATTCGGGGTCGATCCCGCAGGCGCGCATGAAGTCCAGGGTCTCGGTGATGCGATCGGCGACTTCCTGATAACGGTGCGATTGGGGGCTGTCCTTGACGAAGCCCAGCATCCAGCGGTGTGCGTTCTCAAGATTGGCATAACCGCCAGTCGCGAACGCGCGCAACAGATTGAGCGTGGCCGCCGACTGGCGATAGGCCATCTCGATCCGGTTGGGATCGGGGGTGCGCGCGGCCTCGGTGAACTCGATGCCGTTGATAATGTCGCCGCGATAGCTC
>CAYTXI010000091.1:0-10277 GCA_964441935.1 uncultured Bauldia sp.
CGTTCCGGCAAGATCATGCGCCGCATCCTGCGCAAGATCGCCGAGGACGATTTCTCCAATCTCGGCGACACCTCGACGCTCGCCGATCCCGCCGTCGTCGACGACCTCATCGGCAATCGCCAGAACCGGCCGGCCGCCGCGTCCTGACAGCGCCGGCCCCGATCTCACACGGAAAGGCCCGGCACACGCCGGGCCTTCCGTCGTTTCTTCGTGATGCCGCGATCAGGCCATGTCGGACTGCATCGACTTCGACAGCGGCAAGATCTGGTAGATGCCGGATAGGCCGACCAGAATGTAGATGATCTTCAACAGCCCAGGCGAGAAGCTGAAGATGGCCGCGACAACGTTCCAGTTTTCGTTCAGGCCGATCAGGCCCCAGTTGATGCCACCGATGATAATCAGGATCAGCGTGATGACATTAAGCCATTTCATCTCGGGTCCTCCGATGGTTCGTCTCCTCCCGTAGGCGCTTTGGGCCCTGCGGCCGCTACGCGAATCAGAAACGAATCACGCCCGCGCCATGGTGGGCCGCCCGATGCCGCGCTTCAACATTCTGTGACCGATATTTGGGCGGTGTTGCCAATTTCTGTCCAACCGTCAGCCGCCCAGTCTGGCAAGCTCGCACCAATCGCCGCGTTCGCCCCCGTCGTAGGCCCGTGCGAGGCCGGCGGCAAGCATAGCGCTCTTCAGGTCGGTGCCGTTGCCGTTGCTGACGTCTGCGTCCACCCGCCTGCCGAACTTGTCCGGCGTGATGTTGGCGAGCTTGAGCTGGCCGGCCGCGAGGTCCGCGAGCCGCTTTTTCGCCTTCTCGGCCAACGCCTTCTCGCGGTTGCACTTTCCGCGGAGTTCCGGCGCATCAATCCCGCGGATGCGCACCTGAACCGTGAGATCGAGACCCAGCCACACCCGCGCCCTGACCTCGATACTGTCGCCGTCTATTACCCGCAGCGTCTCCGCCACCACCGGACCAGCCAGTCGCTCCGCCGCCGCACCGGCCTCTGCCGGAACCGCGACCGCCAGGGCGACCGCCACGCGGCCCAAGCATCGGCGGATCATCAACGGTCCTCGCGATTCGCGAATCAGGAATTTATTCATACTACTGTATCGGTCCGGACCTTGAAACCATCTGCCCTTGAAAAGAGCATACAGAACCAACACTCGTTATACGAGCATTCACGTGCGCCGATTTCATCGTTCTCCACCGGTCCCGCCTTGCGGCGCCCCGTGGGTCTCCCCATCATCGTTGGGTCGCGGCCGCCCGCTCACGCGTGCCGAGGCGCCGAGGACCCAATGGACAACTTGCGCACCGCACGCCCCGGCTTCGCCGCCCGCGACGCCGCCGTGCGGCTCCTGACCGCGGTCCTGGGTACCCGCAAGTCCCTCGATGCCCTCCTCGCCGACGATCGCGGCGAGCCGGCCTACCGCGGCCTTTCCCAGCGCGATCGCGGACTTGCCCGTGCCATCGTCGGCACCGCGCTCCGCCGCTACGGCGAGATCGACGCGCTCCTCGGCCGCCTGATCGAGCGCCGCCCCTCCCGCGCCGGCAATCTCGCGCGCATCCTCGAGGCCGCCGCCGCCCAGATTCTGTTCATGGGAATCGCCGACCACGCCGCCGTTTCCATCGCCATCGACCAAGTTGCCGCCGATCCCGCCGCGCGCCGCTACAAGAGCCTCGCCAACGCGGTCCTGCGTCGTCTCGCCCGCGAGCGCGCAGCGCTTCTCGCCGACCTCGACGCCGACGTCCTCGACACGCCAGGGTGGCTGTGGCGGCGCTGGCTGAAGACCTATGGCGAGTCCGACGCCCGCCGCATCGCCACCACCCATCGTCTGGAGCCCTGTCTTGACTTGTCCGTCAAGGCCGACCCCGAGCGTTGGGCCGAGCGCCTGGACGGCGTCGTTCTTCCGACTGACACCGTCAGGACGACCGCCTCAGGGCCAGTCGAATCGCTGCCGGGCTTCGCCGAGGGCGCGTGGTGGGTTCAGGATGCGGCCGCCGCCCTCCCCGCCCGCCTCCTCGGCACCGACCTCGCCGACAAACGCGTTGCCGACCTCTGTGCCGCACCCGGCGGCAAGACCGCCGCCCTCTGCCGCGCCGGCGCCCGCGTCACCGCCGTCGACGTGTCGGCGGTCCGTTTGCAGCGCCTCTCCGCCAACCTCGCCCGCCTCGGCTATGCCGCCGAGACCGTCTGCGCCGACGTCCTCGACTGGTCGCCTCCCGACGCATTCGACGCGATCTTGCTCGACGCACCTTGCACCGCGACCGGCACCATCCGCCGCCATCCCGACATCCCGTGGCTGAGACGCCCCGCCGACGTGACCGCCCTTGCCGCCCTCCAGGCTCGCATGATCGACCGCGCGGTCGCGTTTCTGAGGCCCGGCGGCCTCCTGGTATTCGCCACCTGTTCGCTCGAGCCGGAGGAGGGCGAGGACCATCTCGTCAGCGCCCTCGACCGTCTGCCGGTCCAAAATGTCCCGGTATCCTCCGGCGAGATCGGCGGCCTTGACCAGGCTGTCACCGCGGCCGGCGCCGTCCGCACCCTCCCCTTCCATCTTGTCGGCGCGACGCCGCGACTGTCTGGCATCGACGGCTTCTTCATCATGCGGCTTCTTAAGGAGTGATTCTTGCCCACCAACGTTGATGACGCGATAGTCCGCCGGCGTCGATTCGGGCCTCGGCCGGCAACGAATCGTCAGCCGATAGGGAGTTGAGGGTAATGGCGATCGGATCGGCGTCCGGTCAGGGGCGGCAAACGCGCTTGGCACTCGGCGCCGTCCGTCGCGCCGCCGCGCACCGCCTGCACACGAGCTTCCTCTACCGCTGGCGTTACGTCGGCCGCATGCCAGATCGGCTGGTGATCGCACCGATCGACCTGAGGACCACCGACCCGACCGTTGCCCTCGACATCTACGCTGGGCGCTGGGTGTTCAACGGTGACGGCATCGACATCGACGGCTTTTCGGTGTTCGACGCCGAGGCGCCCAACCGGGAATGGTTGCGCCAGCTTCATGCCTTCGGCTGGCTCAGGCACCTGCGCGCCACTGACGTGGCGCTGGCGCGGTCCCACGCCCGCAACCTGATCGACGAGTGGATGCGTTACAGCCGCCGCCACGACGCCATCGCCTGGGAGCCGGAGGTCGTCGCCCGCCGCATCATTGCCTGGCTGTCACAGGCCCCGCTCATCCTCGAGGGCTGCGACTTCGCCTACTACAAGCGCTTCCTGCGCTCCATTACGCGCCAGGTCCGTTACCTGCGCCGCATCGCCTACGACGGCGCCCCCGGCCTGCCGCGCCTACGGGTCATGATCGCCATTGCCGCCGCCGCCCTCGCCATGTCCAACCAGCCGCGTTTTCTCAAACAGGCCGCACGCCGCCTTGACCTCGAGTTGGTCGGTCAGATCCTGCCCGACGGCGGCCACGTTAGCCGCAATCCCGCCGCCATCCTCGAGGTGCTAGTCGATCTGCTGCCCCTGCGGCAGGCGTTCGCCTCGCGGGGCGGCCAACCGTCGCGCATGCTGCTTTCCGCCATCGACCGCATGATGCCGATGCTGCGCTTCTTCCGTCACGGCGACGGCAGCCTGGCTCACTTCAACGGCCTCGGCGACACCCCCAGCGACCAGCTCGCCACCGTGCTCGCCTACGATGACGTTCGCGGCGCCCTGCCGACGAACGCGCCCCACAGCGGCTACCAGCGGATCGACGCCGGCGGCACCGTGCTTCTCGTCGATGCCGGCCGCCCGCCACCGATCGAGTTCAGCGTCAACGCCCACGCCGGCTGCCTGTCGTTCGAGATGAGCATCGGCCGTCAGCGGTTGATCATCAATTGCGGCGTTCCAATGCCCACCAACACCTCGCTCCGCCGTCTGTCGCGGACCACCGCGGCGCACTCGACCGTCACCCTCAACGACACTTCGTCGTGCCGCTTCCTTACCGGCCGCAGGATCGGCGACTGGCTGGGCGAAGCGGTCGTCGCCGGTCCCACCCGCGTCGTCGTCGAGCGCGGCGCCGTCGGCGACGCGACCACGCTCACGCTCGGCCATAACGGCTATGTCGACCGTTACCGTATCGTCCACGAGCGCCACCTCGTGCTCTCCAACGCCGGCGACCATCTGGAAGGCATCGACACCTTCCTGTTGCCAAACGGCAAGCCCGTCGGCCGCAGCGGCAAGGACGCCTATGCCATCCGCTTCCACCTCGATCCCGGCGTCCACGCGGTTCTCATCGACGACGGCCGCGCTGTCCATTTGGAGCTCCCCGACGGCGAGAGCTGGGCGTTCGAGACCGACGCCCTCGACCTCGCTATCGAGGAGAGCATCCTGATGTCGGATACCCGCGGCAACCGGCGCACCGACCAGGTTGTCATCTATGGCCGCGTCCAGCAGACCCCGAGCGTCTCCTGGCACCTGCACCGCACGGCCCTCGCCCCTCGCCGCCGCGCCGCCGTTACCGACGAGGTTGACGTCGAGGGGTGAAGCGCACTGGAATCGTGGCCGGAGATTTGGCACACCGGCTGCGGCCCTCGACCACGGCCCCGACCGTCGGTGCGATAGGACGATCTGATCTGGCGTTGCATTGATGGCACGAGATACGAGCCAGGAAACCCGGACGTCACCGCAGGTCTATGCGCGGACTGCGGGGGCGTTGTATCTCGTCATCATCATTCTCGGCATCGGGGCCGAGGTCTTCGTCCGCTCCAGCCTTGTGGTTCCCGGCGACGCGGCCGCGACGGTCGGTAACATCAAGGCATCGGAGTCGCTGTTCCGCCTCGGATTCCTCGGCGATTCAATCGTCTTTCTCTGCGACGTCGCCGTCGCCGTTCTGCTCTATGTCCTACTCAAGCCGGTCAGCAAGATCCTCGCCCTGATTGCGGCTGCCTTCCGGCTGACGCAGACCGCCGTCATCGCCGCCAACCTTCTCAATCACTACGCCGCTCTTCTGCTTCTGAACGACGTATACGCGAACGCATTCGAGCCGCGTCAGCTCGATGCGCTGGTTCTGCTGGTTCTGGACGTGCACAGCCACGGATACGACCTTGGTCTCTTGTTCTTCGGTGTGAGCTGCCTGGTCCTCGGCTACCTTATCGCCATGTCCGGTTACTTCCCGCGAGCCTTGGGTTACCTGGTGATGCTCGCGGGCGTCGCCTATCTGATCGGGAGCTACACGCTTTTCCTCTTCCCCGAGAACGCCGGGCTCGTTGCGCCGATCTACGTCATCCCGCTCGTTTCCGAAGTTGCCCTCGCCCTGTGGCTTTTGGTCAAAGGTGTCGACGTCGGAGAGTGGGACAAGAGAACCCAATCGTGAAAGCCGGCGTCACCTGGTGGAGCTCGCGGAGGAAGGCGCGCTCAAGCCGGTCATCGACGGCACGTATCCCTTTGAGCGCATCGCCGAGGCGCACGCGCGCGTCGATACCGAGCACAAGCGCGGCGCGGTGGTCGTGACCCTGGACGGCGGCTGAGGTCAATCCGGACCCCGCGTCAACCGGTGGTGGTTCATCGCGCGGCGAATTCGTGCTAATCGGCGGCCCGCCGCCGACCCGTTTCGCACAATCCGCTTCTCCGATGGCCATCAAGCCGGCATCAACGCCGCTCCCCGACGTGGTTCGCGTCCGCCGCGCGCTTCTTTCCGTCTACGACAAGACCGGCCTGGTCGATCTCGCCCGTGCGCTCGCGAACTTGGGCATCGAGTTGATCTCCACCGGCGGCACCCGCGCGGCCCTGACCGACGCCGGCATCGCCTCGCGCGAGGTCTCCGACGTCACCGGCTTTCCCGAGATCATGGACGGCCGCGTCAAGACGCTCCACCCGAAGATCCACGGCGGCCTCCTCGCCGTTCGCGGCGAGCCGGCCCATGCCGGGGCCATGAGCGAGCACGGCATCGGCGCCATCGACCTCGTCGTCGTCAACCTCTACCCGTTCGAGGCGACCGTGGGGTCCGGCGCCGACCAGCGCACCGTGGTCGAGAACGTCGACATCGGTGGCCCGGCCATGATCCGCGCCGCCGCCAAGAACCACGGCTATGTCGCCGTCGTCGTCGACCCGTCCGACTACGCCGATCTCACCACCGCGCTAGCCGCCCACGACGGCACATCTCTCGACCTCCGCCGCCGCCTCGCGGCCAAGGCCTTCGCCCGCACCGCCGCCTATGACGCCGCCATCGCCCACTGGTTCGCCGAGACCGGTGAGGATGCACTGCCGGACTGGCTCACCTTCTCCGGCCGCCGCGCCGCGCGGCTCCGCTACGGTGAGAACCCACACCAGACCGCCGCCCTCTATCTCACCGGCGACAAGCGCCCCGGCGTTGCCCTCGCCACCCAGGTCCAGGGCAAGCAGCTCTCCTACAACAACGTCAACGACACCGACGCGGCTTACGAGCTCGCCGCCGAATTCGACCCCGGCGTCTCGGCCGCCGTCGCCATCGTCAAGCATGCCAACCCCTGCGGCGTCGCCACCGCCGTCGCCGTCGCCGAGGCCTACATGAAGGCGCTCCGCTGCGACCCGGTCTCCGCCTTCGGCGGCATCGTTGCTTTGAACCGCCCCCTCGATGCCGAGGCCGCCACCGAAATCGTCAAGATCTTCACGGAGGTAATCATCGCCCCCGGCGCCGACGACGAGGCCCTGTCCATCGTCGCCCAAAAGAAGAACCTGCGTTTGCTTGTCGCCGACGGCCTCCCCGATCCACGCCGGCGCGACCTTACCGTCCGCGTGGTCGCCGGCGGCCTGTCGGTTCAGGACCGCGACTGGGGAATGGTCTCCGAGCAGGATCTCAAGGTCGTCACCGAACGCGCGCCGAGCCCCGCCGAGACGCGCGACCTCCTGTTCGCCTGGCGGGTCGCCAAGCACGTCAAGTCGAACGCCATCGTCTACGCCAAGGACGGCGCCACGACCGGCATCGGCGCCGGCCAGATGAGCCGCGTCGATTCCGCCCTGATCGCCACCCGCAAGGCCGGAGAGGCGGCGAAGACCGCCGGTCTGCCGGAGTCGCTTGCCGTCGGTTCTGTCTGCGCCTCAGACGCCTTCTTCCCCTTCCCCGACGGGCTCCTCGCCGCCGCCGACGCCGGCGCCACCGCCGTTATCCAGCCCGGCGGCTCCGTGCGCGATGAAGAGGTGATTGCCGCCGCCGACGAGCGTGGCCTTGCCATGGTTTTCACCGGTATGCGCCACTTCCGCCACTAGGCGCCGTCGACTTTCTCCCGTAGCGCCTCGACGATCTCGGCGAACACCGCGTCCCAGTCCTCGTGGCGCGGCTGACGGAAGAGCCGCATCGTCGGGTACCAGGGCGAGTCCGTGCGCCCGTGCATCCACCGCCAGTCCGGCCGGAACCTCAGCGCCACCCACACCGGCCGCCCGAGCGCCCCGGCCAGGTGCACGCTTACCGTGTCCGACGACACGATCAGATCGAGGTTGGCCATGAGCCCCGCGACCTCCTCGAAGCCGTCAGGGTTGCGGCCGATCTCGTCGCCGAAGCTCTCGACGTTCATGCCCTCCGGCAGCGCCTCGAGCTGGTCGAGGCCGTTGATCGCCTGGATGCTGATCAGCCTGACTCCCGGAACCGCCGCCAGCGGTTCGAACCGCCCGAGCGGGATCGACCGATAGCGGTCGCGGAAGTACTCCGGGTTGCCCTGCCAGGCGACGCCGACCTTGAAGCCCTCCTCGCCGAGCCGCTTGCGCCACTTCTCCGCCCGCGCCTCATCGGCGGCGAGGTAGGGCACATTCCTCGGGATTGTCTCGAGCCGCGTGCCGAGCGCGTGCGGCAGGCTCATCAGCGGCGCCTCGTAGTCGAAGCCGCCTCTCATCCCCACCTCGTCGGTGACGTCGACCGTCGGGAAAGCGCGTGCGAACATCGCCTTCAGCGGCCGCTGCACGGTCATCGTCACTTGCGCGCCCGTTGCCGCGACCGCGGGGACGAAGCGCCCGAACTGGATCGTGTCGCCGAGCCCTTGTTCTCGCATGATCAGGATCTTCTTGGCGGCGAGCGGCTCCCCCTGCCATGTCGGCGCCGCTCTGGCGGACCCGTGTCGATAGTCGCGGTCCCTGACGCGCCATTCGTGCTCCGCCCAGCCTCGCTCGAAGTCGCCGGTGCTGAGCAGCAGCATCGCATAGTGGTGGTGCACCTTTGCCGCCTCCGGATCGAGCGCCAGCGCCCGTTCGTAGTCCGCCGCCGCTTCGTCGAGGTCGCCGAGGTCGGTGAGCGCGATCGCCCGTCCGTGGAAGTAAGTGGCGCTCGCCGCCCCCAGCCGTTCGGCGGTCTTCAGCGTTTCGAGTTGTTCCTCGACCCGCCCGAGCTCGCTCAGCGCCAGCGCCCGTATGGCGTAGTTGTCCGGGTCCTTCGGTGCGAGCCGGATCGCCTCGTCGGCCTCCTTGAGCGCCTCTTCGTAGCGCCCAAGCTCGCGGAGCACGGTCGAGCGCATCGCCCTGACGCCGGCGTGGCCTGGCTCGCGGGCGGCGAGCCCGTCGATGACCTCGAGCGCCGCGTCGAGCCGCTCTGCACGGACGAGCAGGCTCGCTTTCGCCACCATCGCCTCGACGTTGTCCGGCTCGACCGCTAGCGCCGCCTGGATCGCCGCCAGCGCCTCGTCGTACTGCCCGAGCTTGCCGTGCGCGCGCGCTTCGCCGAGGTAAGCGCCGATCAGATCCGGTTTCAGCGCCCGCGCTTGCCGGAAGTCGGCGAGCGCCTCGACCAGGCGGTTCTTGCCGGCGAGCGCCGTGCCGCGGTTTAGCCGCGCCTCGGCAAAGGGCTTTTGTTTCAACGCCCGCTCGTATGCGGTGATCGCCTCGTCGAGCTGGCCGAGTTCCTTGAGCACGTTGCCGCGGTTGTAGTGCGCCATGGCATAGTCCGGCCGGTGGCGCAGCGCGCGTTCCTCGGCCTTGAGCGCTTCTTCCAGCCGTCCCATCTCCTGCAGCGCCACGCCGCGGTTGCAGTGCGCCTCCGGAAAAGACGGCGCCAACTTCAGCGCCTGATCGAACGCCTTCAGCGCCTCACGCGGCTTGCCCTGCTTGAGATAAATGTCGCCAAGGATGTTGCGCCCAACCGGGTTCTTCAGCGCCCCGCCCGCTTGCAGCGTCTTGATCGCCTCGTCGAGGCGTCCTGCCTGGATGCGTTCCACCGCGCCGGTCAACGCATTGGTAAGCGCCTGTTGCTGTGCTCCTGCCTTCGACAAGGCTCTTGCCGTCCCGGTTCTCGGAGGCCGGCAAACTAACCGAGCCCGGGCGAAACTTCGATAGGGCCGCGGTTCCGGCGGGTATCCGTCGCGCCGTCGTCAGGTCAGTGCGCGTGTACGGGCTCGGTCAGGAAGCGCTCCGAGGATACCGGCAGGGCCGGCTCTTCGATCGCCGCGGGGGCAACCTGGCCTTCGAGGATCGACCGCAGGGTCGCGATTTCGGCGGTGATGTCCTCGGCGAACCGCGCGCCCGCCTGCTCGAAGAACGCGCGGTCTTTCGGCTCGGGCTTGGCCGCGCGAATCTCAATGTGGGTTCCGCCGTCCGCAGTCTCCGTGAACACGTAGGTCATGAGGATCTTGGGCACGTCCGGGACCGGCAATAACGTCGTCAGGGTCAGCGAATCGAACGGGCGCCAGTCGAGGATTTCCTCGATGACGATGTCGTTGCCGTGCACGCAGTGAACGATTGTGCCGACACCGCGCCGGCCGCTTTCGGAAATCTCGCGCGCCGCGTCGGCGGCGCGCCATGTTGGCCTGTGCCGCGGGAGCGTGAAGTGCTCCCACACCGCCTGGCGCGGCGCGGCGATGACGAATTCGAACACGGCGCCGGAGTCGTCGCGGCTGACCTCAACGCGTTGGCGCTCGTTTTCCTCCACCCACGCCTCTTCCAGGTCGCGCACCCAGCACGTCACCTCGCCGATGATATCGATCGCCTCGGTGTGCGCCACCAGCCGCTGCGCCGCCGGATCGATGCCCATCGCCGCGATGCAGGCGTCCGAATAGAGCGCGTAGGCGTGACCGCCGAAGCGCTCGGTGACAGCGTTCTTGAGCAGCCGGTGAATGAGGATGACGTCGCGCCCGGCGAGTTCCTCGTGCCCCGCCATTTCCTGCTTGATGAACTGGCCGTAGTGCGAGACGAATTTCAGGTCGAGGTCCTGCATCCTGCTGCACGCGTTGCACTCGCACGACGTGGCGAACCCGATATCGCGGAGCCGCTTGCGAAAGGCGAAGTACGCCGATTCGACCGCGTCCTGAAGAAGCGAACCGTCGACCTCTTCCACGACCGCATACACGAACACCGCGTCGCCCTCGAACTTGGCGATGCGGAAGGGCGGGCGGAGCC
>CAYTXI010000092.1:0-10234 GCA_964441935.1 uncultured Bauldia sp.
GACAACGCGTTCTTCGAATCCATGCACCAGGGGTGCGAGAAGTGGAACGGCGAGAACCCGGACAGCGAGTACACCTGCTTCTACACCGGCCCGGCCTCGACGGCTGACGAAGCCGGCGAAGTGCAGATCGTCAACGACCTGCTCGCGCGGTCAGACGTCGTCGCGATGGCCATCTCCCCGTCGAACGCTCCGCTGATCGCCAACGCGATCAAAGGTGCGAAGATTCCGATCATGACCATCGACGCCGACTTGAAGGCGGAAGACGCGGGGCTGCGCAGGACGTATCTCGGCACCGACAACTACCTGATGGGTCAGCGGCTCGCATTCTACGTGAAACAAGCCAAACCCGACGGCGGCACGGTCTGCCTGATCGAAGGTAACCCGGCAGCCGACAACATCCTGCGACGTGCGCAGGGCACGCGCGACGTGCTGACCGGCCAAGACGGTCTGATGGAGCTCAAGGGCGAGGGCGGATGGACGGAAGTCCCCGGTTGCCCGGTCTTCACCAACGACGACGCGGTGAAGGGCGTGCAGGCCATGGGCGACGTGTTGGCCGCCAACCCTGACCTCGATGCGTTCGTGCTCGAGGGCGGCTGGCCGCTGTTCGGCGCGCCGCAGGCCTATCGTGACCTTACCCGTCCGTTGGCCGACCGCATTGCCAGCAACGATCTGGTCATCGCCGCCGCCGACACCATCGGCGACGAGGTGCCGATCGCTGGCGAGGGCCTGGTGACGGCGCTGGTGGGTCAGCGCCCGTTCGAGATGGGCTACTTGGCGCCGGGCGTCATGATCGACCTGGTTGAGGGCAGGGATGTCCCCGATCCGGTGTTCACGGGCCTCGACGAGTGCACCAAGGATACCGTCGACACCTGCATCATGAAGTGATTGCAGGACACTAATCCTGGTAGCCCGGCAATCGAGCCGGGCTACCAGCGAAGACTCATCCGACTGGATGCAAATCTGGCGGAACGGAAGATTGGAGGCGCCCCGTGGCGCCTCCTTTTTCGTTGGTGGGTGGATCGGGCGGGCATTCCGCCGGCGGGTCGGTGCGGTGTATCGTGGCCGGGTGTTGTCGCATCTGACATTGCTCTGGGTGGGGCGCATAGGTGCAGCTCTGCTGGCGGCGCTGGCGGTGCTCGTCGGCGCCGCCTATCTGCTGCCGCGGCAGGTGAGCGTCGTGCGCACGGTGGATGTGGCCGCGCCGCAGACGGCCGTGTTCGCGCTGGTCAGTGACCTCAGGCGGTTCGGCGAGTGGGCGCCGTGGTTCGCCGACGACCGCGACATCACCGTCATCTTCACCGGGCCGGTCGAGGGCGTCGGTCAGACCATCCAGTGGGAGAGCGCGCGAGACGACATCGGTTCGGGTCGGGAGACGATCATGCGGATATTGCCCGGCCGCGAGGTCGCGATGGAGGTGCAGTTCGGCGATGCCGAGCCGGTCGAGGGGTGGCTCAGCCTGAAGTTCGACAAAGGAACGACGAACGTCACCTGGGGCATGGTGAGCGACCTCGGAGTTAGCCCTGTGGCGCGTTACCTCGGCTTGTGGGTGGAGGGCAGGGTCGGTCCCGACCTCGAGGCAGGACTGGCCCGGCTCAAGGCCCTCGCTGAAACCAAGCCTGGGCCCGAGACCGGCTAGACCCAGTAGACCGCGACGGGCACTGGCGCAGCCATGTGGTGGACAGTGAGAACGCGGCTGCCGCCGCCGAGCGCCATCAGGGCGACCAAGAACGCCGCGTAAAGAACGATCCAAAACAGGAATCCGGCCGCACCGCGGTCGCGGTGGGGCGCGGAGGTCAGGTTGTAGGCCGTGTTGTGCATGGGCTGATTCCCGATCCTGTCATCGAGGCATCGTTGCGTGGAAACGCGGCGTTGATCGGACGCGAATGCGGCCGGCGCGGACAATTGTGTGGGCGGAATTGCGGCGGGGCGCGCAACTTACTCCACCAGCGTTTCGGCTTCGCGGCGCAGGCTGACCGCCTGGTTGTCGCCGATGGTCACGTTGGACCAGCGGACGATTTCGCCGGCCTTGATCGAGCGGGTAAGGGGAACGCCGGCGGCGAGGCCGATCGGCAACGCCCGATGGGTGAGGCTCTTCGCCGCCGGCCAGAGCTTGCCCCACACGGTGTAACCGCCTTCACCGTCGAGCACGTCGCCGGCCTTGAGATCGCGTTTCGCAACCGCAACCGCATCGCCGCGGAAAGCGGCGGTCGACCCCGTGGGTTCACCGCGCAATGCCGCCGACAGTACGGAGATGCCAAGCTCAAGGCCGATCAGGTGATACGGACGGTAAAGGGCGGCGAAGCGGCCGGTCGAGTCGGGCTTCATGCCGTACTGGTCGAAGCAGCCGGCAGTGTAGTCGTTGGGCGCCTCGACCACGACGTACACGCCCCAGCGAAGGTCGCCGGCGACCGGCAAGCCGTCGCGGTCGATTGACGAAACCACCTCGACCATGCCGGCGCCATCAAGCACGCCGCCGAGGGCGCGGGGCCTCAGGACCTCGGCGAGTTGGTCGACGCCACAGGGCGGGAAGGCGAGACCTTCAGCCGGGACGTCAAGGCCGCAGGCGTTGGCGATCGCCGCCATTTCGATCGCGGACTTGGTACCGTCGAGGAACGAATTGAACATCTTTGGATTCATGCCGGCGGCCTTGGCCCGGGCGGGCTCGAGGCCGAAGTGGCTCCACACCTCGTCGGGGGTCGAGGCGTGGTAGTCGGGATGGTACCTGGTGCCCTTGCCGGCGGCACAAACGGAAAAGCCGCATGCGCGCGCCCAATCGACCAACTCCGAAACCAGCGCGGGCTGATCGCCGTAGGCCATGGAATAGACGACACCCGCTTGGCGGGCCCGCCTGGCGAGGGCGGCGCCGGCAAGGACATCTGCCTCGACGTTGACCATGACGATGTGTTTGCCGTGTTCGATTGCGGCCAGCGCGTGGCGGATGCCGGCAACGGGATTGCCGGTCGCTTCGACCACAACTTCGACATCGTCGCGGGCGAGGGCGGTGTCGGCGTCGGTGAAGGCGCAGTCGGCGACGCGCTCGTTGCTCCAGCCGACGTGCCGGCAGGCGGCGCGGGCGCGCTCGACGTCGAGATCGGCGATCGCCGCTACCCGGATCGCCGGCGATGTCGGCACCTGCGACAGAAACATGGAGCCGAACTTGCCGGCGCCGATCACGGCGACGCCGATCGGGCCCTTGGTCTGAAGTCTCTCTGCGACGAGGCGCGTGAGATTCATGGGCGACGTTCCGGCGAGGCGACGGTGGGGCGAGTCCATTGTACGCGACCCGACAGCGATCATCCCTTTTCCTTGCGCTCCGGGACGACGGCCACTAGGTTGCCGCCGCCTCAAAGCCGGAGCAGACCACCATGGGCTTCCTTGCCGACTCGCTTGCCCGCATCAAGCCGTCAGCGACGATCGCCGTCTCCGACAAGGCTCGGCAGCTCAAGGCCGCCGGGCGGGACGTCATCGGCCTCGGCGCCGGCGAGCCCGACTTCGACACGCCCGACAACGTCAAGGAAGCGGCGATCCGCGCCATCCGCGAGGGCAAGACCAAATATACCAACGTCGACGGCATCCCGGAGCTTAAGGCGGCGGTCGCGGCCAAGTTCGCGCGCGAGAATCACCTCGACTACAAGCCCGAAGAGATCAGTGTCGGCACCGGCGGCAAACAGGTGCTGTTCAACGCGCTGATGGCGACGCTCAATCCCGGCGACGAGGTGGTGATTCCGGCGCCGTACTGGGTGAGCTATCCGGAGATCGTTGCGCTCGCGGGCGCGACGCCGGTGATCGTCGAGACCAGCCTCGAATCCGGTTTCAAGGTGTCGCCGGAGGCGCTCGACAAGGCAGTCACCGGCAATACCAAGTGGGTGATCCTCAACTCGCCGTCGAACCCGTCGGGCGCGGCCTATTCGCGCGAGGAGATGAAGGCGCTCACCGACGTTATCGCCGGACACGCAAACGTCTGGGTGCTCACCGACGACATCTACGAGCACCTCGTCTACGACGGGTTCGTGTTCACGACCCCGGTGGAGATCGAGCCGGCACTGAAAGACCGCGCGTTGACCATGAACGGGGTGTCGAAGGCCTACGCGATGACCGGCTGGCGCATCGGCTACGGCGCCGGGCCGGCGATGCTGGTCAAGGCGATGGCCAAGCTGCAGTCGCAGTCGACCACCAATCCGTCGTCGATCTCGCAGTGGGCGGCGGTCGAGGCGCTTAGTGGGCCGCAGGACTTCATCCCGCGGAACGCCGAAGTCTTCCGCCAGCGCCGTGACCTGGTGGTGTCGATGCTCAACCAGGCGCCGGGGCTCTCGTGCCCGCGGCCCGAGGGGGCGTTCTACGTCTTCCCGTCTTGCGCGGGCACGATCGGCAAGACGACGGCAGGCGGCAAGATGATCGGGAGCGACGAGGACTTCGTCACCGCGCTTCTGGAGGAGGAAGGCGTCGCCGTGGTCCACGGCTCGGCGTTCGGGCTGGCGCCGTTCTTCCGCATCTCGTACGCCACGTCGACGGAGGCGCTCACGGAGGCGTGCACGCGCATCCAGCGCTTCTGCGCAGGGCTGAGGTAGCCTCAGGCGACCTTGAACAGGTTCCCGAAGGCGGCCAACTGCAGCCTCAGCTCGAGGTCACGAATGGCGACGAACGCCCGGCTTGCCCATTGGTGCAGCGGCGCGGGGTAGCGCGTCGGGTCGGCCAATGCGTCGGCGAACAGGAAGCCCGGGGCGTCGATGACCCGGCGCAGGGCGTTGGGCAACAGCGCAATCCGCAGAGGCGGCAGGGTGCCGGGAAGCGGCGCTCCGTTTGCGCTTACCGGGATATGGTTGATGGCGTTGTCGACCGGGACAACGGTGAACAGGCCGCGACGCAACAGGAGGCGGCCATAGGTTTCCTCGGACCGGCGGTCGCCGGTGGCGACGAACAAGACCACCATATCTATCGATTGGGCCTTGGCCTCGCCCAGAAAGCCGACCTTCGACATCACGTCGAAGAACGGGTCGAACAGATCGGCGGTGAGGTCGACGACCTTGGGCGTGCCGTCGTTGACGACGAGTCGATCGAAGAGCGCCACTTGGCCGCGGGTGTCGGCGACCGAGGCGCGGATGGTGTGACGCGGCAAGTGATGCGCCAGGGCGCGGTCGTCGGGACTGACGTCGAGGCCGAGCGGCTGTCTGTCGTCGGCGACGAGATACTCGACCAGCAGCCGCGCGATCAGCGTACGGCCGACGCGCGGTTGGCGCGAGCATACGACAAACACGGGCTGACTCGCGTGGCCCACAGCGTGCGCCGTGGGCCCGGATGGTGCCGGCGTCGGCCCGCCGGCGGCCGGCGGCGGCAGATCGGTCAAGCGTCAGGCGGCCTTCTGCTTCTGGCGCACCAGCCCGGTCAGGTTGACGCGGTTGTACTCGGACCAAACCTGATTCAGCCAGTGGCGCACATAGCCCCTCAAGACGAACGAAAACTTGGCGGGCTTGCCGTCGGCGTTGCGGTTTTCGATGAAGTCCGCAAAGGGGACCGAGGCCAGCTCGACTTGTTCGCAGGCCAGTTCGTTGAGCCGCGGAACGGTGATCTCACGGGCGCCCCTGATCTTCTTGAAATAGGAATTATAGGTCGAGGGGTCCCAGTCGAAGAACGTCGAGTTGTTGATCAGGTTCTTGACCAGGAAATGCTGCGAGTCCGTGAGGTAGGCGGCGGTCTCGGCAATCTCCTCGAGCGAGGCGATCGACGGCCCAAGGATGTGGAACACGGCGAAGGTGTAGTCGCCTTTCCTGGTCGCGTCGAGAAAGCCGATATCGCTGAGCGCCGTCAACGTCGCCGACAGCAGGCCAGCGCGGACGTCGATGACGGTGGCCTCGGCGGCGTTGATGGTGTCGAAGATCTTCATCTGATCGGCGGCCGAGGTGACGTCGACGATCTCGGCGACGTCGGGATGAAAGCGGTGGAGCCCGCCCTTCGGCGATTCGGTGTCGAAAGCGCGGCGCGGGATGTCCTTTGCTCCCAGGTAGTCGAGCAGCGTTCGCGTGATTGTCGTCTTGCCGACGCCGCCCTTGTCGGCGCCGACCAAGATCACGGTCGGCGTAATCGTAGTGCTGTGTGCCGTCGTCTTAGCTCTGATGCCGGCTGATGACTTGGCGCCGCCACTGGCAGTGGATGTCTTGGTCATTGGATTATCCTTGAGTATGCCCCATCCTCGCGGATTGGCCCCAGCCCGTGATGAATCGAGGCGCCGATCGTGGCGCAGAAAGATGGCAGAACGGTAGCAGGATTGAGTCCTTCTCGGTCAGGTTCAGCTCCACGGCGTTGATAGTTGCAGCAGCTCGCGGAAGTGGACGGCGGCGTCGGCGCTGCGGTTGAGGTTTGCCGCCGCGTTCTCCACCACTAGGGCGGAAAGCGGAACGCTCGGGTCGGTGCCGGTCAGCTCGCGCACCTTGAGTAGATATACCGCCGCGCCACCGGCCAGCGCCGTCACTTCGTTCGGGTAGTTGAGCGCCGCGTCGACCAAGCGGTCGGGCGGGTCGCGGGCGATGGCGGAATAGGCGACGATGCGGTGGCGGGCGAGGCTGGCGATCAGGCTGGCGCAAGCCCCGATGAAATGGCGGTCGTCGATCTCTTCGTCGTCGACGCCCTGGAGGCTGTCGATCCAGTCGGCGAAGGCCCGTCCGCGGGCCTCGACGTTGAAGTGGACCTTGGCGGACAGCCGGTCGGCGATGGCAGCGGCGACCGTGACGTAGAGGCGGTCGAACAAAGCCCGGTCGGCGAGGGCGGCAAGGCTCCAGGCGCCAACGTCGGCGTGAAGCAGGGCGGCGTCAGTCATCGCCTAGGAGCCGCATTACCGCGCGCCTGATCAAGACAGACTGCTCATAGAACGGGATCTCCCGGGCCTCCGGAAAAACGCTTGAGTCGATAGCGGCGAGCAAGGCGCGCGCGGCTTCAAGACGATCGACACCGCTTTCCGCCTCCGAGTTCGCCAGCTCCCGCCGGCCGTCGTGCGGAGTCATCTGCGTGACCCGGTCTACGCGCCTGCCGCAGCGAGTATGAGGTGATTCTGGCCGGATTCAAACGCGTTACGGTCCCTTTTTTTGACTTCTATTGGAGCACGACAAGGTGTGTGGATCGCGCCGGGCCGGCGCGGTAGCATCGCCGGCATGAGCGCGGACGCTGCGTTGTCGGTCGCCAGAGTGCTGCTGGTGTGCGCCTTTGGCGTCGTCGGGATGGCGGCCGAAGCGGCGACCGCCATCGGTAAGGTCAGCCGGGTGCAGGGCCCGTGCACGGGGACGGTCGAAGGTGCTACCCGGGTGCTCACCGCCGATTCCGCCGTGTTCCTGGGCGACGCGATCGCTACCGGCGCCGAAGCCCGCCTTGAGGTCGCGCTCGACGACGCGACGGTTCTCACCGTCGGTGAGAACGCGGAGGTGAGGCTCGACCGGTTCGTGTACTGGCCGCAGGGCCGGAGCCGGCTGTCGGCGACCGTCAACGGTGCCTTCCGCTTCGTTTCCGCGGCGCTTGGTCCCGGCGCCTCGCGTCAGGCCAGCGTCACGACGCCCTACGCGGTGATCGGGGTGCGTGGCACCGACTTCTGGGGCGGGCCGATCGATGGGACGTTCGGCGTGGTCCTGTTCGATGGCGCGGTGTCGGTGTCGAACGGCGGCGGGTCGGTCATCTTGGACGACACCCAACAGGGCACCAGCGTCGAAAGCGCCGTTACCGCACCTGCGCCCGTCGTCATCTGGACGCAGGACAAGATCGATCGCGCCGTGGCGACGGTGACCTTCCAGTGAGACCGAAGGCGTGTCCGTGACGGTGCCGAACGATGGACCGGAGCCGATCGAGAGGGCGAGCGCGGAGGAGCTGCGTGCGCTCCAGCTTTCCCGTCTGCAAGCGACGCTCGCCCGGGTCTACGAGCGGGTGCCGCGGTACAAGGGGAAGTTCGATGCGGCCGGGGTCAAGCCGGGCGACCTGAGGTCGCTCGCCGACCTCGCCGCCTTTCCCTTCACCACCAAGGACGACCTCAGGGATGGCTATCCGTTCGGTCTGTTCACCGTTCCGACGGCCGAGATCGTCCGGATCCACGCTTCCAGCGGTACCACCGGTAAGCCAACCGTCGTCGGCTACACAAAAGGCGACATCGACACCTGGTCCGGCCTGCTCGCGCGGTCGCTGAGGGCGTCCGGCGTGCGACCCGGCGACAAGCTCCACAACGCTTTCGGCTACGGGTTGTTCACCGGCGGACTTGGCTGGCACTACGGTGCCGAGCGGCTCGGCGCGACCGTGGTTCCGGTGAGTGGCGGCGCCACCGAACGCCAGGTGATGCTGATCGACGACTTCCGTCCCGACGTGCTGTTGGTGACTCCATCGTACGCGCTGGTTATCGCCGATGCTTTCGAGGCCATGGGGCTCGATCCGGCGGCGTCGAGCCTCAGACTGTTGATCGGCGGGGCCGAGCCATGGTCGGAAGGCCTGCGCGTCGAGATCGAGCGCCGGTTCGGCGTCGATGCCTATGATTCGTATGGCCTTTCCGAGGTGATCGGACCCGGTGTCGCGCAGGAGTGCGCCGGCGACAAGGGCCATCTGACCGTTTGGGAAGACCACTTCTTGATCGAGATTGTCGATCCTGAGACGGGTGCGGTGTTGCCGGAGGGTGCGACTGGCGAGGCGGTGTTCACGACGCTGACCAAGGAAGGTATGCCGGTCGTTCGCTATCGCAGCCGGGACCTGACGCGGTTCTTGTCACCGTCGGGGGGTCGGCCGATGCGGCGGATCGAGCGGGTCATGCGGCGGAGCGACGATACGCTGGTGATCCGCGGGGTTACCGTCTACCCCTCGCAGATCGAAGCGATCCTGACCGGCGACCCGCGGCTGTCGGCGCATTATGTCGTGGAGGTGCGCCGCGGCGCCGGCCGCCGTGATGAGTTGACGGTGCGGGTCGAGACGCGGCCCGAGACCGCGGAAGCTGCCGACAGCTCCGTCATCGGTCGGCATGCCGAGCATTTGATCAAGACCCACGCCGGGGTCACTGTAAGGGTCGAGGTTGTCGATCCCGGCACGATCGAGCGGTCGCAGGGCAAGGCGACGCGGGTCATCGATCTGAGGCCGAAGGAGCCGTCGTGATGGTGGATGCGAAAACGGCGTCGCCGATTGTCTCCGGACCCGACGACGGCGCGGTCGCGGAGTGGTGCGCCGCGGAGCCCGGCATCACGGCCAGGCTCGACGTCGACCGCAAGGCCTACGGCGCCTTCTGGGCGGCGGGTGCGGGGCTCCTGCGCCGCCTTCCCAGGAAGCCCGCGCGCAGCCCCGTCGAAGCCGCGGCCGCGACGGTCGTTATGGCGGCGGCACGGGCGGCGCGCGAGCGTTTCCTCGCCGCCCACGCCGAGGCGGTCTACGACGAACTGACCGCGGGATGCTCGCGCTTCGTCCGACTGGAGGACCTGGTGTTCGATGCCGCGGCGGCGTTTCCCGGTCTCGCGCCGGCGCGCGACGAGATCGCCGCCGAAGCCCGTCTCAACCAGGGCGACAAGGACGGCGTCGAGGTCGATCAGGGCATCCTGCTCGCCCACGTCCTGGCGCGTCCACGATCGGGTTTTCATCTCTGCCATGCCATGTTGCTGCCGCGAGCGGAGAGCGCCGAACTCTCGGCGAAGTTCGCCCGCGACGGCCGCCTCGATCTCGGTCCGGCGACACTCAGGCGCGACGGAAAGGCGGCTCATCTCACGGCCGCCAATCCGCGTTTCCTCAACGCCGAGGACGACAGTACGCTCGATCTAATGGAGGCGGCAGTGGACGTGGCCATCGGCGATCCGGAGACCGAGATCGCGGTGCTGCGGGGTGGTGTCGTGGAGCACCCGAACTATCGCGGCCGCCACGTGCTCGGCGCCGGCATCAACCTCACCCACCTCTACCGCGGCAGGATCCCGTTCGTCTGGTTCCTCAAGCGTGATCTCGGCTACGTCCACAAGATGCTCCGCGGCGTCGCCGAACCAGGCGGGCTGCCCGACGATGTCGCCGGGACGGCAAAGGAGAAGCCGTGGGTCGTGGTCCTCGACGCCTTCGCCATCGGCGGGCACTGCCAGCTTCTGCTGGTCGCCGATTACGTCATCGCCGGCGACGATGCCTATATGACGCTGCCGGCGCGTAAGGAGGGGATCATTCCGGGTTTCGCCAACCTCAGGCTGCCGCGCCTCACCGGCGACCGCATCGCCCGCCAGGCGATCCAGTACGAGCGCCGGCTCGTCTGCGACAG
>CAYTXI010000093.1:0-10058 GCA_964441935.1 uncultured Bauldia sp.
TGCGCTTCCTGCCCAAGGGCAAGAAGGTGGTGGTCCTCGGCCTGATCACGTCGAAGAGCGGTACCTTGGAGCACAAGGACGACGTCAAGCGCCGCATCAAGGAAGCGACCAGATTTGCTGACCTGGACCAGTTCTGCCTGTCGCCGCAATGTGGCTTCGCCTCGACCGAGGAGGGCAACATCCTGACTGAGGACGCCCAGTGGGCCAAGCTCCGCGAGATCGTCGAGATCGCCGACGAGGTTTGGGGCTAGGGCGTCGGTTCATCGGATGACGGCATTCTCCAACTGGCGGCGGAACGCGAACGCGATCGCGAAAGCCTGCTCCCAGCGCTTCAGATCGCCGGACCGAAGGGTGCGGCGGGCGTGCTCGACGAGATCGGCGCCCGCCTCATCCCGGTCTGACGGTTCGTAGGCAACAAATGGGGTCGCGGCGGCAAGAGCTGCCGTCAGCGACCGGGCGTCGCCGAAGAAGAAGCCGAAGTTGTCGGCGATGGTGAGCGGTACGGGCGCTGCTTCGGCTGGCGCCGGCGCCGCGGCGGCGCCGTCCACCGCCACCATCGGCACGACCCGCGTCTTGGGCAGCCAGAACTTCCCCGATGCCTCGCGCGCAGCGCACGTCAGAATGAGATCGGCGATATCGTCGACGGCGGCGTCGTCGGTGATGATGAACAGGTCGTAGTTGCTGACGTCGCTGATGTCGACGCCGTAGAGCCGCTGGTAGCGCTTCTGCTCGCTTTGCCGGCGCTCGGCGAGCTTGGTCATTGCCGCGGCGGCGCTGTCGTAGGTCTCGCCGGAGCGAGCCTTGTCGGCGATTACCCGCTCCGCTGCGGTTTCCGGCGAGGCCGACAGGTAGACCTTGGTCGCATCCGACACGAAGTGCCAGGCCATGCGCGAGTCGATAACGAAGCTCTCAACGGTTCTGTCGATCTCGCGCGTGCGGCCGTCCACCTGGTGATCGATGTCGACGTTGTTCTCGGCGGCGAGGTTGGTGTTGAGCGCATCGAGGTTGGAAATCTGGCCGATCTCGCGGAACAGCGAGCCGGCCGAGTAGTGCGGCACCCCGAGGCGCTCGGCCAGCAAACTCCCGACCGACGACTTGCCCGAACCGAGGTCGCCGCTGAGCGTTATGCGCATGTGGAGGCCGCCGCCGGCTCGTTCATGTGAGACTGATAGCGAAGCGGCGGCGGAATTCAACCGCCGGCCCGCCCGGGGCCGCTCACGCCTCGAAAAACACCGTCTCGTCTTCGCCCTGGAGGCGGACGTCGAAGACGTAGCGCGGCATGCCGTCGACGGTGCCGTCGTGCTGGGCGATCAGCGTGCCGCGGCGCTCGGCCGGGACCAGCGCCAGGATCGGATCGTCGTTGTTCGCGGATTCGCCGGCGAAGTAGATACGGGTGAACATGCGGCGCAGGATGCCGCGGGCGAACACGCCGACGTTGACGTGCGGCGCCTGCTCCTTGCCTTCCGGTCCCGGCACCCGGCCGGGCTTGACCGTGCGGAACCCGTAGCGGCCATCAAGGTCGCATTCGGCACGGCCGAAGCCTTTGAAGGTGGTGTTGGGCGGGGGGACGCCGGCGCCGCCAGAGTAGCGGCCGGAGCCATCCGCCTGCCAGATCTCCACCATGGCATCGGGGACCGGGACACCGTCGCCGTCGATCACGCGGCCTTCGATCCGGATCACGTCGCCGACGGTGTCTTCGGTGACGAGATCGTCGCCGACGAGCGCGGTGAAGCCGTACCGGTCGCCCGGCGTGAGGCCGATGTTGAAATACGGCCCGACGGTTTGTGACGGCGTGATGCCGGCCTGCCCCGCGTGCGTCATGCCGGTGTCGCCAATGTCGGTCTCACTCATCGTGGGGCTCCTCGAATGGGGTGTGCTCGCGGCCGCGCAGGACAAAGTCGAAGCGGTAGCCGAGCGCCCACTCGGGCACGGTGGTCTCCAGATCGAACTTGGCGATCAAACGCTCGCGGTCCTTTTCGGGAACCGCGCAGGCGATCGGGTCGAGCGGGATCAGCGGGTCGCCGGGGAAATACATCTGCGTCACCAGGCGGGTGAGGAACGACGGTCCGAACAGAGAGAAATGGATGTGGTTGGGGCGCCAGGCGTTTGGATGGTTGAGCCACGGATAAGCGCCAGGTCGAATGGTGGTGAACTTGTACCGGCCCTCGGCGTCGGTGACGCAGCGTCCGGCGCCGGTGAAGTTTGGATCGAGCGGGGCCGGGTGCTGGTCGACAACGTGGATGTACCGGCCGGCGGCGTTCGCCTGCCAGATCTCGATCAGGGTGTCGGAGATCGGGCGGCCGTCCTCGTCCATGACCCGGCCACTGACGATGATGCGCTCGCCGAGCGGTTCGCCGACGTGCTGCTTGGTCAGGTCGCTGTCATTCTCCAGAACACTGTCGTGCCCGTAAACCGGACCGGAAAGCTCAGACAGCGTGTGCGGTAGGATGACCAGCGGCCGCTTCGGCGATCGGGTGCGGGTCGAGACGTAAGCCGGCGCCAGATAGGGCGGATGCGCCTTGAGGCTGTCGCGCGGATAGGCAGTGGTCATGACATTCCTCCCTGCGAGAATCGCTCGTTCAGGCAACCCGCTCCAGTGCCATAGACACGCCTTGGCCGACGCCGACACACATGGTGGCGAGGCCGAGCCGCGCGTCGCGGCGCCTGAGCTCGAGCGCCACATCGGCGGCGATGCGCGCCCCCGACATCCCCAGCGGGTGGCCCAAAGCAATAGCGCCGCCGTTGGGGTTGACGTAGTCGGCGTCGTCAGCCACGCCCAACTGCCTGAGGCAGGCTAGCGCCTGACTGGCGAAAGCTTCGTTGAGTTCTATCAAATCGAAATCGGCGACCTTCAGGGAAAGACGCTTGGTGAGCCTATTTGTCGCGGGCACTGGGCCGATCCCCATGATGCGCGGTGGGACGCCGGCGGTCGCCATGCCGAGGATGCGGGCGATCGGGGTGAGGCCGTGGCGCTCGGCGGCGGCGGCGGAAGCGACGATCAGCGCCTGAGCGCCGTCGTTGACCCCAGAGGCGTTGCCGGCGGTGATAGTGCCGCCCGGGCGCACGATCGGCTTCAGCTTGGCGAGTCCTTCCAGGGTCGTGTCGGGGCGGGGCTGCTCGTCTTTGCTGACGGTGCTCGGACCACGCTTGCGGGTGCCGGGCGTTTCAACCGCGACGATGCGGTCGCGGTGGAGCCCGGCCGCCACGGCGGCCCGCGTCCGCTCCTGGGAGCGGCAGGCGAAGGCGTCCTGATCGGCGCGGCTCACCTGGAATTCGTCGGCAACGTTCTCGCCGGTTGCGGCCAGCGAATCGACTCCGTACTGCGCCTCCATCAGCGGGTTGACGAAACGCCAGCCGATGGTGGAGTCGTGGATCTCGGCGGTGCGCTGGAACGCGGTCTCTGCCTTGCCCATCACTAGAGGCGCGCGGCTCATCGATTCGACGCCACCGGCGATCACCAGATCGAGTTCGCCGACACGGACGGCGCGGGCGGCGGTGCCGACGGCATCGAGGCCAGAGGCGCACAGGCGGTTCATGGTCGTGCCCGGCACGTTATCGGGAAGCCCCGCGAGCAGCGCTGCCATGCGGGCGACGTTGCGGTTGTCCTCGCCGGCTTGGTTGGCGCAGCCGAAGATCACTTCGTCGATTGACTCCGCAATCTGCGGATGGCGGTCGACCAACGTGCGGATGGTGATAGCGGCAAGGTCGTCGGGACGCACCGTCGCCAGCGCGCCGGCGTAGCGCCCGATCGGAGTCCTGACCGCATCGCAAATGAAAGCGTCACGACTCATGCGTCGCTCCCGTGCGCCCGCGCGGTGCGTTCTTGAAGACCCCGCAGGACCTTGAGCTCGGTCTCCGTCGGCGGCGGCGTCTCGCCGGCACCGTCGGCGAAGCGGAGCGGCCAGCCGCATTGCGCCTCGATCGCTTCGCGAGTAACGCCGGGGTGAAGCGAAACCACCGTCAGCTCGCGGGTCGCGGGGTCCGGTTCGATCACGCAGAGGTCGGTGGCGACCTTGGTCGGTCCCGCGGTGGCGATGCCGAGGGCGGCGCGGCTGCCCGGTCCGGAGCCGTGGCCGAGCGAGGTGACGAAGTCGAGCTTGTCGACAAAGGCGCGCTTGGACATCGGCATGGTAACGAAGATCTCGCCGCAGTTGGTGGCGATCTCGGGGGCGCCGCCGCCGCCGGGCAACCGCACCTTGGGCTTGGCATAGTCGCCGACGACGGTGGTATTGAGGTTGGCGTAGCGGTCGATCTGGGCGCCGCCGAGGAAGCCGACGGTGATGCGGCCTCCCTGCAGCCAGTAGCGGAACATCTCGGGCACTGAGACCGTGACGAGCGCGGTTTCGCAGAGCTCGCCGTCGCCGATCGATAGAGGCAAGACGTTGGGTTTGGTGTCGATGGTGCCGGACTCGTAAATCAGCGTTATGTCGGGCGCGTGGGTGAGGCGGGCGAGGTTGCAGGCGGCCGAAGGTGCGCCGATACCGACGAAGCAGACGTCGTCGTTACTGAGCGCGCGCGCCGCGGCAATCGTCATGATCTCGGTCGGCGTGTACTCGGTCATGCGGCCTGCCTCCCGGTGAAGGCCGCGAAGTCCTCCGGGGCCTTCTCAAGAACGTTCTCGCTCATCCAGGCGCGGAAGGTGTCGCGGTCGCGCGAAATGGCGTCCCAGGCTTTGTAGAAGGCGTTGGCGCGCTTGTAGTAGCCGTGCGCGTAAGATGGGTAGGCGCCGCCCGGGACGACCGAGACGGCGGTGACCGTCCACGAGGGCAGGATGACTGCGTTGGGGCTACGGCGGCCGAAATCGTCGACTACCTCTTCAACGGTAACAATGGCGCGCTTGGCGGCGAGCACGGCTTCCTTCTGGACGCCGACGATGCCCTCGACCATGACGTTGCCGTCGCGGTCGGCGCGCTGGGCGTGGATGACGGTGACATCGGGCCGGATCGCCGGCACCGTCGCCAGGACTTCCCCGGTGTAGGGGCATGTGACCGAGCGGATGTTGGGATTGACTTTGGTTAGGTCGACGCCCTTGTAACCACGGAAGACGGCGAACGGCAGGTTGGCGGCGCCGGCCTCGTAGGCGTTGGCCATGGCGGCGTGGGAGTGTTCCTCGATTGCCAGCGGCCGCGGCCAGCCTTTCTCGACCGCGTCGCGCAGCCGGTGGAGCGAGCCGACGCCGGGATTGCCGCCCCAGGAGAACACCAGCTTGTCGGCGGCGCCCATGCCGATCAGCTGGTCGTAGATCAGGTCCGGGGTCATGCGCACCAGAGTCAGGTGCGCCTTCCGCTGGCGGATGATCTCGTGTGCTGCCGCGAACGGAATGAGATGGGTGAAGCCCTCCATCGCGACCGTGTCGCCGTCCTTCAAATTGGCTGCGACGGCATCGCAGAGCGACAGGAACGTGGACATCACTGCAACTCCTCTCCGAGCACCTCGCGTAGCCAGCGGAAGGCGGCGTTGGCCGCCGGAACGCCGCCGTAGATCGCGGCCTGCATCGCGAGAGCGCGCAACTCGTCGGTCGTGACGCCGTTGTTGAGCGCCGGGCGCACATGCAGCTTGAACTCCTCCTCACGGTGGAGCGCGATCATCATGGCTAGTGTCACCAGCGAGCGGGTCTTCCGGGGCAGCGTCGGATCGCCCCAAATCTCGCCCCAGGCGATGCGCGTGACGAAGTCCTGCCACGGCGCGCCGAAGTCACCGGCATCGTCCAGCGCGCGGTCCACATGTTCGTCGCCGAGAACCGATCGGCGCACGGCGACGCCGCGGTCGAAGTCCTTGCCCGACGCCTCCGGCGCGTGGCGGCCTAGGAAGGCGGTGAGGTGCGCCGTCACAGCCTCGGCTCTTTCGACCGAGACGATGTGGAAGGCGCCGGAGATCACTACCATCTCCGAGCCAGCGATGCGCTCGCGAAGGTCTTCCGCCATGGCGGGCGTCGTTGCCGGATCATCGGAGCCGACAACGATCAGAGTCGGCGCGGTGATGGCGCTAATCCGCTCGCGGAGGTCCATCTTGCCGATTGCCTCGCAGCAGCGCGCGTAACCGGTGGGGTCGCACGCCTTGAAGCGTTCGCGGTAGCCCTCGATCACAATTGGTTCGCGCGCCCGGTATGCTTCGCTGAACCAGAGCGGGATCACCTCGTCGACTACCGCCGCCATGCCGTCCGCCCTCACTGTGGCGGCACGGGTCTGCCAGCGTTCTGGCGGTGGCAGGTGTGCCGTGGTTGAGACTAGCGAGAGACTCTTGACCCGCTCCGGATAGGCGATGGCGAAGGCTTGGTTCAACATGCCGCCGATCGACAGACCGACGATGTGGGCACTTTCGATTTCGAGAGCATCGAGCAGCCCGGCGAGGTCGGTGGCGAGATCTTCGATCTCGATCGCTTCGTCTACTGATCCAGATAGCCCGTGGCCACGCAGGTCATACCTGATGCAGCGATAGCGGTCACTCAGTGCGGCGAACTGGGCGTCCCAGGTGTCACGCGTGGAGCCGACGGAGTGCGAGAAGATCACTGCCGGAGCTCGCGGAGGTCCGGCGCTCTCGTAGGACAGATCGACACCGTTGACCTTCACCATTGGCATATCAGCGCTTCCTCCTCTTGCGCGGCGCGATCTGCCGGGCGACCGGTTTCGTTGCGGCAAGGATGCGGTCGGTGGCGGCGGCCGCGGCGTCGACCGCAGGCGTCAGGTCGAACGCCGGCGCGAGCGTCCGCCACAATGCCTGTGGAATCGCCGATTCCTCGGCCAGCGCCTCCTCGAGCGACACGCCCGTCTCCCGGACGGTGTCGGCGGCTTTGGCGACTAGACGGTGCGCGTCATCGCGGCCAAGCTGCGTCGCCAGACGCGCCGAGACGGCGCCGGCGAACAGGAGGCCGCCGGTCATGTCCAAGTTGTCGCGCATGCGCGTCTTGTCCACGACAAGGTCCTCGGCCAGTCGCCGTCCCTCTCGCAGCGCCCCGGAGGCGAGGCCGAAGAGTTGGGGCAGGGCGTGCCATTCGGTATGCCAGGGGCCAGCCGGGCGCTGGTCGGCGGCCGCCATTGCATTGACCAAGGTAGCAACGTGGCCGGCTGCGGCGCCGTGGGCGGCGAGAATGACGGTCGATGAAACAGGGTTGCGCTTGTGGGGCAGGGCCGAGGAGCCGCCGCGGCCAACTGCGTGCGCCTCCGATACCTCGCCGACTTCCGTCGATGAGAGGTGCACGACGTCGGTCGCCATCTTGGCGAGTGCGCCGATGACGAGTGCCAGCCACAAGCCAGTTTCGGCGACGCGGGCGCGCAGCACGTGCCATGGAGCGGCGGTCGAAACGAGGCCGAGTTCGGCGGCAAACGACGCGCGCACTCTTTCGGCCTTGCCGCCGAGGCCGGGGAGCGTGCCGACCGGGCCGTCGAGGGAGGCAGTCAGCGCCCGTTCCCTGAGGCGCGGGAGGTCGGCCGCAACCTCTGCGATGCCGGCGAGCCAGACGGCGACGGCATAACCGAACGTGATTGGCTGGGCGTGCTGGCCGTAGGTGCGGCCGACCTGCGGGGTCCTGCGGTGGGCACGGGCGAGCTTGGCAAGCCCGGCGATGATCGTGGCGAGGTCGGCGGCGACAAGGTCGAGGCCGTCGGCGACCTGCAGAACCAACGCGGTGTCGAGGACGTCCTGGCTGGTGGCGCCGCGGTGGAAGTCGGCGCGGAGCTTCGCCGGCAACTTCGCCTCCACCGCCTTGACGAACGGGATCGTCGGCATCCCCGCGGTGGCCGTGTCGTCGCCGATCTTGGCGATGTCGAGGTCACCCGGGGCGATGCGCCCGATCGCCGTGGCGAGCGCCTTCGGCACGAGGCCGTGAGCGGCCTCGGCGCGCGCCAGCGCGGCCTCGACCGTCAGCATCGCCGCCAGCTTGGCGCGGTCGGAGAAGACCGCACGCATCCCGACGCTGGCGAACAGCGGGCCGGTGAGTTCCGAATCAAGAGCGGAGAAGGTCATTGCGTTTTTCGCTACTGGATCGAATCGGGCTCGTCGAACGGCAGGCCGACGTAGTTCTCGGCCAGCGTCCGCATGGCCGCCTCGGAACTGGTGACGTAGTCGAGCTCGGCCAACTGCCGGCGGCGGTCGAACGGCGTGCCGTCGGGGTCGACGTGGAGCATGGTGGTCATCCACCACGAGAAGCGCTGCGCCTTCCAGACGCGACGTAAGCACCGGTCCGAATACGCTTCGAGCAGCGCGCGGTCGCCGCTGCGGTAGAAGGTGGCGAGACCCTCGGTCAGGTAGCGCACGTCGGCGACCGCAAGGTTCATGCCCTTGGCGCCGGTCGGCGGGACGATGTGGGCGGCGTCGCCGGCAAGGAACAATGAGCCAAAGCGCATCGGTTCGGCGACGAACGCGCGCATCGGCGTCACGCCGCGCTGCAAGATGGGGCCTTGCTCGATATCACCACCACCGTTGGCGAGCGCGGTGCGCCGCCTGAGCTCTTCCCAGATGCGCGCGTCTGGCCAGTTGGCGAGGTCCTCGTCTGGAACGCACTGCAGATAGAGGCGCGACATCGTCGGTGAACGCATCGACAGCAGCGCAAAGCCATCGTCGTGGTAGGTGTAAGTCACCTCGTCCGACGGCGGTGTCGACTGGCTGAGGATGCCGAGCCAGGCGAAGGGGAACACCCGCTCATATACTGTGAGCGCGCCCGGCGGGACGCTTGGTCGGCAGATGCCGTGGAAGCCGTCACAGCCAGCGATGAAGTCGCAATCCAATTCAATCGCTTCTCCGGCGTCATTGTAATCGATCCTCGGCCGGTCGCCGTCGAAGCCGTGGATGTTGGTGCCAGCCACGTCGAAGCGAATCGTCCCGCCGTCGGCGAGCCGGGCAGCGACCATGTCCCGGATAACTTCGTGCTGGCCGTAAACCGCGATGCGCTTGCCTCCGGTAAGTGAGGGGAAATCGATACGGTGTGCGCGCCCGCTAAACCGTAGCTCGATGCCATTGTGTATGAGGCCCTCGGTCTTCATGCGCTCGCCGAGGCCGGTCTCGTTGAGCACGTCGACCGTGCCTTGCTCGAGGACGCCCGCGCGAATACGGCCCTCGACGTACGCCCGGCTGCGGTTCTCGAGCACGACGGATTCAATTCCCTCGCGCGCCAGCAAATGGGAGAGAAGCAAGCCCGCCGGGCCAGCTCCGACTATGCCGACTTGCGTGCGTTGGCTCATTGTCCCTTCCTAGAACGGGTAGTGGAGAGGCTCCGTCTGGATGCTGATCCAGCGCAGCTCGGTGAACTCGTCGATCGCCGCTTTGCCGCCGAAGCGGCCGTGGCCACTCGCCTTCACCCCGCCGAACGGCATCTGCGCCTCGTCATGCACCGTCGGGCCGTTGACGTGGCAAATGCCGGACTCGATGCGCTTGGCGACCTTGAGAGCGCGACCGATGTCCCGCGAGTAGACGGACGCCGACAGCCCGTACTCGGTGTCGTTGGCGATGCGAATGGCTTCTTCGTCGTTGTCGACGTGGATGACGGCGGCCACCGGTCCGAACGACTCCTCGTGGTAGAGGTCCATCCTGTCGGTGACGCCGTCGACGACCGTCGCCTTCATGATGGCGTTGTTGCTTGGGCCGCCGGCCAGCACCTTGGCGCCCTTGTTGACGGCGTCCTTGATCAGGTCGCCGACGCGCATGGCCGCCTCGACGGTGATGCACGAGCCGAGAACGACGTGTCCGCGCGGATCGCCGGCGGGCAGAGCCGCCGCCTTGGCTGAGAATGCCTCGAGGAACGGGCCGGACACCTTGTCGTCGACGATGATCTTCTCGGTCGACATGCAGATTTGCCCGGCATTGGCGAAGGCGCCGAAGGCGGCGGCGTTGACCGCTTCGTCGACGTCGGCGTCGTCGAGGATGATCAGCGGCGCCTTGCCGCCGAGCTCGAGCAGCACAGGCTTCAGGTAGCGCGCCGCGGTCTCGGCGATGATGCGGCCGACGCGTGTGGCGCCGGTGAAGTTGATGCGCTTGACCTTGGGGTGGGCGATCAGCGTCTCGACGATCTTGTGGGCGTCCTCCGGAGCGTTGCTGACAAGGTTGATGGCGCCCTTGGGCAGGCC
>CAYTXI010000094.1:0-9978 GCA_964441935.1 uncultured Bauldia sp.
CTACGACCACGGCACCGGGCATGGCGTCGGCTCGTTCCTGTCGGTGCACGAAGGGCCGGCGCGCATCTCCAAGCTCGGCACCACCGCGCTCGAGCCCGGCATGATCCTTTCCAACGAGCCCGGCTACTACAAGGAAGGCGCCTACGGCATTCGCATCGAGAACCTTGTCGTGGTCACCCCCGTCGACACCCCGGCGGGCGGCGACAAGGAAATGTTGGGCTTCGAGACGCTGACGCTGGTCCCCATCGACCGGCGCCTGATCGAACCGTCTCTGATGGCCGCCGACGAGATCGCTTGGCTCGACGCCTACCACGCGCGGCTGAAGCCGGCGCTCGAACATCTCCTCGACGACAACGAGAAGGCGTGGCTCACTGTGGCGACCGGTCCACTCTGACTCGGGCCGCATTTGCGGCGCTGCGTTCCTTCATGCTAGCGGCTTGGTTGACGCGCGAGCGTCCGCCACGGGAGGACGGATTTGCCAGGGAACAATCAGATCGAACGGGTCAGGCTCGGCCGCACCGACATCCAGGTGTCCACGCTCTGCTTCGGCACGTCCGGGCTGGGCGACATGCCGGATACCTACGGGTATGGCGTCGACGAGGAACGGGCGCGGGCTACGATCCAAGCGATCTTCGACGGCCCGGTGAACTTCATCGACACTGCCCGGCTCTACGGCTTCGGGCGCAGCGAACAGCGCGTCGGCAGCGTCATCCGTGAGTTGGGCGGTCTGCCCGAGGGCTTCGTGATCTCCACTAAGCTCGATCGTGACCCGGAGACCGGCCGCTTTGACGCCGCCCAGGCCAGGCGTTCGCTTGAGCAGAGCCTGGAGGCGTTGGGCCTCGGCCGCGTCCACCTCCTCAATCTCCACGATCCCGAGCACGCCGCTTCCCTGGCCGAAATGACTGGTCCTGAGGGCGCGCTGTCCGAGCTGTTCAAGATGAAGCAAGAGGGGCTCGCCGACGCGGTCGGCCTTGCCGCCGGACGGGTCGACATCATGATGCCGATTCTTAAGGACTGGGATTTTGACGCGCTCATCACCCACAACCGATTCACCCTCGTCAACCGCAACGCGGAGGCGATGATCGACTTCGCCGCGTCGCGAGGCATCGCCGTCCTCAACGCCGCGCCCTATGCCAGCGGCATCCTCGCCAAGGGCGCACAAGCCTATCCGCGCTACGTCTACCAGGAAGCGTCGGCGGCGGCCCTTGAGCCGGTTCGCCAGATCGAGGCGATCTGCGCCAGGCACGGCGTGCCGGCGGGCGCGGCGGCGCTGCAGTTCTCCATGCGCGACCGGCGCGTAGTCTCCACCATCTGCGGCGTCACCAGGCCCGAGCGCGTTCAGCAGACGCTCGACTGGGCGAACTGGCCGATTGCCGACGAGGTCTGGGCAGAGCTGATGGCCCTTCCGTTCAGCCGGGACGATCCGGAGGCGACGCGCGACTACAAGCCGGGCTAGTTATGCACCGCCGACGAGTTCGAGCCACCCCGCCTCATCGATCACGTCGACGCCGAACTCCTCGGCGTTCTTGAGCTTCGAGCCGGCACCCGGGCCGGCGACGACGAGGTCCGTCTTCTTCGACACCGATCCTGCCACGTGCGCGCCGAGCCGCTCGGCCATGGCCTTGGCCTCGTCGCGGGTCATGCGCTCCAGCGCTCCGGTGAACACCACGGTCTTGCCGGCGACGGGCGAGGCGATCGCCACCTTCTCGGCGTCGCGGATCCGCACCTCCTTAACCAGCTTCTCCACCAAGTCGCGGTTGTGGCTTTCGCCGAAGTATCGGGCGACGGCCTCGACCACCGTGCCGCCAATCTGGTCGATGGCATCCATCTCCTCCGCCGCCTGGGTATCGCTCCTGGCGATTCTGATGGCGGCATCGTGGAAGGCCTTCCACGACCCGTAGGCACGGGCGAGCACGCTAGCCGTCGTCTCCCCGACGTGGCGGATGCCGAGCGCATTGATGAATCGCTCGAGCGATATCTCCCGCCGCGCCTCGATCGCGGCGTAGAGGTTGCGGACCGAGACTTCGCCGAACCCATCCCGCTGCTTGAGGACGTTGCCCTTGGCGGCGTCGCGTTTGGCCAGCGTGAAGATATCGACCGGCGCCTTGATCGGCAGCTCCTTTTCCTCGTCGTAGAAGAACTCGATCTGCTTGACGCCCAGCCCCTCGATGTCGAACGCGGCGCGCGAAACGAAATGCATCAAGTGCTCCTTGCGCTGGTAGGGGCAGGCGAACTCGCCCGAGCACCGGCGCACGATCCCCTCCCCGCCGGTCGCCGTCTCCTCCCGCGTAACCGGCGTCAGCAGCGGGCATGGGCAGACCTTGGGGAAGGCGAACGGCCTGGCGTCGGGCGGGCGCAGGTCGAGCACGACGTCGAGCACCTGCGGGATGACGTCCCCGGCCCGCTGCACCGTCACCGTGTCGCCGACGCGGATGTCGACCGGCTCGCCCTTGCCGTCGACGCGGATGGCCGTGCCGTCCCGGCCGAAGCCGCGAATGTAGTCCTCGTTGTGGAGCGTGGCGTTGGTGACCACGACGCCGCCGACTGTCACCGGCTTCAGCCGCGCTACCGGAGTGAGCGCGCCGGTGCGCCCGACCTGGACATCGATGGCGGTGAGCACGGTCGTCGCCTTTTCGGCCGGGAACTTGTGCGCGATCGCCCAGCGCGGGCTGCGCGTGCGGTAGCCGAGGCGGCTTTGCAGGTCGAGCGAGTCCACCTTGTAGACGACGCCGTCGATGTCGTAGTCGAGCGCCCCGCGCTTCCGCTCGATCTCGCGGTACGCGGCGAGCGCCTCGTCGATCGTCCGGCAGCGCCGCATCAGCGAGTTGACCGGCAACCCCCACTCGGCGAACAGCGCCACCATCCCCATCTGGGTGTCGGCCGGCTCGGCGCTGATCTCGCCCCAGCCGTAGGCGAAAAAGCGCAGCGGCCGCGACGCGGTCACCTCCGGGTCCTTCTGTCGTAGCGACCCGGCGGCGGTGTTGCGCGGATTGACGTAGAGCGCCTTGCCCGCTTTTTCCTGGGCGGCGTTGAGCTTGGCGAAGTCCGTCTTGCCGAGGTAGATCTCGCCGCGCGCCTCCACCACGTCGGGGACGCCTTTTGGCAGATCGTGCGGGATATCCCGGATCGTCCTGACGTTGGCGGTCACGTCCTCGCCGGTGACTCCGTCGCCGCGGGTAGCGCCGAGGGTGAGCCGCCCGAATTCGTAGCGCAGCGACATCGACAGCCCGTCGATCTTGGGCTCTGCCGTGAGCGCGATCGGATCGTCCTTCGACCGCCCCAGGAACCGGTACATGCCCTCCAGGAATCCGCGGACGTCGTCCTCGTTGAACGCGTTTTCCAGCGACAGCATCGCTACGGCGTGGCGAACCTCGGCGAACCTGCCGGTCGGCACCGCGCCGACGCGTTCGCTCGGACTATCGGGGCGTTTGAGGTCCGGGAAGCGCGCTTCGATGGCAGCGTTGCGGGCACGCAGCGCGTCGTAAGCTGCGTCAGTGATGATCGGCGCGTCTTCTTGATGGTAACGCCGGTCGTGCTCGGCGATCTCATTGGCCAGCCGTTCGAGCTCCGCCGCCGCCTCCGTCAGCGTCAGCGCGTCGACCGATTTGGCCGTACTCGCCACCTTGCCACGCTTGGCCACATCCAGCTCCTTACCCGCGCAACGCGAGGTTTGCCCGAGGCGATGCTGCGCGGCAAGGGCTCAAGCGCCTTCGCCACCGGCGGATGCCTTCGACGAACGGCGGAGCGCCACGACGAGCCCGGCCACGAACAGTGCGGCTCCGACGAGCATAGCAACGCCGGGAAGATGCACGGGCGCGCTCTCGCTGATGAAGAACGCGAACAGCGCCCCGGAGACCGGCGGCCCGACAATACCGGTCGCCGTCATCATGCTGGTGATCGCGCCTTGCAGGATGCCCTGTTCGCTCGCCGGCACCGCGCGCGTGACCAGCGCCTGGACCGCGGGTCCGGTCATACCCCAGCCGAGCACATAAGGAACGATGATGGCGAAGACCATCCACGGCTGCGTAACGAATGCAAGCAGCACCATGCCAACCGCGGCGACCGCGATTCCGAGGCTGATCGTGCGTCGTTCGCCAATTGCCGGCACCACCACCCGCACCAGCCCACCCTGAGCCAGCACCGCGCAAACACCGACCAGGGCGAGCGACAGGCCGACCTCGGCCGTGCCCCAGTCGAAAAGGTAGGCCGTGTACAGGACCCAATTGGCCTCAAGCATGCGCTCAGCCAGATTGGTCAGCACGACCACGGCAATCAAGGCGGCGACGGCTGGATAGCGTGACACCGCGATGAGCGCCCCAACCGGATTTGCCTCCCGCAGCCTGAACCGCCGGCGGTGTTCACGATCGAGCGACTCGGTCAACAGGAAGTATGCGAAGACAAACGCCAGCGCTCCGACCGTTGCAGCGGCATAGAACGGCACCCGCGACCCGTATTCGCCGAGAACGCCGCCGAGCAGCGGCCCGGCGATGAATCCGATGCCGAACGCGACCCCGATCAGGCCGAAGTTCTGCGCGCGCCGTTCCGCCGGCGTGATGTCGGCGATGTAGGCCGACGTAGCGGTGATCGACGCCCCCAGGACACCGCCGATGATCCGCGCGACGAACATCCAGGTGATGGTCGGCGCGACCGCCAAGAGCAGGTAATCGAGCGACAAGCCGACGAGCGAGACGAGCAGGATGGGGCGACGGCCAAGCCGGTCGGATAGCGCACCCATCGCCGGCCCGAAGGCGAACTGCATGAGCGAGTAGGTCCCAAACAGCCAGCCGTAGATTGCCGAGGCTGCGGCGACATCGCCGCGGGTCAGCTCGCGCACCAGCATCGGAACCACCGGCAGCATCAGCCCGATGCCGAGCACGTTGAAGACCAGCGTGACGAAAAGGACGGCCAGGCGCCCCCGCTGCGACATGACCGGCCCGCGGTGGAGCTTCAGGCCGCGCCGAGGATGAGACGCTCGGCGGCGGCGCGAGCTTCCTCGGTGATGGTGGCGCCCGCGAGCATGCGCGCAATCTCTTCGCGGCGCCGCTTGCGGTCGAGCGGCGTCGCCCTGGTGACCACCGCACCGCCACCGCGCACTGCCTCTTTGGCGACCAGGAAGTGCGCGCCCGCCCGCGCCGCGACTTGCGGCGCGTGGGTCACCGACAACACCTGCACGCGTTCGGCGAGCCGCGCCAGGCGCACGCCGATGGCGTCTGCGACAGCGCCGCCGACCGCCGTGTCGATTTCGTCGAACACCAGAGTCGGTGCCGAGCCGCGGTCGGCGAGTGCCACCTTGAGCGACAAGAGAAAGCGGGCGAGCTCGCCGCCGGAGGCGACCTTCGCCAGCGGACCGGGCGCTCCGCCGGGATTGGTGACGACGTGGAAAGCGACGCCGTCGATGCCCGTCTCCGTAGGTCGCTCCAGATCCGATTCGATCGCCACCTGAAACGCCGCCTGTTCCAGCTTCAGCGCCGGCAGCTCAACGGCAACTGCCCTTTCGAGCGCCTTGGCCGCGGCCCGACGCCTCCGTGACAGGGCGACGGCCGCCGCATCGTAGGCGGTCTTGGCGGCGGACGCTTGCTTCTCCATTTCGGCCAGCCGGTGCTCTCCGGTCTCGAGCGCCACAAGGTCGTCCCCCATGCGCGCGGCAAGCGCCGCGAGGTCGGCGACCGTGACACCGTGCTTGCGCGCCGCGGCGCGAAGCGCGAACAGCCGCTCCTCGGCCCGCTCCAGTTCGACCTGATCGAACGTCGCCGCGGCAGCCGCCGCGGCCAGCGCCTGGTCCGCCTCCTCGAGTGCCGCGAGCGCCCGGTCAAGCGCAGCGACCACGCCGTCGAGCAGTCCTCCGGCCTCCGGCACCCGGCGCTCCAACCGCCGCACGAGGGCGGCGAACTGCGGCACCGGCGATGCACTCCCGGCGACGATCTCTTGCGCCTCGCCGATGTCGCCGGCGAACTTCTCCGCTTGCATCATCTGCCGGCGCTTGTCGGCGAGCGCCCGTTCCTCGTCGGGCTCGGGCGCGAGCGTCGTGAGTTCGTCGACCGCGTCCCTGAGGTAGTTGGCCTCTGCGCGAGCGGCCTCGATCCTGGCAGCATGGGCGGCAACCGCCGCGCACCCTCCGCGCCACGCGGCGTATTTGGCGACGAGTGCCGCGCGCTCGGCGTCGAGACCGCCGAAGGCGTCGAGCAACGCGCGGTGCACATTCGCCTGGACCATGGCGCGGTCGTCGTGCTGCCCGTGGATTTCTACGAGGCTCGCGCCGACCTGGCGGAGGAGGCTGATCGACACCGGCCGGTCGTTGATGAAGGCGCGGCTCCGCCCGTCCGCCCCCTGCACGCGCCTGAGGATCAGGTCCCCCTCGGCTTCGATGCCACCGTCCGCGAGGATCGCCCGCGCCGGATGCTCGTCCGCGACGTCGAATACGGCGGTGACGTCGCCCTCCGCGGCACCGGAACGGACCAGCGCGGCATCTCCGCGCGCGCCGAGTGCCAGCGACAATGCATCGAGCAGGATCGACTTGCCGGCCCCGGTCTCGCCCGTGAGCACCGTCATGCCGGCCGCGAGGTCGACGTTCAGCCGGTCGATGATGACGATGTCCCGGATGGCAAGGGCGACGAGCATGGGCGCCGGGCCGAATCGGATATCTCAGCCCGTCTTGCTACCCACAAACAGCTTGCTGATCCACGACCCCTTGTTCTCGCGCGGCTCCAGCCCGCCCGACCTGAGAAGCTCGTAAGCGTCCTGGTACCACGGGCTGTCGGGGAAGTTGTGGCCAAGCACCGCGGCGGCGGTCTGGGCCTCGCCGGCCAACCCGAGCGCCATGTGCGCCTCGGTCAATCGCTCCAGAGCCTCCTCGATGTGGCGGGTATCCTGGTAGTCGGTAGCGACCACCCGGAACCGATTGATGGCGGCGAGATACTCGCGCCGCTCGAGGTAGTAGCGACCGATCTGCATTTCCTTTCCGGCGAGCTGGTCGCGCGCGACGACCAGCTTCTGCTGGGCGTCGGCGGCATACTCTGAATCCGGGTAGCGGTCGATGATTTCCTGCAGCGACGCCATGGCCCTGCGGGTCGACTGCTGATCGCGCGTCACGTCCGGGATCTGCTTGAAGTACGACGAGCCGATCAAGAACTGGGCGTACGCCGCGTCGGGGCTTCCCGGATAGAGCGACAGATAACGCTTGGCGGTCTCGATCGTGTCATCGTAGCGGCCGCGTCTGTAGCTGGCGAACGCCGACATGATCAGCGCCTTGCGCGCCCACTCAGAGTACGGGTGCTGACGGTCGACCTCGTCGAAGCTCTTGACCGCGTCGGAGAGCTTGCCGGCGTTCAGGTAGGCCAGGCCCTCGTTGTAGAGGGTGCCGGGCGGCTCGTCGTCGGCGAAGGCGTCCTTGGTGCCTTCCTTCGAGGTCGAGCACGCTACGAGCGCGATGGCCGCCACGGCGAGGCACAGCTGCCGCAAGGCAGCCGTCAGGCTGATCGACCGATTCCCGGTTTGGTTGAGCTTCATTCCTGCCGGGCGACGGCGCGCGCCGCCCTCCCCTTGTCGTCCCAATCTGCGCCTGTCTAGCCGAATTCGGCCAGTCTCGCCATGCGGCGTGACAGGCCATTGGTTCAAATTTGTGGCGGAACGCGGCGCCCGCGCTACCCCGGGCGCCGCAATCGGCTCAGGAGGCGTCCCGGCTATAGGCGACCGCGAGCCCGGCGTCGAGGCTGGCATGGCCGTTGACCCGGCGGCCGGGCTCCGCGACGGTCGTCCACGCGGTCTCGTCGGCGATCAGCGCGGCGACCGCCTTGACGTTCAGCCGGTGGCCGCCTCGATATGAGCGGTAGCAACCGAAAATTGGCGCACCGACCAGCGCCAGGTCGCCGATGGCGTCGAGCGCCTTGTGGCGCACGAATTCGTCGTCGAATCTCAGTCCTTCCGGGTTGATCACCCGGTCGTCGCCGACCACGACGGCGTTTTCGAGCGAGGCACCGAGTGCCAAGCCGCGCGCCCACAGTGCCTCGACGTCGGAGAGCAGCCCGAACGTGCGCGCCCGCGCCACGTCGCGCCGGAAGACCTCGGGGTCGAGGTCGGCGGCGTAGCTCTGGCGGCCGATCAGGCGATTGGTGAAATCGATCTCGATCTCGATGCGCATTCCGTCGTAGGGCCTGAACTCCGCCACGGAGTCGCCGAGCCTGACGCTGAGCGGCTTCACGACCTTGATGAAGCGCCGCGGCTCGTCGAGGCACGACACGCCGACCTCGTCGACCGCATCGATGAACGCGCTGGCGCTGCCGTCCATGACCGGGACTTCCGGCCCGTCGATTTCGATGCGTGCGTTGTCGACGTCGAGCGCGCGCAGCGTCGCCATCAGGTGCTCGATAGTCGCGACCGAGACGCCGTCAACGCCGACCGCGGTGCATTGGTCGGTTGCGCTGACGTGGCGAAAATCGGCCGGAATGTCCCGGCAGCGGTCGCCATCGAGGTTGGTGCGATGGAACAGGATGCCGTTCCCCGCCTCCGCAGGATGCATGGTGAGCGAGACTTCGCGGCCGCTGTGGACGCCGATGCCCGTCATCGTCGCGCTGGCGCCGAGCGTCGTCTGCGTTCCCGATTGACCGAAGGCCATGCCGTCGTGTCGCCCCGTAATCGTCCTCGCCGCGTCGCCCGCGGCCCCGAACGGGGCGCAGTTTCGGAGAGCCGCCGAGACAATGAGCGCGACGAACCCACCGTATGGCAGCTCGCCGCGTCATCGTCAGCCGCCCCAGCGCCCCTCCTCGAATCAGAGAGTAATCGAGACGGCCCGATGCCACCAAATCACTGTTTCTAACCCACTGTTACGTTTACAGGAATCACGCCCCGCCACGAATCTCCTTGATTTTCCAATGAATTGCAAGCCGGCAGGACCGGCTTGCTAAGCGCGTCACTGGCGAGCGCCTCAGTTTGCCTGGCGGCGCAGGAATGCAGGGATCTCCAGCTCGTCGTCCGCGCCTCTGGTGTCGCGCGGCAGCGCCCGCCCGTGCGGGTCGAGGTCGCCCTGACGCGGCCGATAGAGCGCGTCCTGCTGCGCGGCCTGACGCGGCGGCGGTTGCGGGTTACCCCGCTGAGCGGGGCGTTGTTGCGGTTTCTGCGCCCGTGCCGGCGGTCCCGCCCCGATCGGGTCGTCATCGCGCCGGCCGAGCCCGACCGTGGCCAGCCGGCGGAGCAGGCTGAGCGGACCGCGGTCCTCCTCCCGCGCGCCACCCTCGTCGTGGTGCGCGCTCAACTGCCGCCGGGCGACCGGCGGGAAGTCCTCGACCTGCGGCATGCGGGTCGGGGGCGGCGTCTCTGGCGGCGGCGGGATGTAGGGCTCCTCGGCTGCCGGGATCTCCGGTTCCGCGGGCGCTTCCGCCGCCTCGTCGAACGCGCGGCCATAGTTGAGCGCCGGGTCGAACGACTGGACCGTAATCCCGGGGCCGCTCGCCGCCTGCCCCGGGCTCTGGGCCGGTTGCGGCGCGGAAGCACCGCGGGCGGGCGTCGGCATCGCCGGCGGGCGTGGCGCGGGAGCCGCCTCCGCCGGTTTGGCGGAAACCGCAGATTGCTTCAGTTTTTGCACCCGCTGGTTCGCCTCCCCTTCGATGCCGGTGGCCACCACCGACACGCGCACGATGCCCTCGAGGCTTTCGTCGAAGGTCGCGCCGAGGATGATGTTCGCGTCGGGATCGACTTCCTCGCGGATGCGGGTGGCCGCCTCGTCGACTTCGAACAGCGTCAGATCCTTGCCGCCGGTGATCGAGATCAGCAGGCCCTTGGCGCCGAGCATGGAGGTCTCGTCGAGCAGCGGGTTGGCGATCGCCGCCTCGGCTGCAAGGATCGCGCGCTGATCGCCCGAAGACTCGCCCGTTCCCATCATCGCCTTGCCCATCTCCCGCATCACCGAGCGCACGTCAGCGAAATCGAGGTTGATCAGGCCTTCCTTGACCATCAGGTCGGTGATGCAGGCGACGCCCGAATAGA
>CAYTXI010000095.1:0-4111 GCA_964441935.1 uncultured Bauldia sp.
TGCGTCCCGAGCGGATCATCGTCGGCGAGGTGCGCGGACCGGAGGCCTTCGACCTATTGCAGGCGATGAACACCGGCCACGACGGCTCGATGGGTACGCTGCACGCCAACACGCCTCGTGAGGCAATGTCGCGCCTTGAATCGATGATCACGATGGGTGGGTTTCAGCTTCCGGTGAAGACCATCCGCGAGATGATTGCAAACTCGATCGACGTAATCGTCCAGACCGAGCGATTGCGCGATGGTTCGCGCCGCGTCACCCACATCACCGAGGTGGTGGGTACCGAAGGAGACGTGGTCACCACCCAGGATATCTTCATCTACGACATTCTGGGTGAGGACGCCAACGGCCGCATCAGCGGACGCCATCGCTCGACCGGTGTCGGTCGGCCAAAATTCTGGGATCGCGCGCGCTACTTCAACGAGGAGGTGCGCCTCGCCGCCGCACTCGACGCCGCGAATGCCGGCGAGGTGGATTTCACCGCCGAGATGCGCTGATGTTTGGCTCGCTCACCATGCTGATCGCCGTCGTCGGCCTCGCCACGCTGAGCGCCGGAAGCTTGGCCTACGCCCTTCTCTACGGCCGCATCCAGAGGGAGGACACCGCCGAACGGCGGCTCGACATCGTTCAGGGGCGGGCGCCGGTTGAAGCCGTGCGCGGTCGCGGCGCGGGCGACGCCGCCAGGCGCCGCAAGTCGGTTCAGGACACCTTGAAGGAAATCGAGGAGAAACAGAAGGCCAAGTCCAAGCGTAGCAAGTCGCCGCCGCTGTCGTTGCGCATCGAACAGGCCGGTCTGTCGTGGTCTCGGCGCACGTTCCTCCTGATCAGCATCGCCTGTGGCTTGGTCACGTTCGTCGTCGTCTGGCTGGCCGGCGCTCCGGCTTATGCCGCAGCCGCGCTCGGCGTCGCCGGCCTGCTTGGTGTGCCGCGGTGGATCGTCAACTACCTGCGCAAGCGCCGCATGAAGAGGTTCCTCGAGGAGTTCGCCAACGCCTCCGACGTCATCGTTCGCGGTGTCAAGGCCGGACTGCCGCTCAACGACTGCATCAAGATCATCGCCAACGAGGCAGCCGAGCCCGTGCGCAGCGAGTTTCGCGTCATCGCCGAGACCCAGGGCATGGGCGTGTCGTTGGCCGAGTCCGTGGCCAAGTTGCCCGAGCGGGTCCCGGTTCCCGAAGCCAATTTCTTCGCCATCGTCGTCGCCATCCAGCAGCGAGCCGGCGGCAACCTCTCCGAGGCGTTGGGCAACCTGTCGAAGGTCCTGCGCGAACGTCGCAAGATGAAGGGCAAGATCGGCGCGATGAGCATGGAGGCCAAGGCCTCGGCCGCGATCATCGGTTCCCTTCCCATCGTCGTGATGTTCCTGGTTTACATCACCAGCCCCGATTACATCATGCTGTTGTTCACCGAACAACTCGGTAACGTCATTCTCGGCTCGTCGGCGATTTGGATGCTGATTGGCATCCTGGTGATGCGCAAGATGATCAATTTCGACTACTGACGGGACCGCGATGCTCGCCCTCATCTACGACAACGTCACCAACCCCACCTTCCTTGTGGCCGTATTCTCGGCCGTCGCCGTCTTCGCGACCGTATTCACCGTTGCCCAACCGCTCTTCGAGCGCGACAAGCTGGCCGCACGCATCAAGTCGGTGGCGCTCGAGCGCGAGGAGATCCGCGCCCGCGAACGCGCCCGCCTCGCCAACGAGGCCAAGCGCGCCAGCCTCCGCAAGGAGCCCAAGGCCTACATGCGGGAGATCGTCGACCGCTTCAACCTCCGCAAGGCACTGGCCGACGAAAAGACCGTCGCCAAACTGCGCACAGCCGGATTCCGCGGTCAGGCGCCTCTGGTCGTCTTCTTGTTCGCGCGCGTAACGCTACCGCTGCTGATGTTCGCGTTGGCGATGTTTTATCTGTTTGCGGTCGTTGAGCTCGAACAGCCGACGGCCATCAAGGTACTGATCGCCGTCGTCGTCGCCTATGTCGGGTTCTATGCGCCCAACCTCTACGTCTCCAATGTCGTGTCCAAGCGCCAGACCTCGATCCGGCGCGCTTGGCCGGATGCGCTCGATCTCCTCCTGATCTGCGTCGAATCGGGCATGTCGGCCGAGGCCGCCTTCCGCAAGGTTTCCGAGGAGATCGGCGGCCAGTCCGTCGAGCTGGCCGAGGAACTGACCCTGACGACGGCCGAGATGTCGTACCTGCCGGAGCGCCGCCAGGCGTTCGAGAACCTCGGCAACCGCACCGCCCTGGAGACGGTCAGGGCGGTGATGACCAGCCTCATTCAAGCGGAGCGCTACGGCACGCCGCTCGGACATTCGCTGCGCGTGCTTGCCCAGGAGAACCGCGACCAGCGCATGACGGCCGCCGAGAAGAAGGCCGCCGCCTTGCCGCCGAAGCTGACGGTGCCGATGATTCTGTTCTTCCTGCCGGTGCTGTTCGCTGTGATCATCGGCCCGGCCGCGATCCAAGTGATCGCCGCTCGCGGCGGCTAGGCAGTCGCCACCCCGCAAAGCGTTTTCGCAGAGGTCTGGCACGCAGCCACGAAAGCGGCGGCTCACCCTGTCGGCGCCGTCTTCTCCTTGAGGAGCTGCCAGCTGTCCTGCTCGGCCAGCATCTGCCTGAGGTAGGCGATATTGGCTGCCGCCTGCTCGGGCGACAGCTCTTCACCGGCGATCTTCTCCGCCTCGGCGAATCGGCCCTCGAGTCCGACTACCAGCGCCAGGTTCTGGCGCACGCGGCTGTCCGCGTCTGGTGCTGCGATCGCCTTTCTCAGCAGCCCCTCAGCCTCGCTAAGCTCGTTGGTCAGCACGTACGACATCGCGTAGTTCGAGAGGATCGTTGGTTCGTTGGGCGCGAGGTCGAGGGCCCGCGCGTAGAGACTGCGCGCCTGGCCGTACTGGCCCAACTGGTCGAGAATGGCCGCCTCCGCTGACAGCAGCTTCCAATCCGGCTTGTCCGGAGTCTGCGCCCGGCGCACCGCGTTCAGCGCCTGTTGCAGCTGGCCGTTTGCGGCGAGCGCCTTGCCGTAGGCGGCGAGCACGTCGCGGTCATCCGGGAAGTGGATCGCGGCCCGCTGCAGCACCGCAACCGCCTGTTCGGTTCGCCCGGTCCGGCGCAGCGCCGCCGCGTAGTTCAGCGACACCTCCTTTTCCTTGGCGTCGGTGTCGTAGCGATCGCCCCAATACTGCACGGCCTTATCGAAGTCCTCCGGCGTCATGGGCGGTGGCGGCAGCGCGCTGGTCGTTTGTGGATCGAGCTTCGCCTTCTTGGCGTTGGCGCAGCCGGCGAGGGCGACGCCGACGGCGATCGGCACCATCAGGGCGCCGCGCCTCAGCCGTCGGCGCTGCGCGGCGGTTGGATAGTGGCGGAAAACGGTCATTCTTCGCTTAAGAGCCCAGCAGGGATGCGCTGGCCAGCAATATTCTGTTAACCCTAACGGAACGTTAACGTGTCCCGGACGTCTCTCAGAAGTCATTGGAAACAAACAGAGTTCCTCCGCGGCCGGTAGCCTGGCGGTCGCGGGCGACGGCGAATCGGCAATATGCTCCGTCGTGGCGGCCGACAGGCCTTGAACGAAAGCGCCGCTACCGCTTAAATAGTTCGGTTCCGAAACGATCGCGTGCCTCCCGCGAGGAACCGGAATGCCGGCCGAATTGCGCCCGAGCCAGGCGCTGCGACTGTGGCACGACGTGGTCTTTGACCTCGTCCGCGATGGCGAGCAGGATCTCACCGCCCGCCAGATGGCGGTTCTCCTGACCGTCTACCTCGAGCCGCCCCCGCATACGGTGCGCGGTCTCGCTGCCAAGCTCGGCGTCACCAAACCGGTCGTCACCCGCGCCCTGGACACCATGGGCCGTCTCGGCCTCGTGACGCGCCGCCGCGACCCGGCCGACCGCCGCAACGTCTTGGTCCACAGGACGCTCGAAGGCGCGCTCGCGGTAGAGCGCCTCGGCGACACGATCGTCGCCCGCCATAAGGCGCTGCCGCCGTAGTGGACAACGCCAGCCGGAACGACGTTGGTTCGAGCAACCGGCTTCAATATTGGGTGCTGGCCGCTCTGTCAGCCGCGGTGCTGTCGGCCACGCTGGTCCTCGTCGCGTCCGGTCGC
>CAYTXI010000095.1:4211-9956 GCA_964441935.1 uncultured Bauldia sp.
ATCTTGGCCGCGATCACACCGGCTGGCCTCCTGCATCTCCCGTTTTGACGAACGCGACGCAGTCGAGGGCTCACGGGCTCGGCAAGCGGCGAGGGGCCTGGATTAACCCTTCGTCAACCATACCGGCCGAGCCTGCGTGGATGACCCGTGACGACCTGGAACAGATGCGCCGGTGGGCCGACGAGAAGGCGACATCCGGCGCCGAGCCGCCCTGGGCGTGGTATCAGTACATGAAGCTCCGCGAGACCCTCGATGCGATCCTCGCCGGCATGGCCGCGGCTACCACGGAGAGTTCACCGCCATCGGCAGAACATCCCGGGTGCCATCTCCGACTAGTGGCATCAACTGATCGACGAGATAACGCTCGATCCCGTCGAGCTGGTTCGCCGGTACGTATGCCCATGTGACGCGGAGCGTCCCCGCTTTCCCGCAGCCAAGCACGTCCCGATCGCCGCGCTCGGCGGTCAGGCGCTCGGCGATGTCCCCCTGGCCGATGCGCACCACGCGCCCTGGCGTTCCCTCGTGCCAGATGATGTAGACGCCGGTTGTCCTGACGTCGGTGAGGTCGACAGTCTCCAGACGGCACCACCCGCCGTCATGGTCGGTCACCCACATGAGCGTGGTCATTTTGGCCTCCCTAGCCCGGCGTCCGGTCGCCGGTCATGCCGCCATTCTAGCACTGCTCGCCGGAAATGGGTGGGTCTGTGCATGGTCTTTGCGCGATGACGGCGGGCCGCGATGCTGCTAACGAGTGGGCATGAGCGAGCCCGCCAACCTTGACCGGCGCCTCCATGCCTTCCGCCCCGACCTCGCCGACGCTCGCCTGAAGGGCAAGGTCGAGGCCGCGCGCTTCGTCGAGGGCACTGAGCGCCGTGTCGTTGCCGACGCCGCACCGCTGAAACACGCACCGCGCCCCGATGCCCCGGTCGAGAGCGAGGTTCTGCGCGGCGAGATGTTCACCGTGTTCGAGGACACCGGGACGGGCTGGTCTTGGGGACAGCTCGACACGGATTCCTACGTTGGCTACGTGTCAAGCGAGGCGCTCGGCGAGCTGTCGCTGGAGCCCACCCATCGCGTTTCGGCGCTCCGCACCTTCGTCTATCCCGGCCCCGACCTGAAGCTGCCGCCTGTGGGATCTCTGTCGCTCGGCGCCCGTCTCAGTCTCGGTGCCGGGGCCGAAACCCGCGGCACGCCTTACCTGATGCTTGCGGGCGACGCCGGCGCCGTCGCCGCCGTCCACGTCGAGCCGGTCGACGCTCCGCCGGCAGGTGACTTCGTCGCCGTCGCCGAGCGCTTCCTTGACGTACCGTATTTGTGGGGCGGCCGCACCAGCCTCGGTGTCGACTGCTCCGGACTCGTCCAGTTGGCCCTGATGACCGCCGGCAGACCCTGCCCGCGCGACACCGACCTCCAGCAAGCGATGCTGGGGAGCCCGGTCGAGGGCGGCGTCACCGTCCCCCTCCATCGTGGCGACCTCGTCTTCTGGCCCGACCACGTCGCCATCATGATCGACGGCGAGTACATGGTGCACGCCTCCGGGTACCACATGGCGGTTGTCATCGAGCCCCTTCAGGAAGCGGCCGCGCGCATCGCTCGCACCGCCGGTGAGCCGACGGTGAAGCGGTTGTAGGGACGGAAGCGGATCGCCCAGCAGCGCGTCAATACACCGCCGCTCGGTCGATGACGTTCGCCAGCGCCTCCCCCGCCTCATACGCCGCGACCTGCCGCATAATCCCCGGTACCAGGGCATCCGCCTGGCTCGCCGCCGCCACGTGCGGCGTGATCACCGCGTTCGGCTCGTGCCATAGCGGGCTCGACGGCGGCAGCGGCTCCTCCTCGAACACGTCGAGGCTGGCGCCGATCAGAACGCCCTCGTCGAGCGCCTGCACGATGTCGTCCTCCACTTGCAGCCCGCCGCGCCCGGCGTTGATGACCACGGGACCGCCCAACGCGCCGTCGTGGGGGAGCTTACGGAAGAGCGGCATCGACAGAATGCCGCGCGTCTCGTTGGTCAGCGGCAGCAAGCAGACGAGGATGTCGGTGCGCTTGAGGAATGCATCGAGGCCATCGTTGCCGCTGAACGTCTCGACGTTCTCGACGGTCGCCGGCCGCCGGCTCCAGCCGGCGACGCGGAAGCCGAGGCGCACGAGCACTTCGGCCACGTCGCGGCCGAGCACGCCCATCCCCATGATTCCGACGCGCACGTTGATCGCTGTCGGCTGCCGGAGTTCCTTCCACGTCCGCGCCGCCTGCAAGCGGTCATAGACGCGTTGGTGGCGGTGATGGATCAGGACCTGCAGTGTCACCCACTCGGTCATCCGCCGGGTGAGGTCGTCGGCGACCACGCGCACGATCGGCACGTCCGGCAGGCCGTGCTGGAAGATGAAATGGTCGACCCCGGCGCCGAGCGAGAAGATCACCTCGAGGTTGGGAAGCGATGCGAGCAGCCCCTCCGGCGGGTGCCACACCAGCGCGTAGCGGATCGCGGTCGGGTCGGGGAGGTCTGGCCACACACTGAGCGGCCGATCCGGTTCGGCGGCTCTCACCGCCGCCGCCCACGGCTCCGCCGGCCACGGGCCCGAGGCGATGAGAATGGCTCTCTTGGGCGTCATCGCGGCCATTCAAGCACCCGGCGTACCGTCGCGCGAGGCTCGGCCGCACGGCTTACTGCGACACCACACCTTCCGGCGCCGCCGCGATATCGAACGCCGCCGCCATCAGCGCCCGCGTGTAGTCGGTTTTCGGGTTGTCGAACACGGCTGCCGCCGGCCCGTGCTCGACCACCTTGCCGTTGCGCATGACGACGATGTCGTTGGCGAGCGCCTTGACGACCTTGAGGTCGTGGCTGATGAACAGGTAGGCGAGGTTGTGCCGCTTCTGCAGCTCGCGCAAGAGGTCGACCACCTGCGCCTGCACGCTCATGTCGAGCGCGGAGGTCGGCTCGTCGAGCATCACGAACTTGGGTTCGAGCACCATCGCGCGGGCGACCGCGATGCGCTGCCGCTGGCCGCCGGAGAACTCGTGCGGATAGCGGTCGCGGGTCGCCAGGTCGAGGCCCACTTCCTGTAGCGCCGCTTCCACCTTCTTTTCGCGCTCGCCAGGCGAAAGCGATCGATGATGGATTCGCAGCCCCTCGCCGACGATGTCGCCGACCGACATGCGCGGGCTGAGCGAGCCGTACGGGTCCTGGAACACGATCTGCATGCGGTTACGCAGCGGCAGCATCTCGGTAAATCGTAGCCCCTGGATCGGCTTGCCCAGAAAAACGATCGTCCCTTCCGACGAGGTCAGCCGCATCAGAGCCAATCCCAGCGTGGTTTTGCCGGACCCCGATTCGCCGACGACGCCGAGCGTCTGGCCTTCGCGCACCGTTACGTCGACGCCGTCGACCGCCTTGATGTGGCCTACGGTGCGGCGCAACAGCCCGCGGCGGATCGGGAACCACACCTTGAGCTTGTCCGCCGACATCACCACCGGCGCTTTCGGGTCCGACTTCGGCGGGTCGCCCTTCGGCTCGGCGGCGAGCAGGTGCTTGGTGTAGGCGTGCCGCGGATTGGTGAAGATCGCCTCGGTCTTGCCCTGCTCCACGATATGGCCGCCGGTCATCACGCACACCCGCTGCGCCATCCGGCGTACGATGCCGAGGTCGTGGGTGATGTAGAGCATCGCCATGCCGGTGTGTTTCTGCAGGTCGGCGAGCAGCTTCAGAATCTGCGCCTGCACGGTCACGTCGAGCGCCGTCGTCGGCTCGTCGGCGATGAACAGGTCCGGCTCGTTGGCGAGCGCCATGGCAATCATCACCCGCTGGCGCTGGCCACCGGAAAGCTGGTGCGGGTAGGCGGCGAGCCGGCTCTTCGCCTCCGCGATGCCGACCTGGTCGAGGAGTTCCAGCACGCGGGCCCGCGCTGCGGTTTCGCTCATGCCGCGGTGGATCTTCAGAACCTCACCGACCTGGCGCTCGATGGTATGGAGCGGGTTGAGCGAGGTCATCGGCTCCTGGAAGACGATGCCGATGTCGCGCCCGCGCATCTTCCGGATGTCCCTATCGCTGGCCTTGATGACGTCCGTGCCCTTGAACCATATCTCGCCGGCCGGGTGGACCGCCGAAGGTGGCAACAGCTTCATCACCGACAGCGCCGTCACCGACTTGCCGGAGCCGGATTCGCCGACTAGCGCCACCGTCTCGCCCTTGTCGATGTCGAAGCTCGCCCCTTCGACCGCGGTGGTGACGGTGCCGCCCTGGCGGAATTCGACGCCGAGATTGCGGATGGAGAGAAGGGACATACCCATCGCTACAGCCCCGTCCCCGAGCGTTCGCATTTGCCGCCGGTCTGCTGCATGGCGGCATCGAAATAGTCGAAACAGCGGGCGAAGTCGCCGAGCTCCGATCGCCACAGGGTGACGACCGCTTGGCGCCCGTCCGGCCATGACATTGCCGACATGGCGAGGAACTGCCAGCCGTCACGGGCGAGGCCCGCCGAGGAGGCCTCAGGATCGACCCCCCAGGTGCCCGACCAATCCGCCGGCGGCATGCCCGCCTCGCGATCGTCCGCCAAGGCGGTCGCGGTCGAAAAGAGCGCTGCCAGCACTATCGCCGTCCTCTTCATGCGACCTCGTCCTTGCATCGTTCGGTCTCGACCTCGACGGTGACGTGGTCGAGACCGAAATCTCGGTTGAGTCTTCGTTTGACCGCCTCGATGATGGCCTCCGCATTTGCGCCGGGGTCGATCACCGCGTGCAGCGTCGTCATCGTCCGCTCTTGAGTGATCGACCACAGGTGAACGTGATGCACGTCGCGGAGGCCGACGACGGTCGCGACGAGATGCTTGCCGATCCCTCGAGGGTCGAGGCCGGCTGGTGTTCCTTCGAGCAGGATGTGGCCCGACTCCCGCACCACCCGCCACGCGGCCCTGAGGATGATGGCGGCGACCAGCACCGATAGGATGGGGTCGATCGGCGTCCACCCCGTGGTCATGATCACTACCGCCGCCACCAGCGCCGCGACCGAACCCAACGCATCGCCGAGGACGTGGAGCACCGCACCGCGCACGTTAAGGTTCGCCTGGTCGGCGCCGCGCAGGATGGCAAAGGCGGCGATGTTGACCGCCAGCCCGGCGACCGCCACGGCAAGCATCAGCCCGCCGAGCACCGGCGCCGGCTCGGCCAGCCGGCGCGCCGCCTCGATCATGATCCACGCCGCGATCGCGAACAGTAACAGCCCGTTGGCGAACGCCACCAGGATCTGGAAACGGTCGAAGCCGTAGGTCCGCCTGCGGTCGGCCGGCCAGCGGGCGATGCGGAACGCCACCCAGGCGAGCACGAGCGCCCCGAAGTCGGTGAGCATGTGCCCGGCGTCGGCGAGGAGGGCGAGAGAGCCGGCGACAAGGCCGCCAGCCACCTCGAGCACCATGAACCCGCCGATGAGCACCGCCGCTACCGCCACGCGGCCTTCGTTGCGACTCCCGTGTTCGCCTTGATGGCCGGCGCTCATGTGAACGTCTTCCTTGGGTCGAACGCGTCGCGCACCGCCTCGCCGATGAAAATCAGCAGCGACAGCATCATCGAGATGGCGAAGAAGCCGGTGAGCCCCAGCCACGGCGCGTGGATATTGTCCTTGCCTTGCGCCAGCATCTCGCCCAGAGACGGCGACCCCGGCGGCAGGCCGAAGCCCAGGAAATCGAGTGCCGTCAGCGTCGTGATCGACCCGTTGAGGATGAACGGCAGGAAGGTCAGCGTCGCCACCAT
>CAYTXI010000096.1:0-9938 GCA_964441935.1 uncultured Bauldia sp.
GGGCGCGGAAACGGGAAAGGAGTCTGTCATGGCGGCGGACAAGACCAGGCGCCGGGCAAGGCGCAAGCAAGTGAGCGCTGTAGAGCAGGCTGAGCCATGGCGCGCATATCTTCCGGACGGCATGGAAGAGACGCCCGAAAGGATCGAGTACGCCAAGGGGCGCTACGAGCACGAACAGACCATGACCGACTTCTACCGCAAGCTGGTCAACTTCTACGAGGTCCACAAGTACTGCCCGCGTGGCGCCTGCCGGCGTGCGCGCACCTGCGCCAGCCCCGAGGTCGCCTGCTTCTACGAGGCCGAGGATCTGTTTCGCGAGCATGTCTTTCCCAGGCTGAAGGAGCTTTTGGCCCAGGATCGCGGTACGCCTCCACATGACGGATGACAGGACCGTGCCCCCCTGCGCTCTCTCCCGTTTTGACGGCATTAACTGAAACCGTTTACTAAACGGGCATGCGTTGGTCTGTTCCTTTGCGTACCGCGCCCCTTCGTGCCCGGTTTGCCGCGTCCGCCGTCGCGATGTCGCTTCTGGCGATCGCCGGGTGCAGCAGCACTGGCCCTGGCACGAGCACGCGCCCCAACATCGGCCATATGCCGCGAAGCGTGTTCGCGGGCCCCCTCGGGGACGCCGAGCCGGTCGCCGCCGTCGCGGCGGCGACGCGCATGTCGGTTCAGGGCATCGACGTGGCGCGCTACAACGGCGCCATCGACTGGCCTGCGGTCAAGCGGGCGGGGATCAGCTTCGCCTACATCAAGACCACCGAAGGCGGCGACCACGCCGACCCGATGTTCTTCCAGTATTGGTCGGAAGCAAAGGCGGCGGGCATTCACCGCGGCGCCTACCACTTCATGTACTGGTGCCGGCCGGCCGATGAGCAGGCCCTGTTCTTCATGGTCAACGTGCCCAACGACCCCGATGCGTTGCCGCCGGTGCTTGACCTGGAGTGGAACCACTCGTCCAAGACGTGCCCCGGCACGCATTCGGAGGCCAAGGTGGTGCCGATGATCAGGACGCTCCTCGACGCGATGGAGGCGCGCACCGGCAAGCGGCCGATCATCTACACCGATCCCGCCTTCTACGGCGAGGTCCTGCGCGACAGCGAATTCGCGCACTATCCCTTCTGGCTGCGGAGCGTGGCCAAGCCGCCGCACGAGGCATACCTCGGCCAGCCGTTTGTGTTCTGGCAGTTCACCGCTACCGGCCGGGTGCCCGGCATCGACGGCGACGTCGACAGAAACGTATTCAACGGATCAGCGGACGACTGGGAACGCTGGCTGCAGGACGTTGGCGTCGTGAGCGACGACTATGCCGGCGTCGCCGGTAGCCGGCGGCGCGCCGGCTGAGCTGCGTCCGGACAGCGTGCCATGACCGCATACGTCTCGCTTCTCCGCGGCATCAACGTCGGCGGCAGCCGGCCTGTGAAGATGGCCGACCTCCGGGACGTCCACGAATCGCTCGGCTTCGCCAACATCGCCACCTATGTGCAGAGCGGCAACGTGGTGTTCGCGGCGAAGAAGACGGACGCAGGCAAGCTAGCGAAGACGATCGCCGCGGCGATCGCCGAGCGCGTCGGCTTCCCGGTCGATGTGGTCAACCGCACGGTCGCCGAGCTGACGGCCGTTGTCGCGAACAATCCGTTCAAGAAAGAAGCCGCCAAGGATCCGACAAAGGTGGTGGTCGTGTTCCTGCCCGCAGCGCCCACCAAGGCGGAGCGCGACGCGCTGGCGAGGCCCGTCGCCGGGCCGGAGCGGTTGAGGCTGGCGGGCGCCGACCTCTACATCCACTACCCGGAGGGTCAGGGCCGCTCGAAGCTGAAGCTGCCGCTGAAGGTTTCCGGCACCGCCCGCAACTGGAAGACGGTCACCACGCTCGCCGAGATGACAGCGGCGGTCGAGCGCGCTGGGTGAGAATTCACACGCGCCGTCCGTGCGGGTAATATCGACGGCGGTGGGGCCACCCGCATGGAGGACATCATGGCGAAGGGACGAGACCGGCCGGGCAAGGAAAAGCGCAAGCCCAAGGCCGACAAGAACAAGAAACAGAAGGGCCAGCCGTTGGCGGCAACAGCCGGACAGAGCCAGCTGCACATCGGCCAGACGCCGCCGCCCGTCAAGAAGATGTAGCCCCTCGCATGATCCGCGTCGGGGTCGGCGGGTGGACGTACGCGCCCTGGCGCGGGACCTTCTATCCGCAGGGCCTCAAGCACGACGACGAGCTCGCCTACGCTGCCGGCAAGCTCACCGCCATCGAGATCAACGGCACCTTCTACCGCACCCAGTCGCCGGCGAGCTTCGCCAAGTGGCGCGCGGCGACGCCGGACGGTTTCGTGTTCACGGTCAAAGGCCACCGCGCCGTGGTCAACAAGAAGAAGCTCGCGGAGGCGAGCGAGGCGGTCGACTGGTTCTTCAAGTCGGGCGTCACCGAGCTCGGCCCCAAGCTCGGTCCGGTGCTGTGGCAGTTCGCGCCGTTCAAGAAGTTCGACGCAGATGATCTCGGCGCATTCGTCAAGCTGCTGCCGAAGGAAGCCGGCGGCCTGAAACTGCGCCATGCCGTTGAGGTGCGCTCGAAGAGCTACCTCAATGCCGAATTCGTCGATCTCGCCCGCAAAAACAATGTCGCCATCGTCTTCGCCGACTCCGACGACTATCCGGCGATTGCCGACGTCACCTCCGATTTCGTGTACGCACGCTTGCAGCGCTCGCAGGCGGATATCGAGACCGGCTATGCCGCTGAAGACCTCGATCAATGGGCTGTCCGTGCGACGACCTGGGCGACCGGCGGTGAGCCGGACGATTTGTCACGCTTCGGCAGCAAACCTGCGTCGAAGAAGAAGCGCGACGTGTTCGTGTTCATGATCGCCGGTGCCAAGGTGCGCGCGCCGGCCGCCGCTATGGGCCTCATCGAGCGGCTGTAAGGCCTCGTCACTTCCGTTAACCAACTGTGACGGAAGGTGATTTCCGGGCCGCATTCGCGCCCCATTCCGCAGCGCACATCGCCGCCGGCCGCGGACAGGACCGTCCGCGGCCGCAGTCTGGGAGGGCACAACAAACGATGCAGTCAAACAGGGAAATCACTGAGTGGATCGATCGAAATCTCGCATTCGTGCGTTCGGGTTTGCTTTCGCGATGGTTTGCGCGGCGGTGAGCCTTCATTCCAGTCAGGCAAATGCGGCACAGTGCGGCAAGGCTTCGTGGTACAAGATGGGAAACGTGACGGCGAGCGGTGAGCGGATGAACGCCAGCGCTCTCGCGGCGGCCCATCGCAGCCTCCCCTTCGGAACCAAGGTCAGGGTCGAGAACCTCGGCAACGGCCGCTCGGTGGTGGTGCGGATCAACGATCGCGGGCCGTTCGTCCGCGGTCGCGTGATCGACGTCACGCGCGGCGCGGCGGAGCGTCTCGGCATGATCGGATCAGGGGTTGCCCGCGTCAAGGTGACGGTCCTCAGCGGCAAGAAGAAGCTGACCGGCTGTTCCTGACCCTCACGAAAAATCGTCCAGCCGGTCGAACGCTGTCGATTTGATCAGCGCAACGACCGGCTGGCCGACGCTCAGGTCTAGCGCGCGGCTCGCCTCCCTGGTGATGCGCGCGATCAGCGGCTGACCCCCAACGTCGAGCCGTACCTCAATGACCTGGCCTGACCCTTCGGCCATTTCGGCAATCGTGCCGGCGAGGCGGTTGCGGATCGACAGATTGCCCGGATCGCCGACCGCCAGGGCAACGTCGCGCGCACGGACCCTGAGCCGCGCCAGGGCGCCGACCCGTTGAGGCAGCAGTCCCACCGACAGCCGACCGGCAGGATGGTCGAGGACGGTGGTGCCGTTCGCCGCGTCGTTGGCAACGATCCGCGCCGAGAGCACGACGCTCGCCTCGAACTGACCGGTGAGCGGACGCAAGTCGAGGCGGGCGAACACGTCGTTGACGCTGCCCGAAGCGACGACCCTGCCGTCGGCCATGAGCACCAGTGTGTCGGCCAGGCGCGCGACCTCCTCGACGGCGTGGCTGACGTAGACGATCGGCAGCTTCATGTCGTCGCGCAGGCGCTCGATGTACGGCAGGATTTCTTCCTTGCGGGCGGCGTCGAGCGAGGCGAGCGGCTCGTCCATCAACAGAAGCCGCGGGCTCGCCAGTAGCGCCCGGCCGATGGCGACGCGCTGCTTCTCGCCGCCGGACAGCGCCGCGGGGCGCCGATCGAGGAGAGGCGCAATGCCCAGCAGATCAATCACCTGGTCGAACTCGCCCCAGCGCTCGTGACGGCGTGTGATGCGGTAGCCATAGGCGAGGTTCGATCTGACCGACAAGTGCGGGAAGAGGCGGCCCTCCTGGAAGACGTAGCCGACACGGCGCCGGTGCGCCGGAACGTCGACGCGTCGATCGGTGTCGACCAGAGTCGTGTCGTCGAGCCTGATATGGCCGGCGTCGGGGCGCGCAAGGCCGGCGATCAGGTTAACGAGCGTCGTCTTGCCGGCGCCGGAACGACCGAAGAGCGCGGTGACGCCGCCGGCGTTGGCGAAGGCGGCGGTGAGGGCGAAGCCGCCGAGGTTCCTCGTAACGTCGACGGAGAGCGTCACCGGCCGAGCACCCGGCGGGCGGCACGGCGCGCAAGCGCCTCGGAGGCGATCAACGCAGCGAATGCAATGACCACGGACAGCGCCGTGAGACGCAGAGCCTCGGCTTCGCCGCCGGGGGTCTGGAGCGCGGTGTAGATCGCAGTCGGAATGGTCTGGGTCTCGCCAGGGATGTTGCCGACGAAGGTGATTGTGGCGCCGAACTCGCCGAGTGCGCGCGCGAAGGCGAGGACGGTTCCGGCGAGGATGCCTGGCAGCGAGAGCGGTAGCGTCACCGTGGCGAAGACGCGCAGGCGGTTCGCGCCGAGTGTCGACGCCGCGGCTTCAAGGCGCGTGTCGATCGCTTCCAGCGAAAGGCGGATCGCGCGCACCATCAGGGGAAACCCCATAACGGCGGCTGCAAGCGCCGCGCCCGTCCAGCGGAAGGCGAACACGATGCCGAACGCATTGTCCAGAAACGCACCGACGGGACCACGCCGGCCGAAGGCGAGCAGCAGCAGGTAGCCGGTCACCACCGGTGGCATGACCAATGGCAGATGAACCAGGCCGTCGACCAACGACCTGCCTGGAAAGCGTCCGCGCGCAAGTACGTAGGCGATGGCGACCCCAAGCGGCAGACTTGTCATCGCCGCCACCGTCGCGACGCGCAGGCTCAATCCGATCGCGGTCCACTCGGCCGGTGTCAGGGCGTCGAACACCCGCTCACGATCCCGGTGCGATGAACGCGAAGCCCTGCTGCGCGTAGGCCGAGCGTGCGGCCTCGGACTGCACGAAGTCGAAGAACGTTCGTGCGTCGGGGTCGTGCGAACCGGCGGTCATGGCCAGCGGGTAGAGGATCGGCGGGTGGCTGTCGTCGGGGAATCGGCCGACGATCTTCACCGCCGGCTCGGCGGCGGCGTCGGTGGCGTAGACGATGCCCAGCGGCACCTCGCCGCGGGCGACGAACGCCAGTGCCGCGCGAACGTTGTCCGCTTGCACGATGCGGTCGGCGACGGCCGGCCACGCGCCAACCGACTCCAGAGCTGCCTTCGCATAGCGGCCCGCGGGCACGGCCTCGACGTTGGCGACGGCGAGGCGGCTGTCGCGGCCGAGCGCGCTCGCGAGGTTCATGCCGGGAGCGACCGCGATCGACGCATCAGAGGCGGCGGGAGCGACGAGGACGATGGCGTTGCCGAGCAGCGTCGTTCGCGTGTCGGGTCGGATGAGGCCGCGCTCCGCGAGGTAGTCCATCCACCCTTCGTCGGCCGAAAAGAAGATATCGACGGGCGCGCCCTGTTCGATTTGGCGGGCGAGGGTGGACGAGCCGGCGTAGCTTATCGTCACCGTCTTGCCGGTGCCATTGAGATAGCGCGTGGAGATGTCGTCGAGGGCGTTCTTGAGGCTGGCGGCCGCAAACACGATGACGTCGTCGGCCTGCGCCGCCGCGGGCGCCAAGGCGGCGACTGCGGCGAGCGCGGCGATGAACGACCGGCGCGGGATCATGCGGGACCCTCGATATGTTCGTCAGGAAATATCGAGGTTATGTGACACCGACGGATGGCGAAAATCAATCCGTGCGACTCTTCGCGCGGCGACGCGGGGATTTCCTGGTCGTCTGGGCCGGCTTGAGATGGCGTCGCAGGTCGGAGATCCCGGCCGCGATGGCGCGCTCGGCATCGCCCTCCATCTGCCGGTAGCGCTTGAGGATGCGCCGGCCGAGCGCGGTGAGGTGGGCGCCACCGCCGCCGCCGGCGCCGCCCTTCTCGGTTTCCACCAGCGGCTCAGAGAAAGCCGCGTTCATTTCGCGGACGAGCGTCCAGCCGCGCTTGTAGCTCATGCCGAAGCGGCGGGCGGCGGCGCCGATCGAGGCGGTCTCGTCGATCGCTTGTAGGAGGCCGGCCTTGCCGGGTCCGAGGGCGACGCCCGGTCTGAGGACGACGCGAAAACGCAGTCCCTCGGTGAGATTGGCGAACTGGGCCATGGCAGCCGTCCGCGTGGCGCTGCGTCTAGTCCGCCTGGCGGAAGATTTGTATGCGGTTGAACAGGACCGCGATCAGAATCGCGCCACCGATGAAGGTGCCTTGCCAGAAGGCGCTGATTCCCAGGAGGGTGAGGCTGTTGCGGATAACTTCGATCAGTGCGGCTCCGACTATCGCACCGAACGCCGTGCCGACGCCGCCCATGAGATTGGCGCCGCCGATCACCGTCGCCGCGATGACCTGCAACTCCAGGCCGGTGCCGAGATTGGTGGTGATGGCACCGAGCCAACCGGTCAGAATGATCCCGGCGATCCCCGCCGAAAGCGATGAGATGATGTAGACGGCAACCTTGATTTGGCGGACCGGCACACCGGTCAGGGTCGCCGCTTCCTCATTGCCGCCGATGGCGAAGACGTAGCGGCCGAACCGCGTCCAGCGCAGGACGTACCCCGTGAGCAGGGCTAGGATGACCATGTAGATGAGAGGGTTGGAGATGCCGAAGGTCGAGCCGCCGCCGAGCGCCAGAAGCTTGTCCTGGTCCGGGCCGAACTGGAAGACGACCGTGTTGTTGGACTCCACCATAGCCAGACTGCGGGCGATCGAGAGCATGCCGAGCGTGACGACAAACGGCGGCATGCCAACGTAAGCGACCAGTACGCCGTTGAACCCGCCGACCGCGACGGCCGCCAGCACCGAAGCGGCAATGCCGGCGTAGATGCTACAGCCGCCCTCACAGAAGACCATGTCGCCGATCTGGAAGCCGTGCATCACGACGCCCAACGTCATGCTGCACAAAACCAGCACCGAGCCGACCGAAAGGTCGATGCCGCCGGTGATGATCACGAGCGTCATGCCCAGCGCGATGATCGCCGTGAACGTGAAATTGCGTGTGATGTTGTACAGGTTGTTCTGGGTGAGGAAGTACTCGGTGGCAAAGCTCAGGTACAGGAAAGCAACCACGAGCGCCACGAACACCCAGAACGCCTGACGCGAGGCGATCCAGCTCAACCAGCCGTGCTGCTGGCGTCCAATCGTGTCTTCAAGGGTGGCCGCCATGGCACATCGCCTCCGTCCTGGTCCGTCGCCCCGACCGCCTACACCGACTCGATTGCGCCGGTGATGAGGCCGGTGACCTCTTCCGGCGAACTGTCGGCGATAGGTTTGTCGGCAACCTTGTTGCCGCGCCGCATGACAACGATGCGATCCGACACTTCGAAGATGTCGGGCATGCGGTGGCTAATGAAAATAATGGCGATGCCGTGGTCGCGAAGTTGCCGCATGAGCGTCAGCACCTCGGCGACCTGGCGCACCGAGATCGCCGCAGTCGGCTCGTCCATCAGCACGATCTTGGCTTCCGACAACATCGTGCGGGCGATGGCGACCGCCTGGCGTTGGCCACCCGACATCTGCTTGACGAGGTCGCGCGGCCTCGTCTCAGACTTGAGCACGCCGAAGAGTTCGCCTGACCGCCTGTACATGGACGCGTAGTCCAGCACCTGGAATGGCCCAATACCCTTGGTCAGCTCACGGCTGAGAAAGACATTGCCCGCCGCCGAAAGATTGTCACATAGAGCGAGGTCCTGATAGACGATTTCGATGCCGTGCTGCCTCGCCTCGATCGGGCGATGGAAGTGCAGCTCGTCGCCGTTCATGCGCATCGCGCCGCTGCTCGGCGGGTAGTTGCCCGCGATCACCTTGACCAGCGTCGACTTGCCGGCGCCGTTGTCGCCCATGAGGCCGACGACTTCGCCGGCATTCAATGAAATGCTGACGTCGTTGACGGCGTGAATGGCGCCGAAATGCTTCGAGATGTTGGTGAGCTCGAGCGCTGCCATCCGAGTCTGCCTCCCTTCCGCGCCGGCCCGGCGATGCCCGGATCATGTTCTTGGCGAGGTTCGGTGTCTCGAACCCTCATTGCCGCGGCGCAACTGATTAGCTTATCCGTCGCGGCCTCGTCAACGAAAGGTGAACGTGGTCACGGCGGCAACTACGCGGAAACCTGTCCCACAGACACGCAATTTGGCCGCGCGAGTCACGCGGCGCGGCTGGCGATTATGCGTTGACGGGCCGGCTTTGCCAATATTAGCTATCCTGCCTTTGGGAGGAGATGCATGCTGATCCTGGTGACCGGCGCAACCGGCAAGGTCGGGCGCGCGCTGATCGACCGCTTACTGGAAGATTCGCGGTTTTCCGGGGCTCGCGTGCGGGCGCTCTGCCACAATCGAATGCTCGAAGAAACCGAGCGGGTCGAGGTCGTGCGCGGCACGATCGCCGATCGCGACGCCGTCGGCAAGGCAACCGACGGAGTCAGCCACGTTGTGCACCTGGCGACCTGCAAGGAAACGCCGGCGGACATCATCGACGTTACCGTCAAGGGTTTGTTCTGGCTTCTGGAGGCGTTCCGCTCCAGCGCCGGCGCCCGACAGTTCATTCTAATCGGCGGCGATGCCGGCGTCGGTCACTTCTATTATCGTCACGACGGTCCGGTGACCGAGACGACGCCGCATATGGCCTATCCCGGTTGCTACGCCCTGTCGAAGGTCCTTGAAGAGGTCGTGCTCGAACAGTTCGGCATTCAGTACGGCCTCAATGGCTGTTGCCTCAGGGCACCGTGGATCATGGAGAAGGACGATTTCCGGTACACCCTATCGTTCGGCGACGACGTCTTCGGCGGGCCCGACTGGAAGACGCTGGTGAGCGCGGACGCTGCCCGGCAGTATCACCAGAACGGCACCGTGCCGCTCCTGCGCGACGCCGACGGGCGGCCGCTCAAGCGCAACTTCGTCCACGTCGACGATCTCGTGGCCGCGATCATGGCAGCGTTGGACAACCCACGCGCCGAGCGCCAGCTGTTTAACGTGTGCATGGACCAGCCGGTCGATTACGGCGAGGTCGCCGACTACCTGAAGCGGACACGCGGGCTCGATTCCATCGACATCCCAAGCCGGTATCATTCGAACTGGATGGACAATTCCAAGGCGAAGTATTATCTCGATTGGCGGCCTCAGTACGACCTTGAAAGACTTGTAGAATCCGCTTGGACGTACGAAAGGTCGGCAGACGATCCCCGCAAGGTGTGGTATCCAGGTTGAGAGGGCCGGGAGGAATTGGTATTAGGAGCGCGGACTGGCGGTGTTGCATCCGCACCATCGCGCGAGGGGGCGCCAAGCGAATGCCTGTCGGCGGCCGCGATTGGCGCCTTGTTTTGGCTGGCGGGCTGCTGTGGACGCAGCCGCCGCGTAACTGGGAGGAAGGTAATGAGGAAGACTTTGCTACTGCTTGCGGCGGCCGCCTTTGCGGTTACCGCCGGGCCGGCCATGGCCCAGAAGAAGACCCTCGCCATTGTGGTGAAGGGCCTTGACAACGCGTTCTTCGAATCCATGCACCAGGGGTGCGAGAAGTGGAACGGCGAGA
>CAYTXI010000097.1:0-9427 GCA_964441935.1 uncultured Bauldia sp.
TCCTGCAGCTCCTGCCGAAGCCGCTACTCACCGTCGATCAGGTGCGCCAGCTCACCGTCGATAATGTCGTCTCGGAGACGGCGAGCTCCGAAGGTCGGACCATCGAAGCCTTCGGCATCGATCCCACCACCGTCGCGGCGATCGCTCCTTCCTATCTCTCCCGCTTCCGCCCCCGCGGCCAGTTCCAGCCCCACCGCGCGGCCTGAGCCAGCGTAGGACGCCTCGCCCCCCTCGGTGCCGAAGGCGATCACGGCGGCAAGCCCCGCCGCGCCGACCGCGATCCGCCACCATCCGAACAAGGCAAGCCCGTGGTGGCTGACGAAATCGAGAAAGCTCCGGACCACCACCAGCGCCGACAGGAACGCGACGACGAAACCGACAGCGATGGTGAGTGCGGCGCTGGCATCCAGAACGTCGACGTTCTTGTAGAGGTCGTAGACGAACGCCCCGGTCATCGTCGGCATCGCCAGGAAGAACGAATACTCCGCAGCGGACCGTTTGTCGGTGCCGAGCAGCAGAGCGCCCGCGATCGTCGCCCCCGAACGCGACACGCCGGGGATCAATGACAGGCATTGAAACACCCCGATGCCGAGGCAGAGCTTGAGCGGGTAGTCCATGATGTCGTCGTAGCGCGGCTTCAGCGTCAGCCGATCGAGCCAGATCAGCACGATCCCGCCGACGATCAACGCCGCCGAAATCAGCGTCACCGAGCCGAACAAGACCGTGGTGATGATTTCGTGGAAGATGACGCCGAGGATCGCCGCCGGCAGGAAGGCGATGATGACGCCGAGCGCGAAGCGCTGCGTGCGCCGGTCGTGCGGCAATGCGGTCAGAAGCTGCCACAGGCGCGCCGCGTAGACTGACAACAGCGCCAGGATGGCGCCGAGTTGGATCAACACCTCGAACGCCTTGCCGGCGCTGTCGAAGCCGAGAAGGCGTCCGGCAAGCAACAGGTGGGCAGTCGACGACACCGGGATGAACTCGGTTACGCCCTCGACCACGCCGAGAACGACGGCGTCGAAGAATGTCTGCAAATCCATGATTGATCGTCTCCCGGCGCCGGCGAATCGACTTGTTCACGCAGGGTGCGGGTTCTATACCCCAAATCCCGGAGCGACCTAGATTTCACGCGGCCGTCTGTCGCGACGGAGCGTTCTCCGCGAGCCTTCCCCGACCGATGCCAGTCCTCCATCATTATCCCCTGTCCACCGGTTCGCGTTTCGTCCGTCTCGTCCTGGCGGAATACGGCGAGACGGCGACGCTTGCGGAGGAGGCGCCGTGGCAGCGCAGCGAGCCGCTCCTCAAACTCAACCCCGCCGGCACTTTGCCGGTCCTGGTTGACGATGACCGGACGGTGGTTTCCGGCGCCGCCGTGGTCGGCGAGTACCTGGCCGAGACCCGCGGCGCGCGCCTGGGCGAGAACGCCCTGATGCCGCCGGCACCGGCGGGGCGGGCCGAGGTGCGCCGCCTCGTCGACTGGTTCCTCGTCAAGATGGAGGCCGAGGTCACCCGATATCTCCTCACCGAGAAGGTCTACAAGCGCCGCATGCCGGTCGGCGAGGGCGGCGGCCCGCCGGATGCCGCCGCCATCCGCGCGGCGCGGTCCAACATCCGCTATCATCTGGGCTACGTCGGCTATCTGGCGACACGGCGGAGCGGGCTGGCCGGCAGCGATCTGAGCTTCGCCGACCTCGCGGCGGCGGCGGCGTTGTCCACGGTCGACTATCTCGGCGAGGTGCCATGGGAGGAGGACGCGACGGCGAAGACCTGGTACGCGCGCGTCAAGTCGCGCCCCTCGTTTCGCGTGATTCTCGCCGACATCGTGCGCGGCCTGCCGCCGGCGAGCCGCTACGCCGACCTCGACTTCTGACCGACCGGGAGCGGCTCAAGGCCGACCTTATCGCCGACTTGCACGCCGAAGGCTTCGATGCCGTCGGGGTCGCCGCTCCTGGCGCGATTCCGGACGCCGCTTCGCGTCTCGCCCGATTTCTCGCCGATGGCCGCCACGGGTCGATGACCTGGCTGGCGCGGAAAGTCGACCGCCGTGGCGATCCGCGCAGCCTGTGGCCCACGGTCGGGGCGGTTGTCATGGCCGGGCTGAACTACGGCCCGGACCGTGACCCCCTTGCGACTTTGGCGGAGACGGATCGTGCCACCGTTTCGGTCTACGCCCGTCACCGCGATTACCACGATCTGATCAAAGGCAAGCTCAAGCGCGCCGCCGGTCGGTTTGCAACGCGCACCGGAAGCGGCGTCAAGGTCTTCGTCGACACCGCGCCGCTGATGGAGAAGCCGCTTGCCGAGGCTGCCGGGGTCGGCTGGCAGGGCAAGCACACCAATCTCGTCAGCCGCGACTTCGGCTCGTGGTTGTTCCTCGGCGCAATCCTGACCGAGGCGGCGCTGCCGCCCGACGAGCGGGAAATGGATCATTGCGGCAACTGCCGCGCCTGCCTCGACATTTGCCCCACCGATGCCTTTCCTGCGCCCTATCAGCTCGACGCTCGCCGCTGCATCTCCTACCTCACCATCGAGCACCACGGGCCGATCCCGCGCGAATTTCGCAAGGCCATGGGCAATCGCGTTTTCGGCTGCGACGATTGCCTCGCCGTTTGTCCATGGAACAAGTTCGCGCAAGCGACGCGTGAGGCGAAGCTCGCCGCTCGCGATGATCTCGTGGCGCCCCCGTTGGCCGAGCTGGCAAGCCTCGACGACGCCGGCTTCCGCTCGCGCTTCTCAGGCTCGCCGATCAAGCGCATCGGCCGCGACCGTTTCATTCGCAACGTTCTGATCGCCATCGGCAACGCCGACGATAAGAGGTTCACGACGGTTGCCGAGTGCCATCTCGACGATGCCTCGCCGCTGGTCCGCGGCGCCGCCGTCTGGGCGCTTTCGCGATTGCTGGCAGCCGGGGATTTCGCTGCGCTCAGGGAGAATCATCTCCCGCCCGAAACCAACGACGACGTGCGCGAGGAATGGACCGCCGCATGAGCGATCCGCGCTTCTTCCGCAGCCAGAAGGAATGGCGCGCGTGGCTGGAGAAGAATCACGCCAAGGCTGCCGAACAATGGGTCGGCTTCCACAAGGTCGGTTCGGACAGGAAGGGCATCACCTACAAGCAGGCGCGCGACGAGGCTCTGTGCTTCGGCTGGATCGACGCCGTGCGTCGCGGAGGCGACACGACCTGGTCGATTCGCTTTACCCCGCGCAAGGCGGGCAGCATCTGGAGCGCGGTCAACATAAGGCGCATCGAGGAGCTGAAAGCGGAGGGCCGCGTCGCGCCGCCGGGGATCGCGGCGTATGACGGTCGCGATCTCGAAAAGCAGAGGAAATACTCTTTCGAGAATCGCGACACGGTCCTCGCGCCCGATTACGCGAAGCGTTTCCGCGCGGAGCGCAAGGCGTGGGACTGGTTCGAGTCCATGCCGCGCTCCTATCGCCATCCCGCCGTGTGGTGGGTGATGAGCGCTAAACGGGAGGCGACGCGCGAGCGCCGGCTGGCGATGCTGATCGCCGACTCCGCCGCCGGCCGCAAGATCAAGCCGCTCAGGCGGCCGGGCGAATGACGTCGCCGGTCCGCCTGTTCGTCTTCGGTCTCGGCTACACCGCCGGCGCCCTCGCCCGTGCCATGCTGGACAGGGCCGATTGGGTTGGCGGCACGGTCCGAACTGTCGACAAGGCCGTGACTCTCGCCGCCGAAGGTCTCAGGACCTTCATCTTCGATGGCGGCGCGCCGGGTGTTGGCGTCGCCGAGGCAGTGCGCCACGCGACCCACCTCGTCGTATCGATCCCGCCCGGGCGCACCGACCCCGTTCTCGCCTGCCACCGCGAAAGCGTCCTCGCCGCCGTACATCTCCGATGGATCGGTTACCTGTCCACGGTCGGCGTTTATGGCGATCATGATGGTGCCTGGGTTGACGAGGACACGCCGCCGGAGCCGAAGCGTGGCCGCTCCGCCGAACGTTTCGCCGCCGAGCATGCTTGGCAGGTGGTTGCAGCCGAGCGCGGCATTCCGTTGGCGGTTTTCCGCATCGCCGGCATCTACGGTCCCGGCCGCAACGCGTTTGTGAAGCTCGCCGAGGGCACGGCGCGCCGCGTCGTCAAGCCGGACCAGGTGTTCAACCGCATCCACATCGACGACATCGTGCAGGTCCTGGAGTCCGCGGTCGACAACAACGCGACCGGCATCTTCAACCTCGCCGACGACGAACCGGCGCCGCCGCAGGACGTCATCGCGCACGCCTGCGGTCTGATGGGCGTTCCGCCGCCGCCAGAGGTTGCGTTCGACGAGGCCGATCTGTCGGAGATGGCGCGCTCGTTCTATGGCGATAACAAGCGGGTCTCCAACCGCCGCATCAAGGAGGTGTTGGGTGTCACGTTGCGGTATCCGACCTATCGCGATGGTCTCGCCGCCTTGTGGAAAGAGGGCTCGTGGCGGTGACCGCGCGGCGCCCTCATGGGGTCAAAGCGTCGCCATTTACAGGTTGCAATTAAAGATAAAGCAAGCTTTCACGCGCAAGACTGACCACCGAAATCGACCACAAAGCGTAGAGTCCCGGTGGCATCGCCCCAATCGCAGAAGCCTGCACATGACCGTGAGGCGTCGGTCCGCGAACTGATCGATCGCCTTGCTTCCGTTAACCAAAGGCTGGCGGACGACGCGGCGGCGCTGCTGAGCACCGACGCCGACCGGAAGGCGGAACGCGCCCTCTTCCGTGCCATGATCGATCAGGTTCCCGACTATCTGTTCGTCAAGGACCTTGAGAGCCGCTTTGTCATCGCCAACAAGGCGGTTGCCGCCGACCTCGGCATGAAGCCTGACGAGTTGATCGGAAAGACCGACTTCGACCTCCACAGCCGGGGCCGCGCGGAGAAGTTCTTCGCTGACGAGCAGAACGTCATTCGCTCGGGACAGCCGATGATCGATATTGAGGAATACATCATAGACGACGCCGGCGTTCAGAAGGACCTACTGACGACGAAGGTGCCGCTGCGCAGCGATCAGTACGAAATCATCGGCATTGTCGGTGTGTGCCGGGACGTGACGGCCCGCAAGCGGGCGGAGGAGGAGGTGCGGTTCCTCGCCCATCACGATCCTTTGACGCGATTGCCGAACCGGGCGGTGTTCATGGATCGTCTCGCCCAGGCCATCCTCCAGGCCGAGCGGAGCGGTCGATGGGTAACCGTTGCCTTCGTCGATTTGGACAACTTCAAGCTGGTCAACGATAGCCGCGGGCACAAGGTCGGCGACGAGCTTTTGAAAACCGTCGCGGAGCGAATGGTAGGAAGCACGCGCGCGACCGATACTGTCGTTCGTCTGGGCGGCGATGAGTTTGTCGTACTCCTCGCCGATCAACCGGAGAGCACCTCCACGATTTCGGCAATTCTAGAAAAGGTCCGTGCCGCCATCGCCGAACCGATCGAAATCGAGGGGCAGGTTCTCCACGTGACATGCAGCATCGGTCTTGCGACGTATCCGAATGACGGGAGTGACGCCGAGACTCTGCTCAAAAACGCCGACGCTGCCATGTACCAGGCCAAGACCGCCGGTCGAGACAACTTCCAGCTCTACACGGCCGCCATGAACACGGAGGTGCATGACCGCCTTTCTCTCCACGTGGACCTGCGCAAAGCGATCACCGAGCGCCAATTCCATTTGCTGTACCAGCCGCAAATCGATCTGAAGACGGGTCGCATTTTCGCCGTTGAGGCCCTCATTCGCTGGGATCATCCCGCCCTAGGCATTGTCTCCCCGGCCAGATTCATTCCCATCGCCGAAGAGACGGGTCTGATCATCCAGATTGGGGATTGGGTTCTGCGCACAGCGTGCCATCAGAACAAGGCATGGCAAGATGCGGGGATGCCACCCGTCACGGTCTGCGTTAACGTGTCGGCTCGCCAGTTCCGCGAGAAGAATTGGATCGACCGGGTCACGGAGGTGTTGCGCGACAGCGGCCTCGAAGCAAAGTACCTGGAGCTCGAGCTGACCGAGAGTCTGCTGATGCACGATGTTCATCATGCGATCGAGACGATGCGCGCCCTTCAGTCGATCGGTGTTCAGTTTTCGATTGACGACTTTGGGACTGGTTATTCCAGCCTCGCCGCGCTGAAGAACTTCCCGGTCGCGCGTTTGAAGATCGATCGTTCGTTCGTCCACAACTTGCCACACGATGAAGATGACCGGGGCATCGCGACCGCGGTGATCTCCCTGGGTCAGCGGCTCAGAATGAAGGTGATTGCCGAAGGCGTTGAAACCGACGAGCAGCTTGCGTTCCTGAGCGACCACCAGTGCGATGAGGTCCAGGGCTATCGTTTTAGCGAGCCGGTCCGGCCTGAGGCGATCGAGGGCCTCCTCAAGCGGCAAGACCCGGTTTCATAGCGGCGATCTGCTAGGCTCGCCATCGCCGTTGCCCACCGTTGTCTTCCTCGATCACGCCGGCGAGAGCCGCCTCGAGCCGCTCGATGTCTTCCGGTCGCGACAGGCGGTGGTCGCCGTCCTTGACCAGCGTCATCACCACATCGTCGGATGCGAGATGCGAAACCAGGCCCGCTGCGTGGCGCCACGGCACGTCGGTGTCCGCCATCCCCTGCAGGATGTGGATCGGGCAACCGGTTTCGATCAGCCGGTCGCCGATGAGATGACGGTCGCCGTCTTCGATCAGTTGCCGCGTGACGAGGTACGGCTCATCGGAATAGTCGCTCGGCTCATGATAGGCACCCTTTACCATCAGCTCGTCGCGCGCCGACTGGTCCCACTTGTCCCACATCAGCGCCCGCGTCATGTCGTAGGCCGGGGCGATCAGGACGAGGCCCGCGACCCGCCCCGACCCGCGCCGCATCTCCGCCAGCAGCAGGGCGATCCATCCGCCCATCGACGAGCCGACGACGATCTGCGGGCCCTGCACGCAGCGGTCCAACACGGTTGCCGCCTCGTCGAGCCATCGCGAAATCGTACCGTCTTCGAAGTCGCCGCCCGATTCGCCGTGGCCCGAGTAATCGAAACGCGTCGAGGCGAGACCCCGCGCCGCCGCGAACGCGTCGACGGCGGACGCCTTGGTTCCGGCCATGTCCGAGCGGAATCCACCCAGCCAGAACAGGCCGGGGAGCGCCCCGCGGCGCCTGAGGACGGCGATTTCGCGCGCCTTCTCACCCACCCCGACCGTCAAGCGCGCCGTCTCGACTGCACTCACCGTTCACCCCGCCGGCTCGAGCCATCGACGGCAACGGTTGACTTCGCGCCGTCGTTGACTGAATTCTTGTTCAGTTCCGGCCGGCCGCGCTGACCCGGGACTGCCATGTCAACCGAAGAAGGAGACGACTGCCATTCGCCGACCCTATAGAGCGCCGCCCCCGACAAAGGAAGGCCCGCGCGTAAACGAGGAGATTCGTGTCCGCCAGGTTCAGTTGATCGACGACAAAGGCAACAACCACGGCACCGTACCCATCGAGCGGGCGCTTGAAATTTCGACCGAAGCCGGCCTCGATCTCGTCGAAATCGCCCCCAATTCCGATCCGCCAGTCTGCAAGGTTCTCGACTTCGGCCGGTACAAGTACCAGGTCCAGAAGAAGGCGGCCGAAGCGCGCAAGAAGCAGAAGACCATCGAGATCAAAGAGATCAAGATGCGTCCCAACATCGACACCCACGACTACGAGGTGAAGATGCGCTCGATCCGCCGCTTCTTCGAGGAAGGCGACAAGGTCAAAGTGACGCTCAGGTTTCGCGGCCGCGAGATGGCCCACCAGGAGATCGGCATCAAACTGCTCGACCGCGTCCGCGACGAAACCGCGCCGCTGGCCAAGGTCGAGACCGAGCCCAAGATGGAAGGCCGCCAGATGACGATGGTGCTGGCGCCGCGCTGACCAAGCCTGGCCTTGCCCCCTGCAGCCGCCATCGCTATAACCGCGACCTCCCGCGCCGCCCGGCCTGAAAAGGGCATGCCGTGGCGGCGCTTTTCGCTTCCCGCACGAGGACGCAAAATGCCCAAGCTCAAGACCAAGAGCGGCGCCAAGAAGCGCTTCAAGGTCACCGCGACCGGCAAGGTCATGGCCCAGCAGGCCGGCAAGAAGCATTTCATGATCCGGCGGACGAAGAAGTTCATCCGCAATGCGCGCGGCACCACCGTCCTCTCCGACCCGGACGCCCGCATCATTAAGAAGAACTTCCTGCCCTACGCCTGAGCCTGAAGGCCAGACAACTTCCGGAGACCTGCCATGGCGCGTGTGAAACGCGGCGTTACCGGCCACGCCAAACACAAGAAGGTGCTGAAGCGCGCCAAGGGTTTCTATGGCCGGCGCAAGAACACCATCCGCACCGCCAAGGCCGCGGTCGATCGCGCCGGTCAGTACGCCTACCGCGATCGCAAGAACCGCAAGCGCTCGTTCCGCGCCTTGTGGATCCAACGCATCAACGCCGCCACCCGCGAGCACGGGCTGACCTACGGCCGATTTATCAACGGCCTCGGCAAAGCCGGGGTCGAAGTCGATCGCAAGGTCCTGGCCGAGCTTGCCGTGAGCGAGCCGGCTTCGTTCAAGGCGCTGGTCGAGAAGGCCGAGAGCGCACTGGCCTCCTGAGCTGGGCCACCCGCCGCCGCCCGGTTCGGCCTTTCGGCGGGTTCCGCCGTATCGCGCCGCGTTCGCTGGCCGGGATCGTGCTTGTCCTTTCGCCTGAATTCTGTTGAAAGCGAGGCCGTCATGTCGGGGCCGAGCGAAATGAACACCAGTCCTTCCACCAATCTTGCCGCGCTCGAACAGGACATCGCCGGCCGCATCGCCGCTGCTGGTGACGAGGCGGCGCTTGAAGCCGAGCGCGTCGCCATCCTTGGCAAAAAGGGCGTCGTCTCCGGCCTGCTCAAGGGGCTGGGCGCCATGACGCCCGAGGAGCGTCAGGTCAAAGGACCGCTCCTCAACGGCCTCAAGGACCGCGTCAACCAGGCATTCGCCGAGCGCCGCGCGGTGCTCAAGGAGGACGAACGCACTCGTCGCTTGGCCGAGGAGGCGGTCGACGTGACCCTGCCGGTGAGACTATCGCCGCTGGAGTCTGGCCGCATCCACCCGGTCAGCCAGGTCGTCGACGAGATCACCGCGATTTTCGCCGACCTCGGCTTCGCGGTCGCCGAGGGCCCCGACATCGAGACCGACTACTACAACTTCACTGCCTTGAACTTCCCCGTCGGCCATCCGGCGCGCGACATGCACGACACCTTCTTCTTCAATGAGAAGGCGGACGGGGAGCGCATGCTGCTGAGGACCCACACCTCGCCGGTGCAGATTCGCACAATGGAAATCCAGAAGCCCCCGATCCGCGTGGTCATTCCCGGCCGCACCTACCGCCACGACTCCGATCAGACCCACACGCCGATGTTCCATCAGGTCGAGGGACTGGTCATCGACGAGGAAAGTCACATCGGTCACCTCACGTGGGTGCTGGAGG
>CAYTXI010000098.1:0-9407 GCA_964441935.1 uncultured Bauldia sp.
GGGCACATGAACGTGCTGTTGGCGGAAGCCAACTTCCCCTACGACGAGGTGTTCGAGCTGGAGGACATCAACTCGGAGTTCTCACAGGCCGATGTCGCCTACGTCATCGGCGCCAACGACGTCACCAACCCGGCTGCCGAGGACGACCCGTCCTCGCCGATCTACGGCATGCCGGTGCTGCACGTGTGGAAAGGGGGGACGGTGATGTTCGTCAAGCGGTCGCTGGCGTCCGGCTACGCCGGCATCGACAACCCGCTCTTCTACCGCGACAACACGATGATGCTGCTCGGCGACGCCAAGAAGATGACCGAGGGCATTGTCAAGGCGCTGTAGCTACCCGCTTCTTCCGCTGCGTGCTATTGCGCACTGGCGCCCTCGGCGCAATCGAACGGACGAGCGTTGCAGCGGAGAGACGCCATGGCCGGTGCGACTCCACCACCAGTACGGCGCAACGAGGTGATCGGCGTCCTGTCGCTCGCCACCGATTTCGCCATTGGCCAACCACTCGGCTACGGCCTGCGGTCGGCGATTGCCAGCGTCGCCCTCGCCAAACACATGGGTTTCGCCCAGGCCGTGCAGGTGGAAGCGTTTTACCACGGCCTCCTGCGCTACTGCGGCTGCACCGCCGAAACCGACAAGCTCAACGCGCTGTTCGGCGACGAAATCGCCGTTCGCAAGGATTTTTCCGTGATTGATCCCGCAGACGGGCCGGAGTTCGTCCGTGTCCTGATGCAGCACGTCGGTCCGGCGCGCGCCGACCATCCGCCGATCGAACACGGGGACGAGACGTTCGTAAACGTCGTGGGTCAGACCGTCAGTGTGTTCAGTGCGCACTGCGAGGTCGCGGCGCGCATCGGCGCAAGGCTCGGCCTTTCCGTGAACGTCCAGAACAACCTCCGCCAACTCTACGAGCGCTGGGATGGGCACGGGTTCCCGAACCATGTCGCAGGCGAGGCAATCTCGGTGCCCGTCCGATTGGTGCTGGTCGTTCAGGATGCCCTCGCTCTTCTCGACGTCATGCCCATGGAGCGCGTCGGGCCGGTCATCTCCGAGCGAAGCGGGGGCCCCTACGACCCGGAGGTGGCAAAGGCATTCGTGCCGTTGTTGCCACATCTGCTCGCACCTGCCTCCGATGAAGAAGCTTGGCAGTCCGCGATGGCGTTTGATGCCGGCGGGGACGCCATCCTGCACGAGGATGAAATCGACGCCGTCAGTGAGGTCATTGCCGACTTCATCGATCTCAAGTCGCCGCTGATAGCCGGCCACTCGCGCGCCGTTGCCGAGTTGGCGGACCGGGCCGCCGAAGTGGCCAGAAAGTCCGAAGTGGAGCGCAACGAAGTCCGTCGGGCGGCGCTGTGGCACGACATCGGCTACATTGCCATTGGCGGCACCGCGCGTCTCGATGCGGCGGAGGGGTCCGAGCAGACCCGCCTGCATCCTTATTTTGCCGCTCGCATGGTGCCGCATGCGCCCGGCCTGGCGGCCATTGGCTCGATCATTGAGCAACACCACGAACGCCTCGACGGGAGCGGCTTTCATCGCGGGGTGCGCGGAAGCGATCTCCCTCCCGAGGGACGCCTGTTGGCCGTCGCCGAGGCCTATCAGAATCTGATCGAGGACCGCCCGTTCAGGGTTACGCTGACGCCCGCGCAGGCAGCGACGCGGCTCGGGGAGGAGGTCACACACGGCACGCTCGACGGTGAGGCCGTAGTGGCGGTGATCGAGGCGGCCGGTCAGGGGAAACGCCGCAAAAAGGTGCCTTTCGTCGCCGGGCTGACGGCGCGCGAGGTCGATGTCTTGCAGCGCGTTGCACGCGGCGCGACCACTAGGGACATCGGGCTCGATCTCGGTATTTCGCCGAAGACCGTCGACAATCACATTCAGTCGATTTACGGCAAGCTCGGTGTCAACACGCGTGGCGGCGCGACGTTGTTTGCCATGGAGCACGGCCTGCTCCGGCCAAATCGGAATTAGGGAATCCTCCTCAGGAGGGCTTCCGCGCGGCCCGCTAGCTTCTCCCCGTCGTCAACCCAACTATGGGAGAAGCATCATGAACGCTCAGGACATGCAAACCGCCAACCTTGCCGCCGCCCGCGCCATCTACGACGCCTTCGGCCGCGGTGACATCCAGGCGATCCTCGAAGGCTGCGCGCCCAACATCGAGTGGCACTCCGGCGGAATACGCGAAGATTTTCCGGTGTTCGGTACGCGCAATGGCCTAGAAGGCGTGAAGAGCTTCTTCAAGGACGTCGCCGAGAACAACCAGTTCTCGCTGTTCGAACCGCGGGAGTTCTTCACCAACGGCGACAAGGTCGTGGTCATCGGCCACTACACGATGACGCAGAAGAAGACCGGCAAGCCCGTCGACAGCGACTGGGCGCACATCTTCACGTTCAAGAGTGGCAAGTGCGCCGCCTGGCGCGAACTGAACGACAGCACCGCCTTCTACAAGGCGTATCGCTAGGGAGTGGGATGCGAAGGGCCCTTTGCGGTGGGCCCTCCGTTTGCGCGCGTCAGCTCTGCCCGAGGGCGACGCCGCCGGCGGCGGATGTGCGGCGCATGCCTTCGGAGGCCGGCGCGTAGTTGGGGTTGAGGCTGGAAGCGTGGGCGAAGGCGGCAAACGCCTTCTGAGTCTCGCCCAGCCGTTCCAGCGCCAGACCCTGATTGGTCCAGCCTTCGTAGGAGTCCTTGTCTCGCTTGACGACGTTGTTGAAGTCGTCGAGGGCGGCCTTGTCGTCGCCGATGGCGAGGTAGGATAAGCCGCGGGCGTTAAACGGTTCGGTTGCCGACGGCGAGATCGAGATCGCCTTGGAGAAATCCTCGATGGCAACCTCGTGCTGCCCTTGCGTCTGGTAGATCAATCCGCGGTTGTGGTAGGCGCGCGGGTCGTTGCCGTCGAGCTCGATAGCGCGGTTGAAGTCGGCGAGTGCGAAATCGTACTGCTTGCGCTGGCGGTACATGTTGCCGCGGCCGACCAGGGCAACGGCATAGGTCGGGTTGATCTCCAGCGCTCGGTTGTAGTCGGCGAAGGCGAGGTCGTCGCGGTCGAGGCGGCGCTGGACGAGGGCGCGGTTGGCGTAGGCCTGATAGAAGCTGGAGTCGAGCTCGATCGCCTTGTCGAAGTCGGCGATCGCGTCCCTGAGCTTGCCGGCGCGGCCGTACGCACTTCCGCGCACGTTGTAGCCGCCGGGGTCGGAGGGGTTCTGTTCAACCACCGCCGACAGAGAGGCGATGTTGGCTTCGGAGCCGGCCGAGCGGTCGACCGCAACGCGGGTGTCGAACGTCGAGCGTGACGACTGGCAGCCACCGAGCAGCAGGGCGCACAGCCCCGCGGCGACCACCACAGTACGACGGTAGCGGATCGTCACGTTGCCGGTTGTTGACACTGTAGCTTGCACCGTGCGACTTGCCCCAACCTCTCGCGGGTCCGAGGGCTGCCGTCCTGCCCCGTGGCGGACCATGCTGTCACCGAATCGGCGAAAGCGGGCGAAACAAGGGCGGCTCAACGTGCGCGCGGCTTGGGGGCGGCGATGAGCCCCTCGCGCACGGCCCGCTTACGCGCCAGTTTGCGTGCCCGCCTGATCGCCTCGGCCTTCTCGCGTGCGCGCCGCTCCGACGGCTTCTCGTAGTGGTTCCTCAGCTTCATTTCGCGGAAGAGGCCCTCGCGCTGCATCTTCTTCTTGAGGGCCCTCAGCGCCTGATCGACGTTGTTGTCGCGAACGACTACCTGCACGCGAGGGATCCTATCGGTGGTTGGGCCTATTTTTTCGGCTCATACCAGAAGCGCGGGGGACCGTCAAAATGATCCGTGCGGAAGGCGGCGGGCGAGTGCTCACTTTTCGGACGGGCGCTCGTCCCCCGCTTCCGCGCGCTCCTGACGCCAGCGATGCAGCCGCTCAGCCAGCGGCGCGTCGGCGAGCGCAAGAATCGCTGCGGCGAGTAGCGCTGCGTTGACCGCTCCCGGGCGGCCGATGGCGAGCGTGCCGACCGGTACCCCTGCCGGCATCTGGACGATGGAGTAGAGGCTGTCGAGGCCGCCAAGCGCCTTTGATTCCATCGGCACGCCGAGAACCGGCAGCGTGGTCAGCGCGGCGCACATGCCGGGCAGGTGGGCGGCGCCGCCGGCGCCGGCGATAATCACTTTGTAGCCCGCGTCGCGGGCCGCCCTGACAAACTCGAACAGGCGGTCGGGCTTGCGGTGGGCCGAAATGATGCGGTCGTCGTGGCCGACGCCGAGCGTATCGAGCGTCTCGGCAGTCTGACGCATGATCGGCCAATCGGACTGGCTGCCCATGATGATGGCAACCGGAGGGGCGTCTCCGGGCATGGCTGAATCCATTCTCGGCAACGGGCGTGGCGAAGGCCGCGGATTATAGGTTGGCCGCGCCCACCCGCAAGGCGGCCATCGCGTGTCCCGTCAGGCGATGATGTCGGGTAGGAGGCGGTCCTCGAGCGCTGCGATGCGGTCCTTCAACGCGAGCTTGCGCTTCTTCAGCCGCTGCATGCCCATGGTGTCGGAGATCGCCCTTTCGGCCATGGCGGCGATCGCGGAATCAAGGTCGCGGTGCGCCTGGCGCAACTCGGCCAGCTCGCGCCGGATTTCCCGCTCTTCCTCCTCGGTCAGACGCCGGTCTTCGTCGGAAGCCATCGCCGCCCTCAGCCCGTGAGGGCCCGCATCCCCCACGGCTCGTACCCAAAAGATACCACGAAAGGAGATACTCGCCCAAGCTGCGTCGGCGCTTGACGGGTCCAGCGCGGGGCCGGTGGTGACGGCCAAAATCAACGCGTCGAACCTGTGCAAGACGGTCGATTGTGCGGTGCACGAACCCTGCCGGGCGTTCGACAGAATGTGACGGTTGTGGCAGACTAGCGGCGTCAAATAGACGACACGGAGGCCTCGCTGATGACCATGGAATCGCACCTCGCCGAGCTTGAGCGTCGCCACCAGGCCCTGGAGCGGGAACTGGAAGAGGCCATGATGCATCCGGGTACCGATGCGCTGGCCCTGACGGAGCTCAAGCGGCGAAAGCTGCGACTGAAGGACGAGATCGCCCGCTTGAAGAGCGACTCGATCCACTGAGCGAGTTGCCTGTGATGGTTGAAGGCGCCGCGGCCTCCCCGCGGCGCTTTCGTTTGGTAGCGTCGCGGCGGGCACTCAGACCATGGCGAACACGGCCTGCCAGACGAGGTATAGGCCGACGATGAAGATCGCCGTGTAGACGATCCGATAAAACAACTCCATCTCCAGGCGGCGCACGAGCCAGACGCCCAGGAATGTCGCCGGGATCGAAATCGGCAGAAGCACGGCGGAGGTGGTGAGGTTGGTGGCGTCGAACTGTCCGAGCATGAAATAAGGGACGAGCTTCACTGCGTTGATGATCGCAAACAGGATCACGGACGTGCCGGCGAAGACGCGCGGCGCGAGTCTCAGCGGCACGGCGTACATCTGAAACGGCGGGCCGCCGGCGTGACTGACGAAACTGGTGAAGCCCGTCACCATTCCCCAGAAGCCGCCCTTGGCAACGTTGGGCCCGCTCGGTTGCTGGCGCAGCCGATGACGGAACCAATGGTTCAACGCAAATAGCACCGACACGACTCCGACGATCAGGCGGATGTGGTGTTCGGCTACCCACGCTGCGGTCGCCCACCCAATCGCGATGCCAATCATGGCACCGGGGAGCACGATCTTGATGGTCGTCAGGTCATACACCCGACGATACGAGACGACGGCGACGACATCGCTGAGGACAAGGATCGGTAACGTGATGCCGGCGGCCTGAACCGGTGAGATGACCAGGGCCATGATCGGCACCGCCAGCAGGCCGAGGACCGTGAAACCGCCTTTGGACAGACCGAGGATGACCATCGCCGGAATTGCGGCGATGTAGAACCAGGGATCGCTGATCATGTGCCGATGGTGTCGGATAGGGAGACGGCGCCGGACGAACGCGCGCCACCATAGGCCGGGGCGCGCCCGGCAACAACCGCCCCCGCGCGCTGCCGCGATGGACACTGCAAGCGCCATTGGCTAACGCTTGGTAGCCGACGCCGAGCTATCGCAGGGGAATTGCCCAGATGCTGCTCGAGAACAAGGTTGCCATCGTTACGGGTGGCGCACGCGGCATCGGGCGCGCGATTGCACAAAGATTCCTTGGCGAAGGCGCGCGCGTCGTCATCGCGGATGTGGACGACGAGGCGGGCCCTGCGGCAGTAGAGGACCTCGGCGCGTACGGTCCGGTGCGGTTCATTGAATGTGACGTTGCCGAGCGGCTCGACGTCCGCAATTTGATCGCGGCGACCGTGGAGGCTTTCGGCGACATCGACGTGCTGGTCAACAACGCTGCCATCATGCACGCGGCGGACTTTCTGGAAGTGGACGAGGCGGACTTCGACCGGGTGCTCAGCACCAATCTCAAGGGCTCGTTCCTAGCTGGCCAGGCGGTCGCTCGGCATATGGTCGAACGCATCGAGGGTGGCGCCGCGCCCGGCGCGATCGTCAACCTGTCTTCGGTCAATGCGGTCGTGGCGATCCCCAACCAGGTACCCTATTCGGTGTCGAAGGGAGGCATCGGCCAGCTCACCCGGGTGATGGCGCTGGCGCTGGCGCCCTACGGCATCCGGGTGAACGCCATCGGTCCAGGCTCGGTCATGACCGAGATGCTGACTTGGGTGATGGAAGACGCCGAGACCCGCACGCGGGTCCTGGCACGCACGCCACTCGGCCGTTTTGCGGAGCCCGGCGAAGTGGCCGCGGTGGCGGCGTTCCTTGCCTCCGAACAGGCGAGCTACGTCACGGGTCAGACGATCTTCGTCGATGGCGGGCGCCTGGCGCTCAACCTGACGGTGCCGGTAAAGGACTGATCAGCTGCCGTCGGTCGTGTCTTCCGACGGTTCTTCGCTCTTCATCGACTTGAGCTTGGCGAACACGGCGTCCGCCTCGGCGTTGGCTTCCTGCTCGGCCGTTCGCTCCGGACGGCTGGCGGCCGCGGCGGCGACGGCGCCGGCGGCGGTCGTCGTCTCGGAAGCGGGCAGCAGGGTGGCCCCGGCGGGGGCCGCCGGCTCCGCGTCGGACGGCTGCGTCTTGGCGGCCTTTTCGACCTCGAAGTCGAGATCGATCTGCGAGCAAAGGCCGAGCGTCACCGGGTCCATGGGCTGGAGATTGTTGGCGTTCCAGTGCGTGCGGTTGCGGATCGACTCGATCGTCGGCTTGGTCGTGCCGACCAGGCGCATAACCTGAGCGTCCTTTAGCTCGGGGTGGTTGCGCAACAGCCACAGGATCGCGTTCGGCCGGTCGTGGCGACGCGACACCGGTGTATAGCGTGGGCCCTTGCGCTTGGCGGCCGGAGCGCGGACCTTGGGCTCGGCGAGGCCGAGACGGTAGTCAGGGTCGGCTTCGGCCTTGGCGATGTCGTCGCGGGTGAGCTGGCCGGTCAGGATCGGGTCGAGCCCCTTGATCGACTGGGCGGCGTCGCCGTCGGCGATCGCCTGGACCTCGAGCGGATGCAGCCTGCAGAACTCGGCGATCTGCGTGAACGACAGCGCGGTGTTGTCGATCAGCCAGACCGCGGTCGCCTTTGGCATCAGCGGGGCGTTGGTGTTCATAAGTCTCTCCCGGTGGCGCCGCCGGAGCTTCAGGCCGGCAGGCCTCATCCTCGAATACGTAGAGGGAATGCCCCTATATAGGCGCCGGCGGGCGGTAGGTAAACCGATATCGGCGCGCGTTCACACGCCAACGGTCAAGACGATCTTGCCGACGTGGGCGGAGGTTTCCAGGCGCCTGTGGGCGTCGGCTGCCGCAGTCAACGGGAAGGTGGAATCGACGACGGGAGCGACGGTGCCGGCTGCGAACATTGGGAACACGTTGGCCTCGACTGCCGCCGCTACCGATGCCTTGAACGATACCGGGCGCGGCCTCAGCGTCGAGCCGGTGTGGGTGAGGCGCTTGGCCATGATTTGACGAAGGTCGATCTCGGCACGCGTGCCCTGCTGCGCGGCGATGTGAACGATGCGACCGTCGTCCGCGGCGGCGTCCTGGTTGCGGGCGACGTAGTCGCCGCCGACGATGTCGAGGATGACGTCGGCGCCGCGACCGCCGGTCGCCTCGCGGACGCGGGCGACGAAATCCTCCGCGCGGTAGTTGATCGCAACGGCGGCGCCGAGCCTGGCGCAGGCGGCGCACTTGTCCTCGCTGCCGGCCGTGACGATGACTGTCGCGCCGAGCGCCTTGGCGATTTGGATCGCCGTGGTGCCGATGCCCGAGGCGCCGCCGTGGACGAGGACGGTCTCGCCAGCGGCAAGGCGACCGCGGTCGACGAGGTTCGGCCACACGGTGAAAAACGCTTCCGGGATTGCGGCGCCCTCGACGAACGAGAAGCGCTTGGGGATGGGCAGGGCGACCGCCCCGCTCGCTGGGCAGTATTCGGCGTAGCCGCCGCCGGCGACCAACGCCATGGCGCGGTCGCCGACCTTGAAGCGGGTGACGCGATCGCCGACGGCAACAACGTCGCCGGCGATCTCCAGGCCGGGGATGTCGGTGATCCCGGGGGGCGGCGGGTATTGACCCCTGCGCTGCATGATGTCGGCGCGGTTGACGCCGGCCGCGCGGACGCGGATCAGGATATCGTCTGCGGCGATCGCCGGGACGGGACGCGTCTCGGGCACCAGCACGTCCGGTCCGCCGGGCGCGCGGATGGCGATCGCGGTCATGACGGCGGGGACGGCGGAGGTCACGGGAATCGGTCTACCGGGGCGCCGCAGCGCTGACAATCGCGCCGTCCTCGTCTAGCCTCTCTGGGGAGGAGGCGGCGATGGCGGCATTCGACGACGAGGCACCGAAGAAGAAGCTCGTCCATGAAATCGGCGAGGACCTGTCGAAGCTGTCGATCGAGGAGCTCGGCGAGCGTATCGAAGTCCTAAAGGCGGAGATCAGCCGCATCGAGGCCGCGCTCAACGCCAAGCGGGCGAGCGCCGACGCAGCCGAGACCTTCTTCAAGCGCTGAGGCCTGTCACAGAGAGGGACGGGCGCCGACGCCGGCCAAGTTCTTCGGCAACTTTATCAGAGCCGTTAACGTTCCCTTAAGCTTTACGCGGCTTAACTGAACGCATCCAGTCATCTGGATTCGAGTGGCTCCTGTCCACTCTGTTTGACGCCTCCCTGTTAAGACTTCAAAGAGCCGCCTCGCGCGGCTCTCTTTTTTTGCCCGGCCGGCCGGTTGGCGCGGGGCTTGCGGCGACCTTGCGCAAGTGGTCCCATATCGGGACCGCGAGAAGCCAACGGCGGATCATGAGCGACGACAGATCATCGATGTCCCGTGCCAGCGCCGAGCCGGTCGTCTTCGGCCGGCGGCTGGCCGGATCCGAGGCGTTCAAGGCGATGTTCCGCGAGGGGATGGCGCTGGTCGAGGAGA
>CAYTXI010000099.1:0-9268 GCA_964441935.1 uncultured Bauldia sp.
CGCGGCCCCTCGGTCGGCGCCACCTTCGCCGGCCGCTACGACCTGCCGACCACCAACGTCGCGCTGACGGGCACCTATTTGCCGGCCTACCCGGTCAACAACATGTTCGGCCGGATTCCGTTGTTCGGCCTCGCCCTCGGCGGCGGCTCCCGCGGCGGGCTGATCGGGATAACCTTCAAGATCGAAGGCCCGATCGCCGAGCCGCATGTGTTCATCAACCCGCTATCCGCGGTGGCGCCGGGCATCATTCGCAAGATCTTCGAGTTCCAGTGACTGGTCATGCCGGCCTCACCAGGACGTGCTTCTTGCGGCCAAGCGACAGCTTGATGACACCGCCAATGATATCGTCGTTGGACACCGTCGCCCGCTCGTCAGCAATCGGCGCATCGTTAAGCCTGAGGCCGCCGCCGCGAATCTGACGGCGGGCTTCGCCGTTCGACGCGACCAGACCGGCGCGGACGAACAGGCCGAGCACGCCGACGCCGTCGGCAAGTTCGCTCGCCGGAATGACGATCGTCGGCAGCGCATCTGCCACTTCGCCTTCCTCGAAGGTACGCCGCGCCGCCTCCGCCGCTTCTTCGGCCGCCGCACGGCCGTGGAGGAGGGCGGTCGCCTCGCTCGCCAGAGCCTTCTTGGCCTCGTTGATCTCTGCGTCGCGCAGGGCCTCCAGCCGCGCGATCTCGTCGAGCGGCAGCGTCGTGAACAGCTTGAGGAAGCGGCCGACGTCGGCGTCCTCGGTATTGCGCCAGAACTGCCAGTACTCGTACGGGCTGACGAGCTCCGCATCGAGCCACACCGCGCCCCGCGCCGTCTTACCCATCTTGGCGCCCGCGGCGGTGGTGATGAGCGGCGTCGTCAGCGCAAACAGCTCGACGTTCTCCAGGCGCCGGCCGAGATCGACGCCGGACAGGATGTTGCCCCATTGGTCGTTGCCGCCGAGCTGCAGGCGGCAGCCGGTGCGCCGGTAAAGCTCCACGAAGTCGTAGGCTTGCAGCACCATGTAGTTGAACTCGAGGAACGACAGATGGTGCTCGCGGTCGAGCCGCTGCTTGACCGACTCGCGCTGGATCATCTGGTTGACGGAGATGTGGCGGCCGACCTCGCGCAGGAAGTCGACGTAGTCGAGTTTGAGCAGCCAGTCGGCGTTGTCGATCATCAAGGCGTCGGTCGGCCCCTGGCCGAAGCGGAGGAACCGGTCGAACACCCGGCGGATACCGGCCTTGTTGGCCTCGATGGTCTCAGGTGCCAGGAGCTGGCGCATCTCGTCCTTGCCCGAGGGGTCGCCCACACGCGTGGTGCCGCCCCCCATGAGCGCGATCGGCCGGTGGCCGGTCTGCTGCAGCCAATGGAGCGCGCCGATCTGCACCAGGCTGCCGACATGCAGGCTGGGAGCGGTGCAATCGAAGCCGATGTAGGCGGTCACCGGTCCCCCTTGGGCGAGCCGGTCGAGGCCCCCCGCGTCGGAGCATTGCTGGACGAAGCCGCGCTCGGCGAGCACCTTCATCAGATCGGACTTGAACGCAGTCATGGCGGCGTTGTTCCTTGATGGCGGAGGCTGTTTAACAGGCCCTTCGCCAAAATTCACCGCCATTGCACCGAAGGGGGGATGACACGATGATCAGCGGTGCCCATGCCATCATCTACAGCACCAATGCCGATGCCGATCGGGCGTTTTTCCGCGACGTTCTCAGCATCCCGGCCGTCGACGCGGGCGATGGGTGGCTGATTTTCGCCCTTCGGGCGTCGGAGCTGGCGTTCCACCCGGCCGAGACCAACGGCACGCACGAGCTGTACCTTCTGTGCGACGACGTCGACGGGTTCGCTGCTGCCATGGAGGGGTCGCGGACGCCATGCTCGGCGATCGAAGAGCAGCCGTGGGGCCGGCTAGTTCACATCACGCTGCCGAGCGGCGCGCGCCTGGGCGTGTACCAAGCGAAGCACGCCCGCCCGACCACCTGAAGGACGTCCTCGCGGTGGAAAGCGTCCTCGGTCTGATGAGCGGCACCTCCATGGACGGGGTCGACGCCGCCATCATCGTCACCGACGGCGAGACGATCGCCGATTTCGGCCCGCGCCGATTCCGCCCCTATACCGCCGCTGAACGTGAGGTCCTCCGTGCCGCGCTCATCGACGCCGCGGGGATCGTCGATCGCGCCGAACGCCCGGGCGCGGTCAGACAGGCGGAGCGGATCGTCACCGAGAGCCACGGCGAGGCGGCGGAGGCGCTGCTGGCGGAGCACCCCGAATGCAAGGTGTCGCTCGTCGGCTTTCATGGCCACACCGTCTTCCATGCACCCGATCGCCGGCTGACCGTCCAGATCGGCGACGGCGCCGCGCTCGCCAAACGCCTCGGCGTGCCGGTCGTATTCGACCTTCGCGCCGCGGACGTCGCCGCCGGTGGCGAGGGTGCGCCGCTGGTGCCGGTCTATCACCGCGCCCTGGTCAGGCGCTCGGCGCTCACCGGCACCATCGCGGTTGTCAATATCGGCGGCGTCGCCAACCTCACCTGCGTCGCCGCCGACGGTTCGCTCGTCGCCGGCGATACCGGCCCCGGCAACGCTCTCATCGACGATTTCGTCCGCGAGCGTACAGGCGCGGCCATGGACCACGACGGCGCGCTCGCCGCCAAGGGCACGGTCGACGACGGCGGGCTCGCCCGGCTGCTCGACCATCCCTGGTTCGACCGGCCGATGCCCAAGTCTCTCGACCGGGGCGCCTTCTCGGCGGCCGCCAGCGCCGCGGCCGGCCTGTCGGTCCCCGACGGCGTCGCGACCCTCACCGCCTTCACATCTCGAACCATCGCGAAAAGCATCGTGAAGGCAGGCGGCGCCGACTGCATCGTCATCGCCGGCGGCGGCGCCCACAATCCGACGATGTGCGCGATGATCGCCGCGGCGGCAGGGACGGCCGTGACCCTTGCCGGCGACCTTGGCTGGTCGACAGATTTCCTCGAGGCGGAGGCCTTCGCCTACCTCGCCGCCCGCAGCGCCCGCGGGCTGCCGATCACGTTTCCAGGCACCACCGGCGTTTCCGCGCCAATGACCGGCGGCCGTCTGGTGCGGCCCTGACGCCGGCTAGCAGGCCGCAGCAATGTGGGGTATGAGCCGGGTCGGTCGGCGGAACACCAAGCGAGCTGCCATTTCCGGGTGCCCATGAAGCTCAGTCAAATCGCGCGTTCGCTGTCGGCAACTGTCATCGGCGACGCCGACAGCGACATCCGCAGGATCGTCCATCCGGCCGACGCCGAGGGACCGGGCGACCTGGCCGTCGCCCTGTCGCAGGAGGCCGCGACCGCACTCGCTGGCACTGCCGCCGGTGCGGTGCTGATCCCGCCCGATGCAACGCCGCCGTCGGGCCGCGCCGCCATCGTCTATACCGGCCACGAGCGCCAAGCGCTGGCGATCCTGACGGCGCTCCTCGACCAGGGACCGACACACGGCGAGGGAATCCATCCGACTGCCGTCGTCGCCGGCGACGCCGTCATCGGTGACGGCGTCAGTCTCGGACCGCATGCTGTTGTCGGTGACGCCAGCACCGTCGGCGACCGCACCGCGATCCTCGCCAACGTCACCGTCGGCGCCGGCGTCGCCATCGGCCGCGACTGCGTGATCCACCCCGGAGTGGTCGTCGGCGACCGTGTCCAGATCGGCGATCGTGTAATCATCCATGCCAACGCGGCAATCGGCGCCGACGGCTTCAGCTTCATCCCGGTCCGCAACCCGGACGGATCGCCAGGCGCCGAAGGGATGCCGGCGCGCATTCATTCGCTCGGCACCGTCGTCATCGGCGACGACGTCGAGATCGGCGCGGCGACGACCATCGACCGCGCCACGCTGCGCGCCACGACCATCGGCCGTGGCACCAAAATCGACAACCAGGTTCAGATCGCCCACAACGTCGTGATCGGCCAATCCTGCCTGATCTGTGGCCAGGCGGGCATCGCCGGCAGCGTCACCATTGGCGACCGCGTGCTGCTGGGCGCGGGCTCCGGGGTCAGCGATCACGTCAACATCGCCTCGGACGCGGTCCTTGGCGCCATGGGGGGCGCTGCGAGGTCCATTCCGTCCGGGGCTACGATGGTCGGCGCGCCCGCCGTGCCGGTCAACGAGTGGCGCGAGCGGTACGTCCGCCTGTTGCGCCTGAAGAGCCTTTACCCGGCCGTCGAAGACCTGGCCAATCGCGTCAAGGCGCTGGAAAAATCCCGGAAGGGCGAGTAGCAAAAACGCGACGATGCGGACGAGCGGGAGGCTGACGACATGGGCGATGTGGCGCGTGACGTTATGGAAGTCATTTCCAGCAAGACTCCCGGCGAACGCCAGGAGTTCGCTCTGAGCGACAAGCTCCAGGACATCGGCATCGAATCGATCGATGCGCTGGAGATGATCTTCGACCTGGAGGAGAGGTTCGGGATCCAGATCCCCTACAACGCCAACGATGCTGCCCAGCGGTTCGCCACGGTCGGTGACGTGGTCAAAGCCATCGAGGGCCTGGTCGAGCAAAGAACGTGAGTTGGCCGCATCGCGTCGTCGTCACCGGCTGTGGAGTCGTTTCGCCGGCTGGCCTCGACACGGCGAGCTATTGGTCGCGCATGGTGGCCGGCGACGGCGCCATCGGCCCGCCGACGCTGGTTCCGGCCGAGTTACTGGCGAAGGAAGTGGTCGCCGAGGTCAAGGGCTTCGATCCGGCGGCGCATTTCGGTCAGCGTGAGCTCGCCGCCCTCGACCGTTGTTCTCAATTCGCGGTCGTTGCCGCCCGCCAGGCGATCGCTGACTCCGGCATCAACTTCGATGGCGATTTGTCGGAGCGCACCGCCACGATCATCGGCACCGGGGTCGGTGGCTCCAACACGTTCGACGAATCGTACAAGCGCCTGTACGGGGACAAGCGGCCGCGCGTCTACCCGCTGACCGTGCCGAAACTCATGCCGAGCGCGCCGGCGAGCCAGGTGACCATGTACTGCGGCCTGCGCGGCCCTGCGTTCGGCATCGTCAGCGCCTGTTCGTCGGCTACCCATGCAATCGGTACGGCCTTTCAGATGGTGCGCAGCGGCATCGCCGCCGCTGCTGTCGCCGGAGGTGCGGAAAGCTGCCTCAACCTCGGCACGCTGAAGGGCTGGGAGGCCCTGCGCGTAATGGCGACCGACACCTGCCGCCCGTTTTCGCGCGACCGCAAGGGATTGGTGATCGGCGAGGGGGCGGGCGTCGTCGTCCTCGAGACGTTGGCCGGAGCCAGCGCCCGCGGCGCCGAGATCCTTGGCGAGATAGCCGGCTTCGGCATGTCCGCGGACGCGCGCGACCTGACCAATCCGGACGTGGACGGCATGACCCGCGCCATCGCCGCCTGTCTCGCCGACGCCGAGCTCGCCCCAGAGGACGTCGACTTCGTCAACGCGCACGGCACCGGAACGCTGGCGAACGACATCACCGAGACCGCGGCGCTGAAGGCGGCGTTCGGCGACCACGCCCGCGCGCTCGCCATCTCCTCGACTAAGTCGATGGTCGGCCACGCCCTCGGCGCGGCCGGGGCACTCGAGCTGATCGCCACGCTGATGGCCATCCGCGACAACGTCGCGCCGCCGACGGCCAACTACCTCGGTCCCGACCCCGATTGCGATCTCGACTACGTTCCCAACCAGGCGCGGCCGATGCAGATCGACGTTGCTCTGTCCAACTCGTTCGCTTTCGGCGGGCTCAACGCCGTTCTCGCCGCACGTCGTCTGGCCTGAGGATCGGTCTCGCTCACGCCGCGTCGATCATGGCCATGCGCCGGTCGACGTAGTCGGTGCAGAGCGCGATCAGGTCGTCGACGTGATTTTCGAAAAAGTGGTTGGCGCCCTTGACGATCTGCTGATCGATGGTGATGCCCTTCTGGCTCTTGAGCTTGTCGACCAGTGCCTGGGTGTCCTTCTGCGGAACGACCCTGTCCTGGTCCCCGTGGACGATCAGCCCGGACGACGGACACGGGGCAAGGAAGGTGAAATCGTGGAGGTTGGCCGGCGGCGCGATGGCGATGAAGCCTTCGATCTCGGGCCGCCGCATGAGGAGCTGCATGCCGATCCAGGCGCCGAACGAGAACCCCGCCACCCAGCAGCTGCGCGCGTCGGGGTGCGCCGACTGCACCCAGTCGAGGGCCGCGGCAGCGTCAGACAGCTCGCCTGAACCGTGGTCGAACTCACCCTGGCTGCGGCCGACCCCGCGGAAATTGAATCGCAACGCCGCGAAACCGCGTTTGGTAAACATGTAGAAGAGTTGATAGACGACCTGATTGTTCATCGTGCCCCCGAACTGGGGATGGGGATGCAGGATGATGGCGATGGGGCCGTTCTTGCGCTTGGCCGGCTGGAAGCGGCCTTCGAGGCGTCCGGCAGGACCGGTAAAGATGACTTCGGGCATGACGGTGGGGACTCGCTCGCGTCGCGGCCGCTGCAGCCGAGCCTTCCCAGCGGCGGGCACTTCATATCACGACCGCGGGGGCAGATTTCAAGCACAACCGGACGACGAGCTTGGTTAGCCAAACCCTAATCCCGGAGCGTAAGGCGGATTGCGACCGCGCGGCGGTGGCATTACCTTGCGCCGGGGCAGGAGCGCACGCGGCGGGGAAACGCGAACACATGACAAAGACGGGCGAAAGGCAGCTGCGGCGACGCGAGATGGCGGCGGACGGCATCGTCCATGCGGTCGGACTCGCCGCTGCCATCGCTGGTTTGGGCGCGCTCCTCGCCTGGATCTCGGTTGGGAGCGAGGCGATCGCAGCCGTGCCCGTGTCGGTCTATGCCTTCGGGCTGATCGCCATGCTCGCCTGCTCGGCCACATACAACCTTGGCGTTCGCCTCCGCTCCCGCGAGCTCTGGCGCCGCCTCGACCACGCCGCCATTTTCGTCATGATCGCGGGCACCTACACGCCATTCACGACGCTCGCGCTTTCCGGCTGGTGGGCAGTCGGGCTGACCGCGGCGGTGTGGTCGATCGCCGTTTTCGGCGTCGCGCTCAAGCTGTCGCGCCAGGCTGGGCGGTTCCCGGTCGTCTCTACGCTGCTCTACATCGCCTTCGGCTGGATCGGGGTGCTTGCCGCCGGTCCATTCTTGGCGAGCCTGACCGCGCCCGTGCTGGCGCTCCTGGTCGCCGGCGGAACCATCTACACCCTGGGGACCATCTTCCACGGCCTGCAGCAGATGCCCTACCAGCGGGCCGTGTGGCACGGTTTTGTCGTGACCGGCGCCGCTGTCCATTTCTCCGCTGTTTTCGGCATGATCGCCCACGCGGGTTGACCGCGCCGAAATCCGCTTAGATCTCATGCAGATGTCAAAGAACGCCCGCCTCTATCTCGACTACAACGCCACGGCGCCCTTGAGGCCAGAGGCCCGTGCGGCCATGGTCGACGCGCTCGCCGCGGTCGGCAACGCCTCCTCTGTCCACGCCGAGGGGCGCGCCGCGCACGCGCGGATCGAGACCGCGCGGGAGGAGGTCGCGCGGCTCGTCGGCGGCGATCCGAACGCCGTCACCTTCGTCAGCGGCGGGACCGAGGGCAACAACACAGTACTGACGCCGGACTGGAGCCTTGGCGGCAAACCACACCGGACCGACATCCTTTTGGTCGGCGGCACCGAGCATCCCTCTGTGCGCTCGGGCGGGCGGTTCCCCGCCGATCGGTTGCAGACGGTCCCGGTCGACGGGGAAGGCATCGTCAGCCTGACGGCCCTGCGCGAGATGGCGATCGGCGCGGCCGAAGGCGGCCAACGCGCGCTGGTCTCCGTCATGCTCGCCAACAACGAGACCGGCGCCATCCAGCCGATCGCGGAGGTGGCGCGGATTGCGCACGAGGCCGGCGCCATCGTCCACACCGACGCGGTTCAGGCAGCCGGCAAGATCCCGGTCGACATCGCCACCCTCGGTGTCGATGTCCTTACCCTGTCGGCGCACAAGATCGGGGGTCCGCAAGGGGTGGGCGCCATCGTCAGGGCGAGCGAGGAGCTGACCTTCGCGCCGCTCCTCGCCGGCGGCGGCCAAGAGCGGCGCGTGCGCGCCGGCACAGAGAACGTCGCCGCAATCGCCGGATTCAGCGCCGCGGCGAAGGCGGCGCTCGCCGATCTCGACAAGGGGCCGACCTGGGCCGAGTGGCGCGACCGTGTTGTGGAGATCGTGTCGGAGAACCGAACGACGACCGTGTTCTCGGCTGGCGCGGAACGCCTGCCGCAGACCGTGTGCCTGGCGGTCGAGGGGCTCGCCGCCGAGACTCTGGTGATCGCCCTCGACCTCGAAGGCGTCGCTGTGTCGGCCGGCGCGGCCTGCTCGTCCGGAAAGGTGGCGCCCAGCCACGTGCTCGCGGCCATGGGCGTTCCGCCGGTCCTCGCCAAGTGCGCAATTCGGGTGAGTCTGGGGTGGCAATCGTCGGCAGATAGCTTAGATTCGTTCGCAATCGCCTGGCGGGCCGTGCTAAGTCACGTTGCCCCAGGGGAGATTCAGGCGGCCTGAGCAGCCGCTCTACTCAACCCGCGGTCCTTGAAACCGCTGTGGATGGAGTGAGGAATGCCTGCCGTTCGCGAGACGGTCGATACCGTTCGCCGGATCGACGTCGACCAATACAAGTACGGATTTACCACGGACATCGAGGAGGAGAAGGCCGAGAAGGGCCTCTCCGAGGACACGATCCGTTTCATCTCGGCCAAGAAGGGCGAGCCGGAGTGGATGCTCGAATGGCGGCTTGCAGCCTACCGGCGCTGGCTGACGTTGACCGAGCCGACCTGGGCCAAGGTCAAGTACCCGAAGATCGACTTCAACGGCATCTATTACTACGCCGCGCCCAAACAGACGCCGGGCCCGAAGAGCCTCGACGAAGTCGATCCCGAGCTACTCGCCATGTACGACAAGCTTGGCGTGCCGCTGCGCGAGCGCGAGGTGCTGGCGGGTGTCGAGGGCGCACGGGTCGCGGTCGATGCCGTGTTCGACTCGGTCTCGGTGGTCACCACCTTCAAAGAGGAGCTCGCCAAGGCGGGCGTCATCTTCTGCTCGATCTCGGAGGCAATCCGCGAGCACCCTGAGATCGTCAAGAAGTACCTCGGCTCCGTCGTGCCGATCACCGACAATTTCTATGCGACGCTCAACTCGGCAGTGTTCTCCGACGGCTCGTTCGTGTTCGTGCCGGAAGGCGTCAAGTGCCCGATGGAGCTCTCGACCTACTTCCGCATCAACGAGCGCAACACCGGCCAATTCGAGCGCACCCTGATCATCGCCGAGACGGGTGCTTACGTCTCGTATCTGGAAGGCTGCAC
>CAYTXI010000100.1:0-9229 GCA_964441935.1 uncultured Bauldia sp.
TTGTCGACGACGCCGCAGCGGTCGCCGTCGCCGTCGAAGCCGAGTCCGATGTCGGCGCTGCTATCGGTCACCGCCGCGCTGATGGCGTGGAGCATCGCCATGTCCTCGGGATTGGGATTGTAGCGCGGGAAGCTGTAGTCGAGTTCAGCGTCGAGAGGAACGACGTCGGCCCCGAGGGCGGCGAGGACCCGCGGCGCGAAAGCGCCGGCGGTGCCGTTGCCGCAGGCGGCGACCACCTTCATGGGGCGGGTCCATTTCGGCCGGTCCGTAAGGTCGGCGACGTAGCGCTCGGCCATGTCGGCGACGTAATCGTACGCGCCGCCGCCAGTGAGATCGAACTCGGCGGCGAGAACGATCTCCTTGAGCCGGCCCATCTCGTCCGGGCCGAAGGTGAGCGGGCGGGCCGCGCCCATCTTGACGCCGGTCCAGCCGTTCTCGTTGTGGGAGGCGGTGACCATGGCGACGGCCGGAACATCGAGGGCGAACTGGGCGAAATAGGCCATCGGCGTCACCGCGAGGCCGACGTCATGGACCCGGCAGCCGGACGCCATGAGGCCAGTGACCAGAGACGCCTTGATCGCCGCCGAATAGGACCGGTAGTCGTGGCCGGTGACGATCTCGCGGCGGACGCCAAGCTCACCGAGAAGCGTGCCGAGCCCCATGCCGATGGCGGTGACGCCCATGGGGTTGAGTTCGGGCGGCTCGTCGGACCCGGCGACGCCGAACCACCAGCGCGCGTCGTATTCGCGGAAGCCGGTCGGCTTGACCAGGGGCGTGGTCTCGAACGCGAGGCTGTTCACAGCGAGCGATGCAACCGGCGGCGGGAACATGACCAGGTCCTTCCGGCGGCGCTGATAACAGAGCCGACGCCCACAGGAAAGTCACATGGTCGGCTTACTGCCTGAGGACGAGCTGGTCGCCGGCGATTTCGAATTTGGACAGGCGCGAGAGGAAGGTCATGCCGAGTAAATTCACCCCCAGCACTTCGCTCGGGAGCACGACGGCCTTGACGTTGCGCACCGAAATCAGGCCAAGGCGAACCTCTCGCAGCGTCACGGGCGCCGCGAACACGGTGCCATTGGCCGTGGAGATGGGCATGGAGTAGTCGCGCCGGCTTGGGAAGATGCCCACCTGACGGGCGGACTCGCTGTTGAGGGCGACGCTGGTGGCGCCGGTGTCGACCATCACCGGGATGGTGCGGCCGTTGACGGTAGCTTCGACCTGGAAGTGGCCGCGCGGGTCGGCCCTCAGCGCAACCGACCTACCTCGGGGGTGACTGACGCTCCGTTCCTCACGGTCGCCGGCGGCTTCGACCTGAACGACCGGCGCCGGCCGTTCGGAGCGCGGCGGCGCAACGACGACCTCGCTTTCGATTCCGGGCGCGGTCGTGAAGCGGAGCAGCCCGGGGGCCACCTGCGGCGCGATCAGAGCGAGCACGCCGAAGCCGATGGCTATGAAGATGATGCGGTTGAGCACCGTTTGGGTCCGGTCAGCGATGCGGCGTTATCCGCCGGCAACCATCGGACAAAGACCCTAAGAACGCGCCAAAATGAAGCTGGAGGCACGCGGCGCGGCGCGCGTTTCTTTGCCGGGGCTTAACGAATGGTTACCGCGGAGTTGTCAAAGCCAGCCGCCGTCGACGACGATGGTCTGGTTCGTACAGGCGGATGAGTCGTCGGAGCCCAGAAACAGGACCCAGCGCGCGATGTCGTCCCCAACGAGGCGACGCTTCAGGCACTGGGCGCCCTGGACCTCGGCCTCGCCTTCCGGCGTCCACCACAGCTTGAGCTGGCGCTCGGTCAGGATCCAGCCGGGGGCAATCGCATTGATGCGGATGTTGTCCGGCCCGAGGGTTCGCGCAAGGCCGCGTGTCAGGCCGACGATGCCGGCCTTGGCCGCGGTGTAGACCGGAAGGCCCTGGTAGGCGAGCATCCACGCGCCAGAGCTCATGTTGATGATCGAACCGTTCTTCGCCTTCCGCATGTCGGGAACCACGGCCTGGATAGTGAAGAACTGGTGCTTGAGGTTCACCCGAATGCGGTCGTCGAAGTACTCCGACGTCACCTCCTCCAGCGTATGGCGATCGTCGTGAGCGGCGTTGTTGACGAGAATCGTGATCGGACCGAGCGCCTTACGCACCGCCTTGACCGCCGCCTGCAGAGCGTCGATGTCGGTCAGATCGCAAGGCTCGAAGTGGACCCTCTGGCGCTTGCGCTTCAGGCGCGCGGCCAGCGACTTGCCGGCCTTGTCCTGGATGTCGAGGAAGCCGACCTTGGAGCCCTGGGCGGCGAAATGCTCGACGATCGATTTGCCGATGCCGGAGGCACCGCCGGTGACGAGCACGGTGCGGTTCTTCAGACTCGGATAGACGGCGCCGTATTTCATCTGTCGTTCGATCCCACAATGGAGCGCGGGCAGCGGCCAGCGCGCCTCTATACGCAATAGACGACGAGCACGGAAGGTCGCCGGCCCGCGCGTATGGCAGCGCCTACCAGAGCCCAGGGACCAGCCGGAAACGAACGCCCCCGGCGTAGTCGCGGTAGCCCGGCAACTCATCGAGCAGCATGCGATCCTCCAAGGCGGTGCGGACGACAAGGACGACCGAAGCCAGCGTCGCCGGGACGAACGCCAGCCAAGAGGTCAGCATGAACGCGGTGCCGAAGTTGAAGCCGACAATGGTCGCCGCGTAGCCGGGATGGCGGACGTAGTGATACGGTCCGGACTGAATGACGGCGTGGCCGCGATCGGTCTGGATGCGCGCGGTCTTCTCGAAATTGCGGTTGACGACCATGCACCAGGTGAGAATCGCCTGGCTCGCGCCATACAGGGCCGCGCCAACCGGCCACAGCCAGATCGGCATTCGCGACCACCCGAACCGGCCGCGGTCGACAGCGCCAACGGCCAGGATCGCCAGAAAGAGGACGCCGAAAAGCGATAGGCAGACCAAGTCCCAGGTCTTTGTCCCCTTGCCGAAGGTGGCGCGCTGGCGCAGCAACTCTGGATTGGCCCGCCAGAGGACGAGATCGCTCAGCCCCGCGCCGAGGGCGACGACTGCCAGACAGCCCCAGCCGGCCAGCCAGTTCCAGCGCCCGGCGACGGCGAAGAACCCCCAGACGAACACCGGGACGAGGACGACGATGGCGAGCAGCCGCGCGAAGATCACCGATGGCTCCAGCGTCGAAGGGCTTTGGGGGACGACGAGCCCCGGCTCACTTCGTCCCATAGAGACGGTCGCCGGCGTCGCCGAGACCGGGAACGATGTAGCCGTGGTCGTTGAGGTGGTCGTCGATGGCCGCGGTGTAGATCGGGACGCCGGGCTGGGCGCGCCGCAGGCGCTCGATGCCCTCGGGTGCGGCGAGCAGGCAGACGAAGCGGATGTCCCTGGCGCCGCGGTCCTTGAGCTTCTGGATGGCGGCGGCGGCGGAATTGGCGGTGGCGAGCATCGGATCGACGACGATGACCAGGCGGTCGGCGAGATCCTCCGGCGCCTTGAAGTAATACTCCACCGCCTCGAGGGTCTCGGGATCGCGGTAGAGGCCGATATGGGCGACGCGGGCCGAGGGTACGAGGTTGAGCATCCCCTCCAGCAGGCCGTTGCCGGCCCGCAGGATCGAGGCAAACACCGGCTTCTTGCCCTCCAGGATCGGGGCGTCCATCTCGGCGAGCGGCGTCTCGATGCGCTTGCGGGTGAGCTTGAGGTCGCGGGTGACCTCGTAGGTGAGCAACAGCGCGATCTCCTCAAGCAGTTGGCGGAAGCTCGCGGTCGGCGTGTGCTTGTCGCGCATGAGGGTCAGCTTGTGCTGGACGAGGGGATGGTCGACGAGCGTAACGCCTTGCATAGCTTTGACTTTCCGCGTTCACGAGTGGGCCGGGGGTAACCTTACGCGCGCACCGCGACAACGCCAACGAAGGTGCGTGGTTTGTCCCCACCCAATCCGGCGGGCTGCTGTTCAGGCGTGCGCGGCGTGCCTATGCTGGCAGTTGAGTGCCACCCGTGAGTGCCTCCACCCGACCGGAAATGACACGCGCGATCATCCTCGTCATGGACTCGGTCGGGATCGGTGGGGCGGAGGACGCCAAGCTTTTCGGCGACGCCGGCGCCGACACGCTCGGCCACATCGCCGAGGCGTGCGCGGACGGGCGCGGCGACCGCGAAGGCCTGCGCTCAGGCCCGCTCAGACTCCCCAACCTCGATCGCCTGGGGCTCGGCCGGGCGGCATCGGCCTCGACCGGCAGGGCGCTGCCGCCGCTTGGCGACGACGGCGAGCCGGAGGGGCGCTGGGGCTACGCCGTGGAGGTCAGCCTCGGCAAGGACACCCCGTCCGGCCACTGGGAGATAGCCGGGGTGCCGCTGCGGCTGGCGTGGCACATCTTCCCGGACACCGAGCCGTGCTTCCCCAAACGCCTCACGGACGCCCTGGTCGCCGAGGCCGGGCTTCCCGGTATCCTCGGCAACAAGCGCATTTCGGGTACAACGATCATCGACGAGCTCGGTGAAGAGCATATCCGCACCGGCAAGCCGATCTGCTACGCCTCGGCCGACTCGGTGTTCCAGGTTGCCGCCCACGAGACCCACTTCGGCCTGGAGCGGCTGTACGAGGTCTGCAAGGTTGCGCGCGGGCTGGTCGACGAGCTCAACGTCGGCCGGGTGATCGCAAGGCCGTTCGTCGGCGAGACGGCCGATAACTTCCAGCGCACGCCCAACCGGCGCGACTACTCGTCACCGCCGCCGGAGCCGACGCTGCTCGACCGTGTCGTTGCGGGCGGCAAACGGGTCATTGCCATCGGCAAGATCGCCGACGTGTTCGCGCACCGCGGGGTGAGCGAAGTGGTCAAGGGGCCTACAGACGACAAGTTGTTCGATGCCACGCTCGACGCGCTCGACCGCCTCGGGCACGGCGACCTGCTGATCGCCAACTACGTCGATTTCGATACGCTGTGCGGCCACCGTCGCGACGTGCCGGGCTACGCCGCGGCGCTGGAGGCGTTCGACCGACGGCTGCCGGAGTTCGAGGCCAAGTTGCGGCCCGGCGACCTCGCCATCATCACCGCCGACCACGGCAACGACCCGACCTGGGAGGGGAGCGACCACACACGCGAGCACGTACCGGTGATCGCCTTCGGTCCGGGCGTCGCTCCCGCGCCGGTCGGGGCGCGGGAGACCTTCGCCGACATCGGGGAAACGGTCGCTGCGCACCTGGGGCTCGCGCGGGGCAAACACGGGGCAAGTTTCCTGTGACCGTCCCCAAGGCCGAGCTCCACTGCCACATTGAGGGGGCGGCGCCCCCTCGCCTCGTCCGCCAGCTTGCCGCCAAGAACGGCCTCGATCTGGGTGACATCTTCGATGAAGCCGGCGGCTACCGCTGGCATGATTTCTCAAGTTTTCTGGAGACTTACGGGAAGGTGTCGGCGGTGTTCCAGAGCCGCGAGGATTTCCGCGCGCTGGCGCTCGCCTATTTCACCTCGATCGCAGCAGAGGGGGCGATCTACGGCGAGGTCTTTGCCGCCCCCGACATCGCGGAGGATTTCGGCGTCGCCTACGACGATTACGTGGGCGGCCTCGGCGACGGCATCGCGGCGGCGCAGACAGCGACCGGTATCGCCGGGCGGATCATCGTCATCGGCGTGCGCCACCTCGGGCCGGAGCGGGTCACCGCGATGGCGGAGACGGTGGCGGCGAACCCGCACCCGCTGGTCACCGGCTTCGGGCTCGCGGGCGACGAGACAATGCACCACCCACGCGACTTCGCGCCGGCGTTCGCGATCGCGCGCGCGGCGGGGCTGGGGATCACGGCGCACGCCGGCGAACTGGCGGGGCCGGAGAGCGTCCGCGCCGCGCTCGATCATCTCGGGGTCAAGCGGCTCGGCCACGGGGTGCGGTCGATCGAGGACGTAGCGCTGGTCGAGCGCATCGTCGACGAGGGGATCGTGCTGGAGCTCTGCCCAAGCTCCAACGTGGCGCTGAAGCTCTACCCGGACATCGCTCACCACCCGTTCCGCCGGCTGATGGAGGCGGGCTGCCGGGTGACCATCAACTCGGACGATCCGCCCTATTTCCACACCTCGCTCGGCGGCGAGTACGACGCGCTCGCGCGCGACCAGGCCCTCGACGACGCGGCGCTCCTCGCCGCGACGCGTACCGCGATCGAGGCGGCGTTCGTGGATGAGGCGACAAGGGCGCGGCTACTTGCGAAGCTGCCACCGGGCTAGGCCGCGCCATTCAGCGCACGGTCAATTCAGGCCTGGCAGATGTAAGTGACCGTTCTGATCCGCCGTTCGGTGACGTTGCGGACCTGATTGCGCGCCATTTGCGGAAACTCGTCCCCGAGGAACGCCCGCCAAAGAACGGGGGACTTGCCGGTCTCGGCCATCAGCGCGTTCATCGCTTCGAAGAAGTGCTGGCTCTCTTCGGTCGAGTCCCACTCGCGAAGGACAGTGAAGCCGGCGTCATCGAGCAACGACCGGGTCTCTTCGGGCGTCGCCAGGTAGCTGATGGAGGGCTCGCGTGCCCACGGCACCGGGAACAGTACGTCGCCACCCTCGCCCTTGAGTACGTCGTAGACGGCGAAGATCCCAGCGGGCTTCACCACGCGCCTGGCCTCCTCGTACATCCGGTCTTTCGCGGGAATGTTCATGGCGGCGTGAATGGTCATGGCTGCATCGAAGCGATCGTCGGCGAAAGGCAAATCGGTCGCGTCTCCCTGCCGGAAGGCTACCCGGTCGGCAAGGTCCACCCACGCGCTAAGCACTTTGGCGGCGTCACAGAACGCCCGGGTCAGATCGATACCGGTAACGTGGCAGCCATAGGCTTCGGCCAGCGTGCGAGCCGGTCCCCCGATACCGCTGCCGATGTCCAGGACCTCGGAGTCCCGGTCCAACCTCATCTCGGCGGCCAACTCCAGGGTCGCCTTGCGCCCGCGAATGTGAAACTCGTCCACGACGCTGAGGTCGTCGGCCTTCAACGCTTCGCGGTCCCTGCCGGAACTGCGAAGCTGCTCGGCAATCACGCCGGCCAGATTCTCCTCGCCCGAATAGAAGGCTGCGATCGAATCGTTCAGCATCTTCTTCTCCCTCGAGTTCCCTCTTCCCCTCCCCCCGGTGGTGCTTCACCGCTTGCGGGAAAATCTGGCGCCCCTGGGCATCGATTCAACCGTCCCCAGCCGACTCGTGCGATGCTTCAGGGGCCGATGCGTTCGTGGATGACGGGCGCAGCCGGAGGAGGCTCGTCGCCGATGGCGTAGGCGCCGCGGAGTGAGGCTTCGGCGCGAGCGGCGGAACCTTCGTCACGTGCATGCACCAGCGCCAGGGGCTGGTCGTCACCGCCGACTTCTGCGCCTAGGCCGGCGAGACGGGTGAAGCCGACGGCATGGTCGATCGCGTCCTCGGTGCGCATGCGCCCGCCGCCCAGCTCGACCACGGTGATGCCGACGGCGCGGGTGTCGATCGCCGCGACCACGCCGGTGCGCTCGGCCAGAATCGGCCGGATGACCGGGGCAACGGGCAAGTGCTTCGCGGCGTTGCGCAGGAAATCCGGCGGGCCGCCGAGGCCGGCGACCATCGAGGCGAATATCTCGGCGGCGCGGCCGGACGAATAGGCCTCCTCGATGAGGGCGCTGCCATCGGCCGCGTCGGCGGCGATGCCGCCAAGGACAAGCAGCTCGGCGGCAAGAGCAACGGTGACCTCGTAGAGTCGGGGATCCCGCCAGACGCCGGTCAGGAACTCGACCGCGTTCATGACCTCAACGGCGTTGCCGGCAGCAGAGGCGAGGGGCTCATTCATGTCGGTGATCAGCGCGCTCGTCTTCATGCCGGCACCGTTGGCGACGTCAACCAGGCTGTCGGCGAGGGCACGCGAGTCTTCCAGCTCCCGCATGAAGGCGCCATTGCCTGTCTTGACGTCGAGGACGAGGGCACCCAAGCCGGGCTTCTTCGACAGGACCGAGGCGGTGATGAGCGGGATCGATTCGACCGTGGCGGTGACGTCGCGGATGGCGTAGAGGCGGCGGTCGGCGGGCGCGAGGTCGGCGGTTTGACCGATGACGGCACAGCCGGCCTCGGTAACGACGCGGCGGAATAGGGCGAGGTCGGGCCGGGTGGCGTAACCGGGGATCGCATCGAGCTTGTCGAGGGTGCCACCGGTGTGACCGAGGCCGCGGCCGGAGATCATTGGCACGTAGGCGCCACAGGCGGCGACGGCGGGCGCCAGCATCAGCGAGACGTTGTCGCCAACGCCGCCGGTGGAGTGCTTGTCGAGGATGGGGCCGGGAAGGCCCGACCAGTCGAGCACAGTACCCGAATCGCGCATGGCGAGTGTCAGCGTCACCGCCTCGTCACGGGTCATACCGCTGAAGAACACCGCCATGGCGAAGGCCGCGATCTGACCGTCGCCGATGGTCCCGTCGGTCAGGCCCTCAACCATGAAGGCGATCTCCTCGGCGGTGAGCGGTGCGCCGTCTCGCTTCTTGCGGATGATCTCCTGAGGAAGCAATGGACTCAGTCGCGTTGACGGCGAACGGCCGGGTCGCGGCCATCGATCGTCGCGGCGGGCGCGTCTTTGCGGCGACGAACGCGGTGGAGGCCCGAGTGCACGGCGGTCACGCCACACCCACCCCGAGGGCGCGGTCGCGAAGGTAGCGGCGAATGATACGCTCCAGCTTGGCGGCGCCGATCGGCGCCAGCGCTTTGGTCTCCTCGTGGGTAATCTCGGCGCCGGTCATGCCAGCGGCGAAGTTGACGACGGTCGAGATGGCGGCGCAGCGAAGGCCAAAGTAGCGACCAAGGATGATCTCGGGGACGGTCGACATGCCGACGGCGTCGGCACCGGCCTTGCGCGCCATGCGAATCTCGGCCGGTGTTTCGAACGATGGGCCGGAGAACCACATGTAGACCCCGGTGGCGAGAGCCACGCCCTCGCGTTCGGCGGCGCCCAGCAGGGCGGCACGCAATTCCGGATCGTAGGCGGCGGTCATGCTAACGAAGCGATCGTCAGTCGACACACCGACCAGGGGGTTGGGGCCAGAGTAGGCAATGTGATCGGTGATAAGCATCACCTCGCCAGGGCCGACCTCGGTCCGCAGTGAGCCGGCGGCATTGGTCAGGATCAGGGTATCGCAGCCGAGGGCACTCAGTGTCGCGATCGGTTGGCGCATGGCGGCGGCGTTGGCCTGCTCGTAATAATGCTCACGGCCCGACAGGACGACCACACCGATACCCTCCAACCAGCCGGCGA
>CAYTXI010000101.1:0-9031 GCA_964441935.1 uncultured Bauldia sp.
CGTCGCGTCCGCCATGGTGAATGGCACGTCGAGGATGCGCGCCAGCGTTTGGGCGAGCAGGGTCTTGCCGCACCCCGTTGGCCCGATCAGCAGGATGTTCGACTTCGCCAGCTCGACGTCGTTGTTCTTGGCGGCGTGGTTGAGTCGCTTGTAATGGTTGTGGACGGCGACCGACAACACACGCTTGGCGAGCGTCTGGCCAATCACGTAGTCGTCGAGGACGCCGCAAATCTCGGTCGGTGTCGGCACGCCGTCGCGCGACTTCACCAGCGAGGACTTGTTCTCCTCACGGATGATGTCCATGCACAGCTCGACGCATTCATCGCAGATGAACACCGTCGGTCCGGCGATAAGTTTACGGACTTCGTGCTGGCTCTTGCCGCAGAATGAGCAATAGAGCGTATTCTTGCTGTCGCTACCGCTAACCTTGCTCATTCACCGAACCCCATTCCACGGCGGCCCATTGCCGCCGGTCTTGCGGCTTCCCGTCCGCTTCCAACGTGCTTCGCCGCCAGTTACCTGACCTTAGCGCCCGCCGCCGCATGCGCAAACGTCCGAAGCCGACTCAATCATGCTAGGCGCGATTTGTTCAAGAGATACTTAACGCAGCAAAAGCGAGCGACCACGGCCGGCCGGCGGAGCCGCTAGGGGCCGCCTTGCTTCTCCGCCGCGTCGAGCGCCGCCCGGTCGGTCAGGACCTGGTCGACGATGCCGAAGTCCTTGGCTTCCTCCGCGTTCATAAAGTAGTCGCGGTCCAGCGTACGTTCGATGGTTTCGTAGTCCTTGCCGGTGTGCTTGACATAGACCTCGTTGAGGCGGCGCTTCATCTTCACGATATCTTCGGCATGACGCTCGATATCCGACGCCTGCCCCTGGAAACCGCCCGACGGCTGATGGACCAGAATACGCGCATTGGGCAGGGCAAAGCGCATGCCCTTCTCCCCGGCACACACCAGAAGCGACCCCATGGACGCCGCCATGCCGATGCACAGCGTCGACACCGCTGGCTTGATGAACTGCATAGTGTCGTAGATCGCCATGCCTGAGGTCACCACGCCCCCCGGCGAGTTGATATACATGGCGATCTCTTTCTTCGGGTTTTCCGCCTCCAGGTAGAGAAGCTGCGCGGTGATCAGCGACGCGGCGTGGTCCTCGATCGGGCCGGTGACGAAGATCACTCGTTCCTTGAGAAGCCGCGAGTAGATGTCGAACGCGCGTTCGCCGCGGTTGGTCTGTTCGACTACCATCGGCACCAGTTGCTGCATATAGGTTTCGACGGGGTCTCTCATGGGTATCCTTCCGCCACGCCGGGCATACGCGATTGTCTCTGGGAGGTCGCACCGGCCTACGGGCGACGGTTTCGCCGCCCGCCGAATCTCGCCGCCGGCCATAGATATGGTATCGGTCGCCGCTTCGGAAGGGGGGTGCGCGGTTCGGCTCAGCCGGTCTGTTCGTCGTCGTCCTCGCGCATCAACGCCTCGCGCGAGACCTGCTTGTCGGTGACCTTGACCAGCTCCAGGAGGTAATCGACGACCTTTTCTTCGAAGATCGGCGCCCGCAAACTGGCGACCGCTTCCGGGTTGCTCTTGTAGTACTCGATCAGCGACTGCTCCTGACCGGGGAACTGACGCATCTGCGCCGCCAGCGCCCGCTGGATTTCCTCTTCCGTCACCGTGATGTTGTTGCGTTCGCCGATTTCGGACATGACTAGGCCAACCCGCACGCGCCGTTCGGCGATTGCCCGGTATTCGCCTCGGGCCGCTTCCTCGGTCGTCCCCTCGTCCGCGAAGGTGCCGCCAGTGTTGGCCAGCTCGCCGGTGATCTGGCGCCAGATCGTCTCGAACTCCTGCTCGACCATGCCGGGCGGCAGCTCGAGGCGGTGCATTTCGTCAAGATGATCGAGTAGCCGACGCTTCAACTTCTGCCGGCTGGCCTGCGCGTACTGCGACTCCAGGTGACTGCGGATCGTGCCGCGCAAGGCCTCGAGCGATTCCACGCCGAGTCGCTGGGCGAGCTGGTCGTCGATCGCCACCTCTTCGCCTGCCGCCACCGCCTTGACGGCGACGTCGAAGGTGGCGGTCTTGCCGGCAAGTTTCGCGACCTGGTAGTCGTCCGGGAACGTTGCCTCGATGGTCTTTTCCTCACCCGCCTCGAGACCCACCAGTTGTTCGTCGAAGCCGGGGATGAACTCCCCATCGCCGATCGTCAGGTCGGCATTGTTGCTGCCGCCCTCGAACGGCTCGCCGTCGATCTTGCCGACGTAGGAGATCGTTACGCGGTCGCCGGCTTCCGCCTTGCCGTCCTTGGTCGTAAAGGGGCGGGCGTTCTTGGCGAGCGCCTTGAGCTGCGCCTCGAGCTCCGCGTCCGAGGCTTCAACCACCGGCCGCTCGACCGAGATGGTCTTGAAATCGGCGAGCTCGACCTTGGGCAGCACCTCGTAAACCATCGTGTAGGCGAGGTCGGCGCCGCCGGCGAGCACCTTGTCGGTCTCTTCCTCGTCCTCGGGCAGCTTGTAGGCCGGTGCCATGGCCGCCTTCTCGCCGCGCTCGTTGAGCGTTTGACGCGCGACCTCCGACAACAGCGACTGGACGATCTCCGCCATCGCCGTTCGCCCGAACATCCGGCGCAGATGCGTCAGCGGCACCTTGCCGGGGCGGAACCCCTTGATGCGCACTTCGCCCTGGAGCGCGTTCAGCCGTTCGACCAGCCGCGAGTCGAGCTCCGCCGCCGGAACGACCACTTCGAACTCCCGCTTCAATCCTTCGGTGTTGGTCGCCGTAACCTGCATCAAGGCCGCTTTCGTTGTTGCTATCGCCACGGCAGATGGTGCGGGCGGAGGGATTTGAACCCCCACGACTTGTCGTCACGGGAACCTAAATCCCGCGCGTCTACCAGTTCCGCCACGCCCGCCCGGCGCGTCCCCAAGGCCGGCGAGTGCCGCCCCGCCCGGGGGCGTACGCCCGGTTCGGAATGGCCGCGGGCCGAGGCTCCAGCCGGGCGGCGCCTCTATAACATCGGGTTTTGCGGCGTTCAAAGGGAAAACCGTCCGCTGAGCGGGCGTCGATGACCGTGCTGGAGACGCCGACCGTGGTCAACCGGCTAGGTCGGCGAACACCGCCGGCAGTGCTTCCGGCAGGTCCTCCGCGATCAAGCCGCGGCCCATGCGTGCGGCCGCCGCGCCATGCAGCCACACCGCCGCCGCCGCCGCCTCAAAACCTGGCATGCCCTGAGCAAGGAGCCCGCCGACCATGCCGGCGAGCACGTCCCCGCTGCCGGCGGTGGCGAGCGTCGGGGGCGCGTTGTCGGCGATCGCCGCGCGCCCGTCCGGCGCCGCGACCACCGTGTCCGGTCCCTTAAGCACCACCACCGCGCCGGCAAGCCTCGCCGCCTCGCGCGCCCGCTCGATCTTGGATTCGTGCCCCGCCGTCGACGCGAACACCCGCGCGAACTCGCCCTCGTGCGGCGTCAGCACCACGTCCTTGCCGCGCCCCCCGATCAGGCCGAACAGACGGTCGGGCGCATCTGCGAACGAGGTGATCGCGTCTGCGTCGAGGACCGTCGCGGCCCGTGAGGCGAGCGCCGCCGCGACCAGCGCCGCCGTGGGCTCACCGACGCCGAGCGCCGGGCCGAGCACGACTGCGTTGCGCCGGGTGTCGGCAAGCACCTTGGCAAGCCCCTCGGCCCCATCCATCGGCACCAACATGATCGCTGTGAGGTGGGCGGCGTTGACCGCGACGGCGTCCGGCGGCGAGGCCACCGTGACCAGGCCGGCTCCGACCCGCAGCGCTCCGCGTGCCGCGAGCCGCGCCGCGCCGGTCCGCGACACCTGTCCGGACACGACGACTGCGTGACCGCGACTGTACTTGTGGCCGTCGACGGCGAGTTGCGGCAGCGACCACAGCCGCCGATTGTTGTGGAACAGCGTCGGGCTGACGACGCTGAGGCAGGCGGGATCGATACCGATGTCTGCGACCACCACGCGTCCCGAATGGCCGCGCCCCGGTAGCAGCAAGTGGCCCGGCTTCAGACGAAAGAATGTCACCGACTGGACCGCCTCGACCGCAGTGCCGAGCACGCGACCGGTCCCTCCGTCGATGCCGCTTGGCAGATCGACCGCAATCACTGGCACCGGCGCGGCGTTGACCGCGTCGATAGTCACCGCCGCCAAACCGTCGATCGGCCGGTCCAGCCCGGCGCCGAACAGGGCGTCAATGACGAGGTTGGCGCCCTCGCCGATGCCAGGCGACAAAGGCACCGTCGCGCCCTGCCACGACGCCGCAGCGAGCGCCGCGTCGCCAGAGAGCCGGGATCGATCGACCAGCGCACCGACAGTGACCCTATAGCCGGCCTCGGCCAGGATGCGGGCAGCGACGTACCCGTCGCCCCCGTTGTTGCCCGGCCCCGCCATCACCACCACGCGACCACCGACGGCGAGGCGCCCGCGGGCGGCATTGGCGACCGCCAAACCCGCGGCTTCCATCAGCTGGATCCCCGGCGTCCCCCCGGCGATGGTCATTTCGTCCGCCTTCGCCATTTCCGCCGGGGTCAGCACCTCCAACGGATCGACGATTACGCTTGCCCGCTTGCCCGGCTCGGACGCCCGGCTCTCCGCGCCGTCAAGGAGGCCCGCGAATCGTTCCGCCCACCGGTCGCCGATTGATTCTTTTTTGATCATCTGCCTAATCCTTCATCGGCAATTGACGGATTGTATGCCGGTGATCATGCTGGAAGGCACCTTTCAGCCCAAATATCCGGCGCACTGGGATTTCGACGCGGCTGGCATGGAGTCTGCAAATCGTTGGCCGACTGGTGCCTGCGCCGGTCGCCAACCATTTCTGGGGATGCGGAGGCAATGAAGAAGATCGAAGCGATCATCAAGCCCTTCAAGCTCGACGAGGTGAAGGAAGCGCTTCAGGAGGTAGGCCTTCAAGGCATCACCGTCACGGAGGCCAAAGGCTTTGGCCGGCAGAAAGGCCACACCGAACTCTACCGGGGCGCCGAGTATGTTGTCGATTTCCTGCCCAAAGTGAAAGTCGAAATCGTCCTCGCCGACGATATGGTCGAGCGCGCGGTTGACGCCATTCGCAAGGCGGCGCAGACCGGCCGTATCGGCGACGGCAAGATTTTCGTCTCCAATGTCGAGGAGGCGGTTCGCATCCGCACTGGCGAAAGCGGCATGGACGCAATTTGACATCAGGGCCCACTGCCCAGGCCCGCGCACCCATGCCTACCGCCGCATCCGCCCGCCCCCACACCTCCCGCCAGACACGAATGCCTCAGGGGATTGAAAGAGAGGGATAAGCCTGATGACGACCGCCAAAGACGTCCTCAAGTTGATCAAGGAGAAAGACGTCAAGTTTGTCGATTGCCGCTTCACCGACCCGCGCGGCAAGTGGCAACACGTCACTTTCGACACCGTCCTCATCGACGAAGACACATTCGTCGACGGGCTCATGTTCGACGGGTCCTCGATCGCCGGCTGGAAAGTGATTCACCAGTCCGACATGAAGCTGATGCTCGATCCCGTGACCGCGGTGATCGACCCGTTCTTCGCACAGACGACGCTGTCGATCGTGTGCGACGTCGTGGAGCCGTTGACCGACGAGCCCTATGAGCGCGACCCGCGCTCGGTTGCCAAGAAGGCCGAGGCTTATCTCAAGCAGACCAAAATCGGCGACGAGGTGTTCTTCGGACCCGAGGCGGAGTTCTTCGTATTCGACGACGTCAGGTTCGCCGCAGAGCCGTACAACACCGGCTTCAAGATCGACGACATCGAGCTGCCGATCAATTCCGACACCGACTACGAAATGGGCAACCTCGGCCACCGCATGCGGACCAAGGGCGGCTACTTCCCGGTGCCGCCGCAGGATTCCATGCAGGACATGCGCTCTGAGATGCTGTCGTCGATGGCCGCCATGGGCGTCAAGACCGAGAAGCACCACCACGAGGTCGGTGCCGCCCAGCACGAGCTTGGCATGCGTTTCGCTCCCATGACGCTGATGGCCGACCAGCTCCAGATCTACAAGTATTGCATCCACAACGTCGCCAACGCCTACGGCAAGACCGCCACGTTCATGCCCAAACCGGTCTTCGGCGACAACGGCTCGGGCATGCACGTCCACCAGTCGATCTGGAAGGGCGGCAAGCCTGTATTCGCCGGCAAGCTTTACTCCGACCTTTCGCAGGAGTGTCTCTACTACATCGGCGGCATCATCAAGCACGCTCGCACCATCAACGCGTTCTCCAACCCGACGACCAACTCCTATAAGCGCCTCGTTCCGGGCTACGAAGCGCCTGTGCTCTTGGCCTACTCGTCGCGCAACCGCTCCGCCAGTTGCCGGATTCCGGTGGTGAGCTCGCCGAACGCCAAGCGTGTTGAGGTGCGTTTCCCCGATCCCGCCGCCAACGCGTATCTCTCTTTCGCGGCGATGCTGATGGCCGGGCTCGACGGCATCCGCAACAAGATCGACCCAGGCGACCCCGTCGACAAGAACCTGTACGATCTGCCGCCGCGCGAGATGAAGCGGATCCCGACGGTGTGCACCTCGCTGCGCGAGGCGCTTAGCAACCTCGACAAGGACCGCGCGTTCCTCAAGGCCGGAGACGTTTTCTCCGACGACATGATTGACGCTTACATAGAACTGAAAATGGAGGAGGTGATCCGCGCGGATCAGACCCCGCATCCAGTCGAATTCGACATGTACTATTCGGTCTGACGGCGGAGCCGCACATGACTCGCAACGGGGCGCCTATGGGCGCCCCGTCTCGTTCAACGCTCCGCCCCTTCCTCCGCAAAACGGACCGCCATGAGCCGCCCGTCGTCGAGACCGACGATGAAGGCCGGTGGCCCACCTTCCGGTTGGGCGAGAACCCCAATGGCGGTTGTGACGGCAGCCGGCAGCGGCACCACGGCGATATCGCGAAGCCTGCCGCGCGCCGCCGACACCATCCTCAGCGCCCGGCGGTCCGCCGACGGCACCACCAAATCGTCGATGCGGTCGCCGTTGACGTCGCCGATAGCGGAAAGCCCGAGCTCAGTGGACCCGAAGACGTGGTTGGAGAAACCTTCGGCGCGGTCGACCAACCTCAGCCGGGCTCGGTCCAGCGTCAGCACCTCGAGCGTGCCGTCGATGTGGGGCGTCTTGACGATCGCAATTTCCAACCGGTTGTCGCCGGTGAAATCGGCAATGCCGGCGACGTTCAGCCACCGCTCAGGCCGGCCGATCGGCACGGTCGCGCCGATCTCGGCGAGCGTGCCGCCGACCAGTCGGTAGATGACGACGGCCGCCCCGGCCTCCGGCGTCGAGCGGATGGCGAGCACGTCGTCGTCGCCGTCGCCATTAAAGTCGGCAATGCGAGGCTCAAGGTCCTCGAAGACCGCGTTGTCGCGCGCCCTGACCGTGCTCAGCCGTCCGTTGACGTCCTGGACGACCAGCGCCGCCGCCTCGATGGTGTCACCGAGCGCCCCGTGCGGGTAGCGATCTGTCGGCTCGGCGTACCACGCCCGTCTCACGCCATCGAGGTTGTCGTCCGCCTCAGCGATAGTCGCGTCCGGAATCCCGCCCGGTGCCGCCTCGCGTTCGGGCGGCTCTCTCGGAGCGGGGCAGACACCGTCGCCCTCGCAGCTTTGCAGCACCATCCAGTCGCCGGCGCGGACGTACACCGCGTCCCCGTCCTGGCGAACTTCCGACACCGGATCCGGCAGCGGAACGCTCGTCGCCGCCCACTCCGCCGAGGCGCTCGATGCGGCGCACACCACGGCGAACGAACAAGCAAGGGCAATCCGATTCCGTAACGCGCTCAAGACCGGCCAACCTGGACTAGCAAGGGCCAAGCATAGTCCAAAAAGGCAGCCCGTCATCGGCCGACCCGAACCGGTCCTCAGGCGTCCAGTCGGGCGAGCGCCGCCGCCGTCTTCTGGCGCCGGTCGGAAGCTTCCGCAAGCCGCTCGCGCTGCTCGTCGACCACGTCCTCCGGCGCCCTGGCGATGAACTGCCGGTTGCCGAGCTTGGCCTCGATCTTGGCAATGTCCTTGCCGATGCGCTCAAGCTCCTTCTCGAGTCGGCCGCGCTCCGCTGCGACGTCGATGACGCCCGCGAGCGGCATCGACACCGTCGCCTCGCCGATGACGATCTGGACGGCGCCCTTCGGTGGAGCTTTCGCAATGTCGATGCGCTCGGCCCGCGCCAGGCGCCGGATCAGAATGCCGTGTGCTGCGAGCCGCGCCGACGTGACGGACGAGGCGTTGGCGACGGAGAGGTCGACCATGGCGGCGGCCGGTACGTTCATCTCCGAGCGCACCGAGCGCACCGCCGTGATGAAGTCGATCAGCCAGTTGATCTCCGCTGCGGCGGCCTCGTCGGCGAAGTCCGGCCTCGGCCAGTCGCTGAGCGCCAGCAGCGATTGGCGGGACCCGGTCCGCCCCGCGAGCTCCTCGGTGATGAACGGCATGAACGGGTGCAGCACCTCGACGATGCGATCAAGCACCCAAGCAACGGTAGCTCGGGTCTCCACCTTGGCCGGTCCGTCGTTGCCGGCAAGCACCGGCTTTGACAGCTCCAGATACCAATCGCAGAAGAAGTTCCACACGAAACGGTAGATCGCCGCCGCCGCCTCGTTGAACCGATAGGCCTCGATCCCGGCGGTGACCGCGGCGACACAACGTGTCGCCTCGGTGGCGATCCAGCGGTTGAGCGTCTCTTTCAGCGCAGCCGGATCGTATCGATCAACCGACCGGCAGTCGTAATGATCGGCGAAGCGCGCGGCGTTCCACAGCTTGGTGGCGAAGTTGCGGTAGCCCGCGACGCGGGATTCGGCGAGCTTGATGTCGCGCCCTTGCGCCGCCATGGCAGCGAGCGTGAAACGCAGCGCGTCGGCGCCGTAGGTATCGATCAGCTCCAACGGGTCGATGACGTTGCCCTTCGACTTCGACATCTTGGCGCCCTTCTCGTCGCGGACGAGGGCGTGGATGTAGACGTCACGGAAGGGCTCCTTTTCCATGAAATGGAGGCCCATCATCATCATGCGGGCG
>CAYTXI010000102.1:0-8843 GCA_964441935.1 uncultured Bauldia sp.
GTGACCATCCGCGACGATTTCCTCGCCGGGATCGAGGCGTTCCTCGACAACACCGGCATGTCGGCGACCCGTTTCGGCCGCGAATCGGTCGGCGATCCACGGCTGGTCTTCGATCTGCGCTCGAAGGGCAGGGCACCGAGCGCCCGGCTCATGGATCAGGTCGGCCGGTTCATGGCCGGGCACGAGTCGACCGAACCGTCCGACCGGCACCGCACGGCCGATGTCCGCGACAGGCGCATCCTTCTGATCATCGGCGGCGGTATCGCCGCCTACAAGATCCTCGACCTCGTCCGCCGGCTCAAGCAGCGCGGCGCCAAGGTGACCGCGGTGATGACCGACGCCGCTCAGGAGTTCGTCACTCCGCTGTCGGTCGGCGCGCTCACGGGCTCGCGCGTGTTCACGTCTTTGTTCGACCGCGCCGACGAGCACGACGTCGGTCACATCCGGCTTGCCCGCGATGCCGACATCGTCGTCGTCGCTCCGGCGACCGCCGACCTGATGGCGCGCATAGCGAGCGGCCAGGCGAACGACCTCGCCACCGCGGTCCTGCTTGCCACCCGCGCGCCGGTGTTGCTGGCACCGGCCATGAACCCGGCGATGTGGGCGCACCCCGCCACCCGCCGCAACGCCGATACGCTCGTCCGCGACCGCGTGCGCTTCGTCGGGCCGAACGCCGGCGAGATGGCCGAGGCCGACGAGGCCGGCGTCGGCCGCATGGCCGAACCGCCGGAGATCCTCGCCGCGATCAAGCGCGCGCTTTCGCCGGTTCCGCAAGCGCTCGCCGGTCGGCACGTGATCGTCACGTCCGGCCCGACCCACGAGCCGATCGACCCCGTGCGCTACCTCGCCAACCGTTCGTCCGGCCGCCAGGGTCACGCCATCGCCGCCGCGGCGGCAGCCGCCGGCGCGCGGGTAACGCTTGTCTCCGGTCCCGTGTCGATTCCCGATCCGCCAGGGGCGACCGTCGTCCATGTGGAGACGGCCCAACAGATGCTGGAGGTGGTCGAGGCCGCGCTTCCCGCCGACGTTGCCGTGATGGCGGCCGCCGTCGCCGACTGGCGTGTCGAGGTTGTGGCGGACGCCAAGATCAAGAAGCGCGCGGACAGCAAGCCGCCCGCGTTGGCGCTTGCCGAGAATCCCGACATCCTCGCCAGCGTCGGCCGCCACAAGACACTGCGCCCGGCGCTGGTGGTCGGCTTCGCGGCCGAGACCGGCGATCTCGTCAAGAACGCGCGCGCCAAGTTGCGGGCAAAGGGCGCCGACTGGATACTTGCCAACGACGTGTCTCCGGAATCGGGCGTCATGGGCGGGGAGGAGAACATGGTGCGGGTCGTCAGCGCCGACGGCGTCGAGCTCTGGCCGAGGCTCGCCAAGGCTGAAGTGGCTGAGCGGTTGGTGGCGCTGATCGCGCGGGCGCTCGGGCGCGGCAATGCCAAATGACGAAGCTCGCGGTCCAAATCTCACGCCTGCCGAACGGCCACGGCTTGCCGTTGCCTGCGGCACGCTCCGAAGCGGCGGCCGGCCTCGACCTTTGTGCCGCGGTCGATCAGCCGACGATTCTGGAGCCCGGTGCCCGCGCCCTGATCCCCACCGGTTTTGCGCTCGCGCTGCCGCAAGGATACGAGGGCCAGGTGCGGCCGCGCTCTGGGCTTGCCGCCAAGCACGGTGTCACCCTTCTCAACGCACCCGGCACCGTTGATTCCGACTATCGCGGCGAGTTGAAGGTGCTCCTTGCCAATCTCGGCGACGTGCCGTTTGCTGTCACCCGCGGTATGCGCATCGCGCAACTGGTCGTTGCACCAGCGTCCGCCGTCGAGGTTGTCGAGGTCGCCGCGCTCGACGACACCGGCCGCGGCTCCGGCGGCTTCGGTTCGACCGGGATTTCGGACTAGAATGCCCTGGGTCAGGGAGGCGAGGGCGATGGCCAAGACGAAGACAATGCAATCCGAGGACACGGGGCCTGCGACCACACTCGGCCGCGGCCGCATCTACGATTCCATCACCGACACCGTCGGCGACACGCCCATCGTCCGCCTCGACCGCATCGCGGCGATGAAGGACGTACCCGCCAACCTTCTCGCCAAGCTTGAGTTCTTCAACCCGATCGGCAGCGTCAAGGATCGCATCGGCGTGTCGATGATCGACGCGCTCGAAGCCCAGGGTCGCATCAATGCCGGCACCACGCTGATCGAACCGACCTCGGGCAACACCGGCATCGCGCTCGCCTTCGTCGCCGCGGCTCGCGGCTATCGTCTGATCCTGGTGATGCCCGACACCATGTCGATCGAGCGCCGACGGATGTTGAAACTGCTCGGCGCCGAGCTGGTGTTGACCGAGGGCGCTAAGGGCATGCGCGGTGCCATCCAGCACGCTGACGACCTGGTCAAGGAGATTCCCGACTCCGTTATCCCCCAGCAGTTCGTCAACCCGGCCAACCCGGAGATCCACCGCCGCACTACCGCCGAAGAGATATGGAACGACACCGGCGGTGAAATCGACGTGTTCGTTTCCGGGATTGGCACCGGCGGCACGATCACCGGCGTCGGCCAAGTGCTGAAGCCGCGCAAGCCCGACCTTCGTATCGTCGCGGTCGAGCCCACCGACAGCCCGGTACTGTCCGGCGGCAACCCCGGCCCGCACAAGATCCAAGGGATCGGCGCCGGCTTCGTGCCGGCCGTGCTCGACACCAAGGTCTATGACGAGGTCGTCGCCGTCGGCAACGACGAGGCCTTCGAGTACGCGCGCCTGTGCGCCCGTGTCGAGGGCATTCCGGTGGGCATTTCTTCGGGCGCCGCGCTTGCCGCCGCCATTGCAGTCGGCCAGCGGCCCGAGATGAAGAGCAAGAACATCGTGATCATCTTCCCCTCATTCGCCGAGCGCTATCTGTCGACCGCCCTGTTCGAGGGAATGGACTGACGACCAATCCGCGGGCCCGACGACCGACAAAGGGCACCCGAGCTCTGATCACGTTTGCGTGATCCGATTGCGGAGCACCGGGCTTCGGGGGAGATTCCGCCCACGCATTTAACCGGGGAGTGAAATCCATGGAAGCGGCTATTGCGGTGAGTTGGTGGGCGATCATCGTTGCTGCGGTGGTCAAGTTCCTGATCGGCTGGGGCTGGTACTCGCCGCCGGTTCTGGGCAAGCGCTGGCAGGAGCTGTCCGGTGTGACCGACATGTCCGGGCTGGCACCGGGGATCGTTTCTCAGATCGTCGGCGATCTCGTCATGGCGTATATCCTGGCGCGCTTCATCGGCCACTACGGCGCTTACGATTTAGTCAGCGGCGCCCTGATCGGCTTCATGGCCTGGCTCGGGTTCGTTGCCACGATCATGGTGGGCATGATCTTCTACGAAAAGAAGCCCGCCGAGCTCATAGCCATCAACGCCGGCTATCAGCTCGTCGGCATCGTCGTCATGGGTGCCATCCTCGGCGTCTGGGGCGTGTAGCCGAACCCCCAACGCGTTCGCGGTTCTCGTCAAAGGCGGCGGCGGGGGCTAGTGTCACCGCCATGGCTTTCTCCGACGACGAAATCGAGCGCTACGCGCGCCATATCGTGCTCGCCGACGTCGGCGGTCCCGGACAGCAGAAGCTGAAGCGTGCCCGCGTCCTCGTTGTTGGTGCCGGCGGCCTCGGTTCGCCGGTGATCCAGTACCTCGCCGCCGCCGGTGTCGGCACGCTCGGCATTGTCGACGACGAGCCCGTGGCCGTCTCGAACCTGCAGCGGCAGGTTATTCACGATACCCCCGGCGTCGGCAGCCTCAAGGTCGACAGTGCGAAGGGCCTCGTCGCCCGGCTCAATCCGAACGTGGCCGTCGAGACCCATCCGTTCCGGCTCGTCGCCGACAACGCCGCGGTGCTGATCGACGCCTACGACGTCGTCGCCGACGGCTCCGACAACTTCGCCACCCGCTACACCGTCTCCGACGCCTGCTTCTTCGCCGAGAAGCCGCTTGTGACCGCTGCGGTCGGCCAGTTCGATGGCTCGCTGACCACGCTGAAGCCTCACGAGCGCGGTGCCGACGGCACCCCGAATCCGACCTACCGCTGCCTTTTTCCGGAGCCCCCGCCGGACGGGCTTTTGCCGACCTGCGCCGAGGCCGGGATTTTGGGCGCGTTGACCGGCGTCATCGGTTCCCTGCAGGCACTTGAGATCATCAAGGAAATTGTGGGCATCGGCAGCGGTCTGGTCGGCCGGCTCTTGCTCTACGACGCCCGGGACGTGCGCTTCGAGACTATCGACTACCGCTGGGACCCGGCCAACCCGCTGAACGGGCGGGCCGCCGCCGAGTGACGCCTCGGGCTACGAACCCGGCGGGTCGCGAAGCGCCATTGAGGGCTCCTTAACCGGCTGCATGCATTTTTCGCCGCTGGGTCTCGGGTCGCTCAGCGGGTGGAAGAATGCCTCGTGATGTATCGAAATCCCTGACCGCGGCGGCACGCGGGTTCGTTGCCGCCGCCGTGATGCTTGTCACAACGGCGGTGGCGCCACCTACTATCGCGGGTCCTGTTGTCCCGGGCGTCGCCACCGGCAAGAGCGGCCTTCCGGTGCCCCGTTTCGTCAGCCTCAAGGCGAGCCGCGCCAACGTGCGCATCGGACCCGGCGAGGACTACAATGTCTCCTGGGTCTTCACCCGTGCCGGCCTCCCCGTCGAGGTGATCCAGGAGTTCGACACTTGGCGCAGGGTGCGCGATTCCGACGGCTCGGTGGGCTGGATTTTCCACAGCCTCCTGTCCGGCAAGCGCACCGCCGTCGTCGCCCCGTGGGCGGACGGCGAACCGCGCCCATTGCACGCCCGCGCCACCCCGGATTCGGCGATCACCGCTTATCTCGAGCCGGGCGTCATGGCATCGATCAGGCACTGCGCCGACGGTTGGTGTCGGCTTTCTGGCGACGGGTTCGACGGCTGGATCGCGCAGGAACAGCTGTGGGGCGTCTATCCCGGCGAGGAAATCGACTAGCGCCGGTCCGCGGGGCTTTGCTAGCCTCGCCCACGGCCATGATCTACTGCGTCGGTCTTCGCCTCAAGTACGACAAGGCATTCGCGGCCGGGCCGGTCATCAAGCGCGGTCGCGGGGTCGACAGCGACGGCCGGTCCTATCCGGGCGGCTGGGTCTGGCAGAGCGCCGACGACGCCCGACGGTTCATCGACGCGAAAGGTCTCTTCGCTACCCATGAGGTGTACGGCGTCATCGCCGACTGGGAGCGCGATGCCGAATGGGCTGATGGCGAGGGTGGCGGGCGGCTGATCCGCGACGCCGAGGTCGTGCGCCTGCCTTACCGGACCTAGCCGGTCGCCGCGACGGCGACTGGTAAATTTTGCTCTCGGCTGCGCAGCTCGAAAAAGCGAGGACGCAATGTGGTCGTCACTGCCCCAGCCCACAGCCAAAAACGGCGGCGCCGAGCTGATTCATGCCCGTTGGGTATCGCTGGCGTGTGTGGGTATTCAGACGGCGATCGGCCGAAAAGGACGTATGCCAAAGAAGCGCGAGTCGAGAGCGGGAACAACTGCACGACGCTGCCGGCGGCCAAGATAGCCGCGGCGCTCGCCGATGAGATCAAGACGCAATATAACGCGACAAACGCAACGCTAAGATACATGCCGGACCTATCAAAAGGGTCCGCCGCGTCCTTAACGAAACGTAAACTGGCGTGATTGTCAATCGGTCCGCGCGTTTTGCCGCAGTGCACAAAAATCCCGGCTGGGACAAATCGATCGCTAGCCTTGGATGCGGCGCAGGCGGACCACGACGTCAATCCTGCTGATCTCGAAGCCCGGGGGCGGCTCCGGCGCCCGACCGACCCGCATCTGCTCGTCCGGAATGTCGATGACGGCGTTGTCGTCCTCGACGAAGAAGTGATGGTGGTCGGCCGTATTGGTATCGAAATAAGTGCGTGAGCCGTCGACGGCGACCTCGCGCAGAAGGTCGGCTCCGGTGAATTGATGCAGGGTATTGTAAATCGTCGCCAGCGACACCTGCACGCCCTTGGCAAGCGCCTCCCCGTGCAAGCTCTCCGCCGAGATGTGGCGATTGCCGCGCGCGAACAGAATTTCGGCGAGCGCCATTCGCTGGCGCGTGGGCCTGAGGCCCGCCCCGCGCAGCATCGCGCGCACTTCGGACCGACGCGACGTGCCGAGCTGGCCGATCTCCGTGCTTTGACTCACTATGCCTATCCATGCCGTGTCTGGAACTCGCGGAAATATAGGGCGCTTCACAAGTCCGTGCAATGAACACGGCCGGTTTGGGCGGTTTCTGACTGGCCGGTCCGTTGGTTCTGGACCTCGCCGTGCCGCGACCCCATGTGGACCGTGTGGCGGCCCCGGTTGCAATGGGCAGGGCGTTGGTAGCGATGGGTTATGTGCTGTGTTAAGAGGTTGCGGACGAAGGCGGGCTTTGAACTCACCGGCGAGAGGCAGTGACATTCAACCGAATGTGGACGACAGATGACCTTGCCGATGCCAGATACGAAAGACGATCGCGCGTCGCGTTTCGACTATGAGGAATTGATCGCGTGTGCGCGTGGAGAACTGTTCGGCGGCGGCAACGCCCAATTGCCGCTGCCGCCGATGCTGATGTTCGATCGCATCACATCGATCGGCGAAGAGGGGGGTGAGCATGGTCGGGGCCACGTCCGCGCCGAGTTGGACGTCAAGCCCGACCTCTGGTTCTTCCCCTGCCATTTCAAGGGCGATCCCGTCATGCCGGGTTGCCTCGGCCTGGACGCGCTGTGGCAGATGCTCGGCTTCTTCCTCGGCTGGCTGGGTGCGCAGGGTCGCGGCCGGGCCCTGTCGATTGGCGAGTTGAAACTCTCCGGCATGGTGCTTCCGACCGTCAAACTGGTCGAGTACGGTATCGACCTCAAGCGCGTCTTGCGCTCCAAGCTGGTTCTTGGCATCGCCGACGGATGGCTGAAGGCCGACGGAGCCACCATCTACCGTGCCAAGGATCTCAAGGTCGGCCTGTTTCAGGGAGAGGCTCAGCCGGCGATCGGCTGATCCGCCGCCCGGGGTGGGACGCCACAGCGGCTTTGCGTTCGCACCCGCACGCGAGTGACCGGCCGATGGAACGAGGAGGGCAGGAGATGAAGCGGGTCGTCGTAAGCGGCATGGGCATCGTCTCCTCGATCGGCAACTCGACCCAGGAGGTCGTCGCCAGCTTACGCGAGGCGAAATCGGGCATTTCGGCCGCTGACGACTATGCCAAGCTTGGCTTCCGCTGCCAGGTGCACGGCTCCCCTAGTCTCGACCCGGCTGAGGTGCTTGACCGTCGCGCGCTGCGCTTTCACGGTCGAGGCACGGCGTGGAACCATGTCGCCATGGATCAGGCGATTCAGGACTCAGGCCTCACCGCCGACGAGATCTCGCACGAGCGCACCGGCCTCATCATGGGCTCCGGCGGTCCTTCGACGCGCGCCATCGTCGAGGCCGCCGACGCGACCCGCGAGAAGGGGCCGAAGCGCGTCGGTCCGTTCGCCGTTCCCAAGGCCATGTCGTCGACCGCCTCGGCGACGTTGTCGACATGGTTCAAGATCAAGGGTGTCAGCTATTCGATCTCGTCGGCCTGCGCGACCTCCAACCACTGCATCGGTAACGCCTACGAGCTGATCCAGATCGGCAAGCAAGACGTGATCTTCGCCGGCGGCTGCGAGGAGCTCGACTGGACGTTGTCCGTCCTGTTCGACGCGATGGGCGCCATGTCGCACCACTTCAACGACCGCCCCGACCAGGCGTCGCGAGCATACGACAAGGATCGCGACGGGTTCGTCATCGCCGGCGGTGCCGGTGTCGTGGTGCTTGAGGAGCTTTCCCACGCCAGGGCGCGCGGCGCGCGCATCTACGGCGAGGTCGTCGGCTACGGCGCCACCTCCGACGGCTATGACATGGTGCAGCCGTCCGGGGAGGGTGCCGAACGCTGCATCAGGATGGCGCTCGCCGACGTCGGCGACAAGGTCGACTACATCAACCCGCACGCCACCTCGACGCCGGTTGGCGACCTCCGGGAAATCGAGGCGATCCGCAACGTCTTCGGCGACGACTGCCCGCCGATTTCGGCGACCAAGTCGCTCACCGGCCATTCGCTCGGCGCCGCCGGCGCCCAGGAAGCGATCTATTCGCTCTTGATGATGAACAACGGCTTCGTCTGCGAGTCGGCCAACATCGACGAGCTGGACCCCGATTTCGCCGACGTCCCCATCGTGCGCGAACGCATCGACGGAGCCACGGTCGATACCGTTCTTTCCAATTCCTTTGGCTTTGGCGGGGCCAACGCCACGCTGGTTCTACAGCGCTTCGCCGGCTGATGCCTTAGGGAGACGGGGGCAGCGAATGACGACCGGTGTAATGAGTAAGAAGCGCGGCCTGGTGATGGGGGTCGCGAACAGTCATTCGATTGCCTGGGGCATTGCCAAGCAGCTGGCCGCCAACGGCGCCGAGCTGGCCTTCACCTATCAGACGCCGGCGCTTGGCAAGCGTGTCCAGCCGCTCGCCCATTCGCTAGGCTCCGACATCGTACTCCCCTGCGACGTCGGCCTCGACCCTGATTCCGACGACCCATCGTCTATCGGCTCGATGTTCTCTGCCCTTGCCCGCCGCTGGCACACCATCGACTTCGTCGTTCACGCGATCGCTTTCTCCGACAAGGCCGGCCTCAAGGGCCGTTACGCCGATACGGCGCGCGACAATTTCGTCCGCACCATGCTCATCTCGTGCTTCTCCTTCACCGAGGTCGCCCGGCGCGCCGCACCGCTGATGCCGAAGGGCGGCGCCATGCTGACGCTCACCTACGGCGGCTCGACCCGGGTGATGCCCAACTACAACGTCATGGGCGTCGCCAAGGCCGCG
>CAYTXI010000103.1:0-8675 GCA_964441935.1 uncultured Bauldia sp.
TGTTGGTGGCGAAATTGCCGGGGTCCATGTAGGCGATCGATGCGATCACCGCCGGCCCGACGAACAGCCAAGCACTCAGCGGCCCTCGGCGCTCGCCTGCGAGCACCGCGCGCATGGCCCGCACCGTGCGCCCGGTAAGGGACCGCTGCCCAGCGTCGTTGCCGACGCTCCCCTCCGGTCCGGTCATGATCTCTGGATTGGCAGAGTCGTTGCCCAAAGACGGACGCTCAAACCTGATAATGCGAATTAGTCGCAACGATACTTAGGCACGTAACGGGCCCAAGTCAACGGCCACCGCCTGCCTCACAGCATCAGCACTCGAACGCGTGGCGGAAACGGAACGCTGTCGCCGGCGCGGAACCGCGGCCGTCGCAGCCGTGCGCGGCCAAGCGAGCGCGCCGGCCCCTTGGCCCCAGAGGCTCGCCGCCCTACTGGACTGTGCCAGCCGGACCCGGCGGCCCCGCTGGACCAGCCGGCCCAGCCGGCCCCACCGGGCCTGGAGGCCCGCGTTCTCCCTGCGGCCCTGCCGGACCTGCCGCACCCGCGGGTCCCGCCGGCCCGGCTGGCCCGGCCGCACCCATCTCGCCCTGCGGCCCGGCCGGCCCGGGAGTGACGCCCCCGAACATGGCGACAACCTGACCGCCGCTGACCCCGTTCCAGATCCACAACAGGAGGAACAGCACGACGGCGGCGATAAACCCGGGAACGAACTTGTCTCTAAACCAATCCATGTGAAGCTCCACAGCTGGCCCTTGATGCACAGCCTACCACCGCGGGCCCCCGCGCCCCAAGCGCGCCTTGCTTGTCCGTTGACTTCACCCGGCGTTCGCGTAGAAGAAGCGCGGCTTTCCGGAGGCAGTGCGATGATGCTCCATGTCGCTGCGGTCACCGTCCCGGCCGTCCTTGTGCACGGCAACGACTGCGATTCGACACCCGCCCCAAGCGAAAAAACGACCACGCCCGCGGCGTGATCCTCGCTCTTGCCGGTACCCTCCGCCCCGGCCGGCGAGAGGCGCACCGGATCGTTATTACGATCCAACCATCGGCGGAGGAGGAACGGGAGCTAGATACGGATGGGCTACAAGGTCGCTGTTGCTGGCGCCACCGGCAACGTTGGGCAGGAGATGCTCGCCGTGCTCCACGAGCGCGGCTTCCCGGCCGACGAGGTGGTTGCCCTCGCCTCGCGCCGCAGCCAAGGCACGGAGGTTTCCTTCGGCGACGCCACGCTCAAGGTGCGAGCGCTCGAAGCCTATGATTTCTCGGACGTCGACATCTGCCTGATGTCAGCGGGCGGCGCCGTGTCGAAGGAGTGGGCGCCGCGGATCGGTCGCCAGAACTGCATTGTCATCGACAACTCCTCCGCCTGGCGTTACGACGCCGAGGTCCCGCTGATCGTACCTGAGGTCAACGCCGACGCCATTACCGGCTTCTCCAAGAAGAACATTATCGCCAATCCGAACTGCTCCACCGCCCAGTTGGTCGTCGCGCTCAAGCCGCTGCACGATCGCGCGCGGATCAAGCGGGTCGTCGTCGCCACGTATCAGTCCGTATCGGGTGCCGGCAAGGAGGCGACCGACGAGCTGTTCACCCAGACCCGGGCAGTCTTCGTCTCCGATCCGATCGAGGCGCGGCGGTTCCCCAAGCGCATCGCCTTCAACGTCATTCCCCAGATCGACACCTTCATGGAGGACGGCGCCACCCGCGAGGAGTGGAAGATGGTCGCCGAGACCAAGAAGATCCTCGATCCCAAGATCAAGCTGGTCGCCACCTGCGTCCGCGTGCCGGTGTTCGTCTCCCATTCCGAGGCGGTCGCGGTCGAGTTCGAGGACCCGATCACCGCTGAGGAGGCGCGCGAGCTGTTGCGCGAGGCGCCCGGCTGTCTGGTCGTCGACAAACACGAGGACGGCGGCTACGTGACACCGTTCGAGGCGGTCGGCGAGGACGCCACATACGTCAGCCGCATCCGCGAGGACCCGACCGTCGACTACGGCCTCATGCTGTGGGTGGTCTCCGACAACCTGCGCAAGGGCGCAGCTTTGAACGCCGTGCAGATCGCCGAGGTGCTCGTCAACCGCAAGCTCATCGAGCCGAAGCGCCGGGCCGCGTAGGGTCGCCTGGGGCGTGCGAGATGCCGTGACATCCGACCGGCGCCCCATCGATCACCGCTCCGTCCGCCACTGGGGCGGCTTCATCGTCTCCGGCCTGACCGCGTTCGTGGTCGACGTCGCCATCACCTGGACGCTGGTTCGCCTCGTCCTCGACCCGTTCTCGGCCCGCCTCTTCGGCATCCTCACTGCTACCGTCGTCGCCTGGCTGATGCACCGGCGGATCACCTTCAACGTCCCGTATGGTCCTTCGCTCGGAGAGTTCCTGCGCTTTTTCGTGGTCGCCTCGACCGCCAACGGCACCAACTACCTAGTCTACGCCGCCATCCTACTGGTGGTGCCGGCGACGCCGCTGCCGATCGCCATCGTCATTTCGACCGGCGTCGCAACGGTCATCTCCTACCTCGGCTTCCGCTTCGGCGTGTTTCGCCGGTTCGGGGATCGCGCCTGACCGGTTCGGCTCAACGGCGGTTACCCTTTGCCAATCTCACTAACCGCAATCCGTTCGGGCGCCGCCGCGAACAGGTGCTGTCCGGCAGCGAGCGGTAACTCGTCCGCACCGGTCGCCTCGGCGAGCTTCAGCAGCCCGTAGACGGCCCTGACCGCGCGCTCGAGCGCCGCCTCCGGCGAAAGAGCCACCAGCCGGGCACCGAGGTAGAGCGCGGCGAGGAGATCGCCGGCACCGTGTGGCGCACGCGCGAGCAGGAGATGGCTTGCCAGATGCACGCCGCCGGCGACAGCAAGGTTGCCGATCTCTCCGGTGTCCGCGAATGCCGAGGTAACAGCGACTTCACCGACGCCGAGCGACCGCGCCGCTGCCACGAGCCCGGCGTTGTCCCTCGGTGCCGAGCCGGTCAGCCAACCGAGTTCATGACGGTTTGGGGTGGCGATATCGGCGGCCGGGAGGAGCTGGTCGCGGACCGCAATCGCCACGGCCTCCGGCAGGAACAGGCCGCCACCGTCGCCGATGACCGGATCGCAGAGGTAGAGTGCGGCAGGCTTGCGCGCCTTGACGGCGCTGACCAGGCGGGCGACGGCCCCCGCCTGCTCGGCCGCGCCAAGATAGCCGGAAAACACCGCCCCCACTTCGCTGAGCCACGGCGCCCCGGCGAGGTCGTCGACGAAACCATCGAAGGCGGCTTGCGTCGTCGCAAGCCGCGTCGACGGACCGTGGCCTGGGTGCCAGGAGAGCTGAACCGTCGGCACGAACCACACTGGGAAGCCCAGACGCTCAAGGGCGAACACTGACGCACGCCCGCCGACGCTTCCGCGAGCGACGTGCGAGGTGATGACGATGACCGCCGGTTTCGGCAAAGCTGAACGGAGAGAACCGAGGCCGGCGGCGCTACACCCACGGCCTTTCCATCGCCGCTTCTTCCTCGAACGCGGCGATGCGGTCGGCCTTCTCCAAGGTGAGGGCTACCTCGTCCAGCCCGTTCAACAGGCAGTGCTTGCGGAATGGATCGATCTCGAACTTGACGACGCCGCCGTCAGGCCCTCTGATCTCGTGCTTCTCAAGGTCGACCGTCAACGTCGCGTTGGCGCCGCGCTCGGCGTCATCCATCAACTTGTCGAGATCCTCCTTCGATACGCGGATCGGCAGGATGCCGTTCTTAAGGCAGTTGTTGTAGAAGATGTCGCCGAAACGGGTGGAGATGACGCAACGGATGCCGTGGTCGAGCAGCGCCCACGGCGCGTGCTCGCGGCTCGACCCGCAGCCGAAGTTGTCCCCCGCGACGAGGATCTTGGCATCCTTGTAGGCCGGCTTGTTGAGGACGAAGTCTGGGTTGTCGCTGCCGTCGTCGTTGTAACGGAGCTCGGCGAACAGGCCCTTGCCGAGCCCGGTGCGCTCGATCGTCTTCAGGTAATCCTTGGGGATGATCATGTCGGTATCGACATTGATCATGTTGATCGGCGCAGCGACCGCGGTGAGCGTCGTGAACTTTTCCATGAGTCTCGATCCTCCGGGCGGGATGTCATGCTCCGGGAAGACGTGAGCGTCAAGACGGCGCCCTACCCCGCCGCCCGCTCGATCGCCTCCATGTCGTCGTCGGAAAGGCCGAAGTGGTGCCCGATCTCGTGCACGAGCACATGGCTGACGATGGCTCCGAGCGTTTCCTCGTTTTCGGCCCAGTAGTCGAGGATCGGCCGCCGGTAGAGCCAGATCATGTTGGGCATCTGCCCGGTCTCCGGCACGGCGGCATCGTGCGCCATGCCGACACCCTGGAACAGGCCGAGTATGCCGAACTCCGACTCCACGCCGAGATCGTCGAGCACCTCGTCGTCGGGAAACTCGGCGACCCGGAACTGGATGTCGCCGGCGAGCCGGCGGAAATGCACCGGCAACGCGGCAAAGCTGGCACGCGCGATCGCTCCGACGTCATCGAGCGTCGGCGCCTGCCGGTCCGCCCAGCCTGGCTTCGACCGGCTCATCGCGGCCAATAGGTAGCGATGAGGTAGACCGCGAGAGCGACCACGAAAATGTAGCCGAGCGTCCGCCCGATGCGCGTCGCCCACATCTCGATCGGGTCGCGGTGCCCACCCTCGGCCATCAAGTCGCCACGCCTCGTTCGATCCTGACCACGTAGTTCTGCCACCATCCCCGCTCTGCCATGGTTTCGGCGAGTTTGCGTGCCGTCGATGGCTTTTTCGGCACCATCCATCTCAGATGCGTCCAGCCGCGCGCCCGCCCCTCCGCGACGATCGCCTCGACCAGGCGATGACCGAACCCGTGATCGCGCGCGTCCTGGATGACGAACACGTCGTCGAGCTGCCCGGAACGCAGGCCGCTCATGGTGTCGGGGAGGTCGAGGTAGACGGCGAATCCGACCAGCCGCTCGTCATGCCAGCACCCGACGATCTCGGCGACCGGGTCCTTGAGCAGCAACTCTGCATAGTATTCGTCGGGCTGGCCCGGCGCGCCGCGCTTCTGGTCCTGGGTGTATGCGGCAAGCAGCGGCGCCAGCTTGTGCGCGTCGGCGAGCTTGAGCCGCCTAACGGCGATCTTGTCCAGACGTTCGTTCATGCCTCGACCATTTCCGGGTCTTTGATCTCGGGGTCAAGTGCCGCCCGGCAGCCGGTTTCCTGAACCGCCAATGAACCGCCGTCTCAGGCCCGGTTCAGTGCAGGAGGCGCATGGTCTTCACACGATCACTCAGCCGATCGCACCGAGACGAAACCTGACATGAGAAGGACGAGGATCATGTTCAAGAAGACCCTTATCGCCGCCGCTGCTACCGCGCTCCTTGCCGCGGGCTCAACCGCCGCACTGGCCTCCGGCCCCCATCACGGCCCGGGACCCGGCCCGGTTCATGGCGGCATCCATTTCAGCGGCCCCGGCTGGAGCTTCGGCTTCGGCACCCCCGGCTTCCACCGCTTCCCGCCGCCGCGCCCGATCTGCCAGCCGGTGTTCAAACGCATCAGCTACTGGCACCACGGGCACCTCAAGACCCGGGTGATCAAGGTCGGCCAACGCTGCCATCCCGTCCCCCCGCACCGCGGCCCGTGGCAAGCCGGCGGACCGGGTTGGGGCTTCGGCTGGTAGGCCAGAGACCCTTACGAACTGGAGAGGCCCCGCGGTCACCCGCGGGGTTTTTCACTGTCCGGAGCGACCGAGACTACTCCCACTCGCGCACGTCGACGAAATGTCCGGCGATCGCCGCCGCCGCCGCCATCACCGGCGACACCAGGTGCGTGCGCCCCTTGAAGCCCTGGCGGCCCTCGAAGTTGCGGTTCGACGTCGAGGCGCAGCGCTCGCCGGGCTTGAGGCGGTCCTCGTTCATCGCGAGGCACATCGAGCAGCCGGGCTCGCGCCATTCGAAGCCGGCGGCGAGGAATATCTTGTCGAGCCCCTCCGCCTCCGCCTGCTCCTTCACCAGCCCGGAGCCCGGCACCACCATGGCGGCGACGCCCTCATGGACGCGCTTGCCGTCGACGATCCTGGCCGCGGCGCGCAAGTCCTCGATACGGGAATTGGTGCACGAGCCGAGGAAGACGTGGTCGACGGTAATGTCCTTGATCGGCGTGTTGGGCTGAAGCCCCATGTAGGCGAGCGCTCGCTCGACCGCGCGCCGCTTGTCCGGGTTCTCGATATCGGCCGGGTCGGGCACGCGTCCGTCGATGGTGGTGACGTTTTCCGGGCTCGTTCCCCAGGTGACGAGTGGCGGCAGCTTGTCCGCGTGGAGCGTCACCTCGCTGTCGAATTCGGCCCCGTCCTCCGAGTAGAGCGTCTGCCAATAGCGCATCGCCACGTCCCATTTGGCGCCCGTCGGCGCCCTTGGACGGTCCTTGACGTAGGCAAAGGTGGTCGCGTCGGGCGCGATCAGGCCGGCGCGGGCGCCGCCCTCGATCGACATGTTGCAAACCGTCATGCGCCCTTCCATTGACAGTGAGCGGATCGCCTCGCCGGCGTACTCGATCACGTGGCCGGTCCCGCCGGCCGCACCGATCTCACCGATGATCGCCAGGATGATGTCCTTGGCGGTGACGCCGTGTGGCAGCTTGCCGTCGACGGTGACCCGCATGTTTTTGGCTTTCTTCTGGATCAACGTCTGGGTGGCGAGTACGTGCTCAACCTCGGAGGTGCCGATGCCGTGTGCGAGCGCCCCAAAGGCGCCGTGCGTCGAGGTGTGGCTGTCGCCGCATACGATCGTCATTCCCGGCAGCGTGAACCCCTGCTCCGGTCCGATGATGTGAACGATCCCCTGGCGGTGATCGAGCTCATCGAAATACTCGATGCCGAAATCAGCCGCGTTCCTAGCGAGCGCCGCCACCTGGATCGCCGATTCCCGGTTCTTGATGCCGTGCGAGCGGTCTGTGGTCGGCACATTGTGATCGACAACGGCGAGCGTCTTCTCCGCCGCGCGCACCTTGCGACCAGCCATGCGCAGTGCCTCGAACGCCTGGGGGCTGGTGACCTCGTGAATCAGGTGGCGGTCGACGTAGATCAGCGACGTACCGTCTTCCTGTTGGTCGACCAGGTGGTCGTTCCAGATCTTGTCGTAGAGGGTCTGCGGAGCGGGCATGGTTTGAAGTCCTGAGGGATGCGGGTTTCCTGCGACGGCCCGGACCTGTTCCGAGTGCGGGCCGGTTCGCCGCCGGCGGCCGGCGGCGCTCAGTCGGCGGTCAGCCCGTCGACCGCCATATGGCTGGCGAGGAACCGCCAGGGCATGCGCTGACGATCGCCGATCGCCGCGAAATCGAAGGTTCCGCGCATGCGCCGGCGCTGCCGCCCGATTGGGCTGAAAACCCTTGCCTTCATGGCCGGTTAGATAGCAACCCGGACCGGGTTAGACAATCGGAGCCGCCCCGTCCGGCCCGCCGACCTCGATGACCACGATCTCCGGCGGCACGCCGAAGCGGACCGGGAGCATCGAGCAGCCGAGGCCGCCCGACACGATCAGGTGCCGGCCATCCTCGACCACGTGCCCGTAGGCGTAGCGCTGACCGTAGGCGGACGGCACCACCATCCGCCCGAGCACCGGCAGGGCGACCTGGCCGCCGTGGGTATGGCCAGACACGGTGAGGCTCACCCGCGACGACACCCGGGGGAAGATATCCGGCTCGTGCGCGGCCAGGATGATCGGCCGGCCGTCCTCGGGGATGCGGGCGAGCGTGCCCGGCAGGTCGTCGACGCCGGCGAAGCGGCGATACCCGACCCGGTACGCCAACTGATCGCCGAGCCCGGCGATCCACACTTCCGGTCCATCGGCCGGGCGCACCAGCACGGCATCGTTTTCCATGACCGAGATGCCGTTGTCGGCGAGCGCCGCACGCACCTGGCCGACGTCGTTCCACCAGTCGTGATTGCCGAGCACGGCATGCACCCCGAGCGGCGCCGTCAGGCGTGCCAGGGCCCGGCCCCACTCCGGCGCAGGCACATCGCGGGTGCGGAAGTGGCTGGGGCCGCCGACGAAGTCGCCGAGCAGGAGCACGATGTCCGGATCGAGCCGGTTCGAGCCTTCGACGATCTGCTCGATCCGCTCCACCGGCATCCACGGCTCGCACGCGTGGATGTCGGCGACCACCGAGATGCGCAGGGGTCGGCCGGCCGCCGGCCAGCCGGGCGGCGTGAGGCTGTATCGCGTCACCGCCAGGCGGAAGCGTGGCTCGATCGCAAACGCGTAGGACGACACGCCCGTGGCGGCGAGCCCGGTCATGCCGGTGAGCTTCATGAACGCGCGGCGGCTGAGCACGACTCCCGGTCGTCCTTCTTGTCGATCGTCTCCCCGGGGAGTACGCGGCCACCGACCCCGTGGCAAGCCGACCGCGGCGTGACGGTTAACCCGCCTGCCGGCCCGCGACTACTCTTCCGCCGTCTCCCGCACCGGCGGCGCGTCGAGCGGAGCGGTGATCTCCGCCTGGGTGTCTTGGGGCACGGCGGCCACGCGATCGGAAACTTGACCGGTGCACACGGACGTCGAGAGCGAGCCGGCCGCGAGCGCGGCGACACACATCAGAGGGGTGCGGCGCATGGGATGCCTTTCTGTCCAGACGTGATGCGATCGGCCGCGCCGCCAAGTGGCCGCTCCGGCCGTTTGTCGGGCCGCAACGGATTGCACATGAAATGCC
>CAYTXI010000104.1:0-8629 GCA_964441935.1 uncultured Bauldia sp.
ATCCCAGGTTCGAATCCTGGCGCCCCAGCCAGTCCCCATTGCGTGCCTACTCTGCGGCTTCGTCGGCGACCACACCCGTATCCAGCAGGGCAGCGTCGAGAGAGGCCGCCACGGCCTTCACCACCGGCGGCAACAGGATGTCGTAGTGGCTGCAGTCGAAGGATTCCTCCTGGCATCCTCCGATCGTCAGCTTGCTCCAGCTTGCGCCGCCGTCGATGGCGCCGCGCGCCCGCCAGCTGACGATCGGCGCCCGGATCACGCCGGGCCGATAGTTGTCGATGATGACGCTGTGCCGCATGGTGAGATAAACCGCCTGACGGATCTCGTCCGCGAACGGTCCGTTCTCGCCACCGTTGGCGGCCAACCAGGCCAACATCCCTTCGAGCCGCTCCGCCTCGGATTTGTCGGCGAGCTCGTCGAGTAGCGCGTCGATGTCACGTTCGAGTTCCGCCTCGTCGACGCCCTTGAAGAAGCCGACCTCTCGCCCGAGGCCAACTGCGAGGTCGCGGAAAGGCCCGCGGATCCTGAAGACCCCCGAAAGGGACGAGTCCGCCCATTGTGGGTCGGAATCGATCAGGCCGACGAGCGCCACGTCGCGCCCGGACCGCTCCAGCGCCTCCGCGGCTCCGAGCGCCAGGTATCCGCCCATCGAGAAGCCGGCCATGTGCAACGAGCCCTCCGGCTGGTGGCGCCCGATGAGCTCGGCGTAGGCCTCGGCCATCGCGCCCGCCGTTTCGAATTCCTCCTGGTCCGTGACGAGCGCCCGCGACTGGACGCCGACGATCGGCAGGCTCGCCGGCAACGCGGCCACCAGGCGAGCGTAGTTCGTGACCGCACCACCCGACGAGTGCAAGAGGAACAGCGGTGGCCGGCTGCCGCCGGAACGCAACGGCACCAGGCATTGGGTCGGCACCGCCACGCCGGGCTCGGCATGCGGCTGCGCCTGCCGCTGGGGCGCTGCCTCTCCGGTGACCAATTCCAGGAGCGTTGCCGCCAGAGTGGAAATCGTCGCGCCGACCGCCACCCGTTCCCGCGGCAGGGCTACCTCGAATTCGGTCTCTATTCGGTTGATGAGGTCGATGGCCATCAGCGAATCGAGCCCGAGATCGGTCAACGGCCGCTCCACGTCGAGGTCGCTCGCAGAGGCTCTGAGCACGTTGGCAACCTGATCGCGCAGCATCGAGACCAGGAGATCGAGCCGCTCGCCCTCCGGCGCCGACAGCAGGATCTCGCCCAGCCCCTGGCGCCCGCGATCGGATGCGCCGGCGGCGCCTTCGCTAAGTTCGCTGAGGCGGTTGGGGACCGATCCGTCCCCGGTCCCAGTCCACGCCTGCCAGTCGACCCGCACCAGTCCGACGTGGTTGGCGTCCGACACGATGAGATGGCCGAGCATCTCGGTGGCCCGCGCCACCGGCATGCCGAGCAGGCCCATGCGGTCGAGACGGTGACCGACTTCCGCGTTGCGCGCAACGTAGCCGGTGTCACCGATTCGGCCCCAGTCAACTGCAAGCGCCGGCTTGCCCAACCGGTGCCGGTGCGCGGCAAGCGCGATCAGGAAACTGTTGGCGGCCACGTAGTTCCCTTGTCCCGGACTACCGAGAAGTGCGGCCATCGACGAGAACATCACGAAGAAATCGAGATCCAGCTCGAGGCTGCGCTCGTGCAGGTGCCACGCACCGACCACCTTAGGCGCCATCACACGTGCGATGCGGTCCGGATCGAGTTGGGAGATCAACGCGTCATCGATCACCATGGCGGCGTGGAGAATGCCACGCACCGGCGGCATCTCGCGGGCGATGCGGTCGAACGTCCGCTCAACGTCCTCCCGCCGCGTCACGTCGGCGGCCTCGGCCACCACTGAGATCCCGCGCGCTGTGAGAGCCGCGACCGCCGCGCGCGCTTCTTCCGTGGCGGCGCCACGCCGTCCCACCAGCACAAGATGCCGCGCGCCACGGTCGGCCATCCAGTTTGCCGCCGCGAGCCCGAAGCCGCTGAGCCCCCCGGTCACCACGTACGTCGCTTCAGGGCGCAGGTCTGGTTGTTGCCGATTGGCCACAGGCACAGGGTTCACGTGTGCGTCTTCGGTGTTGACGATGACTTTGCCCAGGTGTCGCGCCTGCGCCAGATGACGGAATGCATCGACCACACGATCGATCGGGAAGATTCGATGGGGTAGGGCGTTGAAGCGTTTTGCTTCGACCCGCCGTATGATCTGCCGCATCGCCGACGCCACCAGGTCCGGTCGGGTTTCCATGATCTGGCGGAGGTCGATCGCCTGCAGGGAGACGTTGTTACGGAACGGTCGGAGGCCCACCCGCGTGTTCTGATAGATGTCGGTCTTGCCGATCTCCAGAAACCGGCCGCCAGGAGCCAGCGACGCCAAACCCATCTCGATGGCGCGCCCCGACAGCGAATTGAGCACGATGTCGACACCACGTCCCCCGGTGATGGTCCGCACTTGGTCGCCGAATGCCAGCGAGCGCGAATCCATGACGTGCTCGACGCCCAACGCTCTCAAGAGCTCGCGCTTCTCGTCCGATCCAGCCGTCGCCAGCACTGTCGCCCCGGCGGCCTGTGCCACTTGAAGCGCCGCCAACCCAACGCCGCCGGTCGCGGCATGCAACAGCACCGTCTCGCCCCGTCGCAAACGGCCGACCTCGTGGAGCGCGTACCACGCCGTGAGGAAGGGAACGGGAATCGTCACCGCTTCCTCGAAGTCGAGCCGCGCCGGCTTGTGGAATACTAGAGCCGCCGGCAGCGTCACATAAGACGCAAGGCAGCCGGAGCCGATCCCGACCACTTCGTCGCCGATCGCGAGGTCTCCGACGTCGCTTCCCGCGGCGACGATCACGCCCGCGCATTCGTCGCCGGGAAGGTCGTCGGTGACGCTCTCCGACGGATAGATTCCGAGCGCCTTCATCACGTCGCGGAAGTTCAGGGAGGCCGCGCGTACGGCAATCTCCACTTCGGCGGGACCGGGCGTCCGCCGCGGTCGCTCGACCAAGGCCAGCCGATCGAGGACGCCGGGCGACGGAATCTCCAGCCGGTAGCCGACGGAGGAGTCGCCAGGTCCTGCCGGCCGCGTGAGCTGATCGAGGCTCGTTCGTACAACCCGGTTGACGTACCGTCCGCCGGCGCGGAACGCGACTTCGCGCTCGCCGTCGGCGACCTCCATCTCCGCCATGAACTCGGCGGCCTCGTCGACCGGCGCGGCGGGATCGAGATCGATCAGCCGGCAGTCGAGGCTGGCCTCCTCGTTGACGATCGCGCGGCCGAGGCCCCAGGTCGGAGCAGCGCCGACCGTGATCGGCCCGTCGCCAACGGCCTGCGAGCCACGGGTCACGACCGCAAAGCGCACCCCCGCCGCGGATGATGCCTGGGCGAGGTTCAACAGACCGACTGGCCCAATGGCTTCTGCCTGCGCCAGTGTCTCCGGCGACGTCGCCTCCGCCGTGGGGATGTCGAGGCTCCACAGATGGACCGCCATCGCCGGGGTCAGATTGGCCTCCTTTAGCTCGCCCAAAACGCGTTTGAAGTCGTCGAGCGACTGGGGCCGCACTTCGAACGCCGTGTCGTCGAGCCTACGGTAAGCCTCACCCGGTCTGATCGTCACCGCCCGGTCGCCGCGCGCCGACAGGACATCCTCTAACTTCGCGGCGAATCCGCTGCGGTCGGCGAGCACAAGCCACGGCCGCTCGAACATAGGCGCAGGCCCGGCCGCCGGATCGACGGCAGTCAACCGGGGTGGCCTCGTCTCCTCCGTCCGCTCCGCCGGGCGTTGCGCCAAAAGAACAATTTGGGACTCGCCGTCGTCCAGATTGGGGACCGTGAGCGCGTGCGCAGCGTCGAAATCGCAGACGTTAAGCAGGCGCGCCCACGCATCGTCGGAAATAGCTGGATGATCGGTACGCACGCCATCGCCGAAACGCCACCACCCCTCCGTTACACCGAATACGATGTCCGGCCACCGCGAATTCGGTGGAATCTCAATGCCGGCGAAAACTCCACCGGGCGCCAGGAAGGCGCGGATGTTCGCCAGGGTGCGACGCAGATCGCGGGTCGCGTGCAACACGTCCGATGCCAAAACAATGTCAAACGAACCCGGCTCGAAACTTTGTTCCTCGGGCGACCGCTCGATATCGAGCGTCGCGAACTCGACGAAGCGATAGTCGAAGAACGCTTGTTCAGCGCGCGCAAAGAATACGTTCGACAGGTCGGTGTAGATGTACCGCGTGCGATCCGCCGGCAGGCGTGGGAGGACGTGTGAGGTGAGGCCACCGGTTCCGGCGCCGATTTCGAGCACGCGGATTTGACGCCCGGCGGGTACTTGACGAACCGCCTCGGCGACGGCCTCGGCGATCATCGCGTTGTAAGTGAACAGCGACCAGCCCGATTGGTAGAAGTGCTCCAGCGTCGCTGGCGAGCCACCTGGGAACAGAACCTGGAGGGGATCGACCGAGCCGCGCAGAATGCCCGCAAGCTGCGAACCGCACCGGCGCAGCAGGGTCGCGTCGGGCAACAGGCCCGGGCCGAGGACAAGCACCCCGCGCCACATCGCCGCCGGATCGCGCTTTGGCGGCCGACGCAGAACCGTGACTGTGTCCCCTTCGTGCGCGACGAAACCATCTTTGGCCAGGAATGCAATCAATCGGTCGAACAGTTTATGGTGCGCGGGAACCACACCCAGCTTCACGCGCAGGGCCGCAAGCGACGTGCGGTGTCCCTTGCGCATCGGCCAACCGAGCTCGCGGAACGCCGCCACGACAAACGCCATCGCGAGGTCGTCGGCCGCTGTCCCGCGGCCGCGATGGCGGCCCATGCGGCCGTCCGGCGCAGCGTGCCGCGCGGCCACGGCTTTGGCCGCCGCCACAATGCTCTCCATCGGCGCCAGCTCCCGCGCTGCCGATGCCGCGCCGACGCGTGGCCGCGCGCGCCAAACTTCGCCGTGCAGCCACTCGTCCGCCGACGCTGAAATCGCCGTGCGCTGTCGGGCCAGCGCCTGACAACGGAAACCCTCGACCTCAATGAGAGGGCGCCCCGCTTCGTCGAGGATACTCAAGTCGAGAACGAGCGACCGGCCGGCCGCCTGACGCACCCGGACGTGGCTCCACGCCGTCATACCGATCGGTCCGCGCACGTGGACGCGGTCGATGTGAACCGGCAGAAACGGACCCGCGCTGAGGGCAGCATCGTCCGGCACCGCAGCAATGGTTACCTGCAGACACGAATCCAGCATTCCCGGATGGGCGTAATAGTGACCGCTTGCCTTGGCGATCGACTCCGGCATACGGACGAGACCCAAGGCTTCGCCGTTGCGCCGGAAGGCGGTCTCGATGCCACAGAACGCCGGGCCGTACCGTAGCCCGTCCTCGGCGAACCGCTCGCTGATCGCGCCACCGTCCCTCTCGGTCGTCAGTCTGGAACGAAGGCGCGCCAGGTCGGTTGGAGGCGGCTCCGCCGTGTCGTCGGGACGACGCAGCGATCCCGCCGCGCTGACCGACCACTCGCCGGATCTGTCGCGGCCCAGAACCTCGACCAGACCTTCCGCCGTTCGGCAGCGGATCTGGATCTTGGTTGGCGGCTCCTCCTCGGCAACCACCAGTGCCTTGCGGAAGTCCACATCCTCGATCAGCGTCGACTCGGCCGCTAGCACGCTGCGTCCGGCGGCCGCCATCATCTCAAGGTAACCCGCCGCCGGGAACACGGCGTGGTTTTGCACGCGGTGGTCGAGGAGCCACGGGAAGAGCTGGACGTCGAGGTCGGCTTCCCACGTCGGCTCGGAAGTCAGCAGCGAATGCGCGAGCAGCGGGTGTGGCCTCGGCGCCGACCGGATTGCCCGCGAGCGCTCCGACTCGTGCCAGAACCGCTGGTGGTGCCATGCCTCGCGCGGCAGCCGCACTGCCTGCCTCGGGCCGCCAAGTACCGCGTCCCAGTTCACCTCATGACCCGCCACGAACAATGCGCCGAGCGAGGCTAAGAGCGACGTGCGCTCAGATTCGCCGCGCTTCAGTGAGCCGAGCACTGTGCCGCGCTGGCCGGCTTCGCGCAGACACTCCGCCACCGGGCCGGACAGCGCCGGGTGGGGGCCGACCTCGAGGAAGGTTCGAAAGCCCATCTCGACAAGCCGATCGATCGACGGCCCGAACAGGACCGAATCGCGGACATTCCGCCACCAGTAGTCGGTCCCGAAGTCATCGCCCGTCGCCTCTGCGCCGGTCACGGTTGACACGACGGGGATGCGCGATTCGTCGAGGGGCACGACGCCGAGGGCCGCCATAAGGTCGTCGCGCACGCCGTCCATGTGCGCGCTGTGGAAGGCGTACTGGACGGCGAGGAAACGGTTGAAGATGCCGCGCGCCTCGAGTTCGGCGGCGATCGCCTCGAGCGGCTCGCCGTCTCCGGACAACGTCATCAGCTGAGGACTGTTGATCGCGCCCAGCGACACGCGCTCGCCGTACGGCGCGATCAGCGAACGCGCCTCCTCGGCGGTGATTGCCGCAGCGAGCATCCGCCCGCGTTCCGACGCCTGCTCCATGGTGCGGCCACGATGGAAGATGACGTGCGCGGCGGCCTCAAGCGAGAGGATCCCGCCCGCCCAGGCGGCAGCCACTTCGCCGACCGAATGGCCGACCGTCGCGGCCGGCTCGACACCCCACGATCGCCACAGCGTCGTCAACGCCACCTGGATCGCGAAGATCGCAGGCTGGGCGATGGCCGTGACGTGGACGCGGGAGGACTCCTCGTCGCGACCGAGCTCCTCGATCAACGACCAATCGCCGAGCTCGGAGAACAGCGCATCGCACCGCTCGATCACTTCTCGGAACACCGGCTCGCTGGTCATGAGCTCGCGACCCATCGCCCACCATTGCGTGCCCTGACCGGAGTAGACGAACACCGGCCTCGGCGGCTCTTCCTCCGGTCGGCCGACCGATGTGCCGGGCGCGGGCTCGCCGTTCGCGATCGTTCCCAAGCGGGCGATCAGTTCGTCGCGGTTACCTGCCGCGACCGCCATGCGCTCGCCTCGATGGTTGCGCCGCGTCGCCGCTGCGTGACAGATGTCGGCAACGTCGATGTCAGCGCCGGCGCCGCCGGGCGCCAGAAACGACCGCCAGACCTCGGCGACCACCGCCTGCCGGTCGCGCGTCCTGGCCGGCAGGGGCAGCAGCACCGCTCCGACATCGCGCGCCGCTTCGGCCAGGGCGGGGGCGGGGGGCGACTCCAGGATCGCATGGGCGTTGCTGCCGCCGAAACCGAACGAGTTGACGCCGGCGATCGCCGGCGCGGTCATCAGCGGTTCCGCCTTGGTCACCACCTTGAGGTTCAACTCGTCGAAGGCGACGTAAGGCGTCGGCGTTTCGAAGTGCAGGCTCGGCGGCACGCGGCCGTGGCCGAGCGCCAGGGCTGTTTTGATCACGCCAGCGACGCCGGCGCCCGCTTCAAGATGCCCGATATTGGTCTTGACCGAGCCGATCAGGAGCGGACTGTCGCTCGGGCGCGCCTGACCGATCGCACGCGACAGTGCGGTCGCCTCGATCGGGTCACCGACCGGCGTTCCAGTCCCGTGCGCTTCGACGTAGGAGATCGCGCTCTCCTCGACGCCTGCGTCCCGGCACGCGGCGCGTATAACCGCTTCCTGCGCAGTGGGGCTTGGGACCGTGAGGCCGTTGGTGTGTCCGTCCTGGTTGGCGGCGGTGCCACGGATGACGGCATAGATCGGCCGTCCCTGCCCGAGCGCGTCAGCCAGCGGCTGCAGCGCGACGACCCCAACGCCTTCGCTGCGCACGAAGCCGTCGGCTCGCGCGTCAAACGCTTTGCAACGGCCGTCGGCGGCGAGCATCGACATGCGGCTAAACGCCACGAACGGCGTCGGCAGCAACAACGCGTTGACGCCGCCGACCAGCGCCACGCGGCAATCACCGTCCCGAAGCGAGCGGCAGGCCAGATGCATCGCGATCAGCGACGAGGAACACGCGGTGTCCACGGCGAGGCTGGGACCGCCGAGATTGAGCGCGTGCGACACACGATTGGCGGCGATGCTCATGACGCTGCCCGTGGTCGTATAGACGTCGATCGTTCTGAGCTCGTCGATCCCCGATTGCAGCAGCGAGTAGTCGTTGGTCGAGATCCCCACGAAGACGCCAGTGGCGGCCGCCTCGCGGTCGGCGAGCACGCCGCCGTCTTCGAGCGCCTCCCAGGAAGCCTCGAGAAGCAGCCGCTGCTGCGGGTCCATCAGTTCGGCCTCGCGCGGCGAGATGCCGAAGAACTCCGCGTCGAACTGGTCGATGCCCTCGATGAAGCCGCCTTTACGCGCGACCGTGCGGCCCGGCATACCCGGCCGCGGGTCATGGTAGGCCTCGATGTCCCAACGCTCCGGTGGCACTTTTCCCACGGCATCGACGCCGCCGAGAATCATCTCCCAAAACTTTTCCGGTGTGTCGGCGCCGCCCGGATAGCGGCAACCGATACCGATGATGGCAATGTCTGTAGGTCGCAACGCCGCCCCCTGTCTGGCCTATGACGCACCACCGGAAGAGTCCGCTTGAATGGCCCCTTGGTGGGGCGTCTGGCCTCTGGCGGCGGCAAAGGCTATCCCGGACGGACCGCGAATCCAATGCAGGCGGTGCAACAG
>CAYTXI010000105.1:0-8565 GCA_964441935.1 uncultured Bauldia sp.
CCATCTCCTCGCGCAGTCGCTTGATCGCCTTGCACTCGAGCGCGAAGCCCGGCTGGTAGTGCGGCGAGTAGTAGCGCGAGGCGCCGCGGAAACCGATCATCGGGTTTTCTTCTTTCGGCTCGAACTCGGCGCCGCCGATGAGGCCTGCGTACTCGTTGGTCTTGAAGTCGCTCATGCGCACGATCACCGGCTTCGGATAAAACGGTGCGGCGATGCGGGCGAGACCGCGCGACAGCCGGTCGACGAAATACTCCGAGCGGTCAGCGTACCCGGCGGTCAGTGCGGCGATCTCCTTCTTGGCCTCCTCGTCCTTGAGGCTGTCGAAATTGACGAGCGCCATCGGGTGGATGCGGATGTGGTTGGAGACCACGAACTCCATGCGGGCGAGGCCGACGCCATCGGCCGGGATCCGCCACCAGCGGAACGCCGCCCCCGGGTTGCCCAGGTTTAGCATCACCTTGGTGCGGGTCTCAGGAACGTCGCCGAGGTCGATCTCCTCGACCTCGTACTTGGCCGTGCCTTCATAGATGAAGCCCTCGTCGCCTTCGGCGCACGACACCGTCACTTCCTGCTCGGTGTGGAGCACGTGGGTGGCGTCGCCGGTGCCGACGACGGCTGGCAGGCCAAGCTCGCGGCTGACGATGGCGGCGTGCGAGGTGCGGCCGCCGTGGTCGGTGACGATGGCCGCGGCGCGCTTCATGATCGGTACCCAGTCGGGGTCTGTGGTCTCGGTCACCAGGATCGAACCGTCGACGAACTTGTCGATGTCCTTGGCGCTTTCGATGATGCACACACGGCCAGCGATCACCGCTTCGCCGATCGACAGGCCAGTGACCAGCTTCTTGCCTTTCTCGCTGATGGTGTAGCGCTTGAAGGCGCCGATGGCGCGGCGCGACTGGACGGTCTCCGGGCGGGCCTGGACGATGAAGATCTCGCCGGTGTCGCCGTCCTTGGCCCACTCCATGTCCATCGGGCATTCGTAGTGCGCCTCGATGGCCGCGGCCCAGCGGCCCAGCGTCAGGATTTCGGGATCGGTGAGGACGAACGACATGCGCTCGGCCTTGGAGGTCGGGACGTTGTAGGTCGGCCGGGCGGGGTCTGACCCGTAGATCATCTTGATTGCCTTCTCGCCGCGCTTCTTCTCGATGATCGGCGTCAGGGACTCCTCCGACAGGAGCGGCTTGAACACTTGGTACTCGTCGGGGTCGACAGCTCCCTGGACGACGTTCTCGCCGAGCCCGTAGGCGGCGTCGATGAGAACCACCTTGTCGAAACCGGTCTCGGTGTCGATCGAGAACATCACGCCGGAACCGCCGATGTCGGAACGCACCATGCGTTGAACGCCGACCGACAGGGCGACCTTCATGTGGTCGAAGCCCTTGACGGAGCGGTACGTAATGGCGCGGTCGGTGAACAGGGAGGCATAGCAGCGGCGGCACGCGTCGAGCAGGGCAGCATCGCCGCGCACGTTGAGGTACGTCTCCTGTTGGCCGGCAAAGCTGGCGTCGGGCAGGTCCTCGGCGGTAGCGCTGGAGCGGACGGCGACGTCAACCTGGTCCTTGCCGGCGCGCTTGCAGAGCTCGCCGTACGCCTTGGTGATCTCGGTGGCGGTTTCGGAAGGCCATTCGCCCTTGATGAACGCCTGGCGGATCGTGTGGCCGGCTTCGGCGAGTGTCGACTTGCCGGAGGCAAGGTCGTTGAGCGTCGAACTGATGATATCCTTCAGTTTGTTGTGCTCGATGTAGTGCCAGTAGGCATCGGCGGTGGTTGCGAAGCCCGGCGGCACGCGGACGCCCTGGCTCTCCAGATTGCTGACCATTTCGCCGAGCGATGAGTTCTTGCCCCCGACCTGCGCCACGTCGGCGCGGCGGAGATCCTCGAACCATGCAACGTGCTTGGCCTTCCCAGCCATTGATCCGCTCCCTTCCAAAATGCGACCGCGATCCGGTCGCCTCGGTTTACGATCGGCCGGCGGCACGCCGCCTTCCTTGATCCCCGTCAAAAGCCTCTTCGCCGGCGCCGGCGGGGCGGTTAGGTGGCCGATACGGTCAGTGCGCTTGCCGCTTTGTCGCCGGTCTTGCGCTCGTGTCTTTCGAATTGCAGACGGTAGAGGCGTGCGTAGTGTTTGCCAAGTGCGATCAGGGCGTCGTGACGCCCTTCCTCGACGATGCGGCCGTCGACGAGAACGGCGATCGTGTCCGCGTTGTGAACGGTCGACAGGCGGTGGGCGATGACGATGGTAGTCCGGCCCTTCATGAGGCGATCGAGCGCGACTTGGACCTGGTGCTCGGATTCGGAATCCAGCGCGGCCATGGCCTCGTCGAGAAGCAGGATCCTGGGGTTGCGCAGCATTGCGCGGGCAATGGCGATGCGCTGCCGTTGACCACCGGAGAGAAGGGTGGCGCCGTCGCCGAGGACCGTGTCGTAGCCTTCGGCCGTGGCCATGATAAAATCGTGGGCGACGGCGTCGCGCGCGGCTTGCTCGACCTCGGCGTCGTTGGCGTCAGGGCGGCCGAAGCGAATGTTCTCGCGGACGGTGTCGTGGAAGAGGACGGTGTCCTGGGTGACCAGGGCCAGATTGCGGCGCAGTGAGGCGAGCTTGACCGCGGCGATGTCCTGGCCGTCGATACGGATGCGGCCGCCGTCGATGTCGTAATACCGCTCGATCAGCGCGATCAACGTGCTCTTGCCCGCGCCGGAGGGCCCGACCAATGCCGTCGTCTTGCCGCCGGCGGCCCTGAAGTCGAACGAGGCGAACAGCGAGGGCCGGTCGGGGTAGGCGAAGTCCACCTTGTCAAAGACGATCTCGCCGGACGAGACGGTGAGGTCGGGTCCGTCGGGGTTGACGTCCATGGTCGGCTCGGTGTCGAGCAGTTCGTACATCAGGCGGACGCCGACGAGCCCGGCCTCGAGCGGAATCTGCATAGATGCCAGACGCTTGGCAGGCTCGTACGTGAGCACCAACGCCGCCATGAACGATAGCAGGGCGCCCGGCGGTTCGTCGAACTGGGTGCTGCGATAACCGGCCCACAGGACGACCAGCCCGATCGCAGTCGCCCCCAGGATCTCCATCACCGGACTCGCCCGTGCGCGGATCTGCACGATCTTGTCCGAACGTTGGCGGACAAGATCGATCGAGGTCGCCATCCGTCGGCGGATGATCGATTCTAGGTTGAAGGCCTTGATGATGCGGATGCCGCCGGCGGTCTGCTGCATGTCCGAGATCACCATGGTGAGCGACGAGAATTGGGCGCGGGCGACGGCGCGAACGCGTTTGACCAACCTGTTGAAGACGGCGACGGTGATCGGTCCGATCAGCAGAACCAACAACGACATGATCGGGTTTTGAACGAACATCACCGCGAAGAGGCCGATCAACGTCAGCAGGTCACGGCCCGTGCGGGTGAAGATGGTGTCGAGCACCTCGCGCGCGGCGGCGGCGTTGTGCGACATGCGGGTGAGGAGGTCGCTGGACTGCGTGCGGTTGAAAAAGTCCATGCCGAGGTCGAGGAGGTGGTCGTACATGCGCAACTGCGCGCGGGCGACGATCGCGTTGCCAATATGGCCGAGGGTCACCGTAGAGCCGTAGAGGAAGGCGCCGCGGGCGATGCCGTTGGCGATGAAGACGGCGGAAAGCAGATAGACGAGGTTCGTCCGCTGTTCGACGAAAACCAGATTGACAACGTCCTTAACCAGCCAGGCGCCGAACGCGGTGGTGCCGGCGACGCCGAGCCCGAAAATCAGAACGAGAACGTAGCGTGCGGCGAAATCCCGCCCGGTTTCCTTGAACAGCCGCCCGATCAACGCGAGCGAGCCGTCGGTGGCGATCCTGGCAATCTTCATAGAGCGATGCCCGGCGGGCCCATCGTTAGCGCGTTATTTAACCCGAACGGCGGTGGCAAATCGACCGCCCCGCCCGATCCGCAGGCCTCACGCCGGCATGGCCGTCTCGACCAGCCGCGCCCAGTAGGAGCAACCGACGGGGATGACGGCGTCGTTGAAATCGTAGCTCGAGTTGTGGAGGCCGGCGGTGTCGCCGTTGCCGATGAAGGCGAAGGCGCCCGGTCGCTGCTCCAGCATGTAGGAGAAGTCCTCGCCGCCCATCACTGGCGCTGCGTCGTCGTCGACGTTGGCGGCGCCGACCACTTCGCCGGCGACGCGGGCGGCGAAGGCAGCGTTGTCGGGATGGTTACGGGTGACGGGGTAGTTGCGACGGTAGTCGACGGTGACGGCGGCGCCGTGGGCGGTGGCAACGCCGTCGGCGAGGGCGCGGATGCGCGCCTCGACGAGGTCGCGAACCTCCGGCTTCAATGTGCGCGCGGTGCCCGCGAGGGAGGCGGTGTCGGTGATGACGTTGGTGACCTTGCCGGCGTGGAACTTAGTGACCGAGACGACCGCCGATTCAAGCGGGTCAAGTGCGCGCGAGACGACGGTCTGTAACGCTTGGACGATGGCGGCGCCGACAACGACGGGGTCGACGGTGTCATGGGGACGGGCGGCGTGGCCGCCGCGACCTCTGACCGTCAGCGTGAACTCGTCGGTCGCCGCCATAATCGGCCCCACCCGCGTGCGCATCTTGCCGACCGCGAGCCCCGGCATGTTGTGCAGCCCGTAGACCTCGTCGATCGCCCAGCGCTCCATCAGGCCGTCGTCGATCATCGCCTTGGCGCCGGCACCGCCTTCCTCCGCCGGCTGGAAGATGACCACCGCCGTGCCGGCGAAGTTGCGGGTCTCGGCGAGGTAACGGGCGGCGCCCAAGAGCATGGCGGTGTGGCCGTCGTGGCCGCAGGCGTGCATCTTGCCGGCGACGGTCGAAGCGTAGGGCTTGCCGGTCTCCTCGGCGATCGGCAGGGCGTCCATGTCGGCCCTGAGGGCGATCACGCGCTTGCCGTCACGGCGCCCGCGGATGACGCCGACGACCCCCGTGCGACCGATGCCGGTGACGACTTCGTCGAGGCCGAAGGCGCGGAGCTTGTCGGCGACGGTGGCGGCGGTGCGGTGGACCTCGTAGAGCAGCTCCGGATGGCTGTGGATGTCGCGCCGCCAGGCGACGATGTCGTCATGGAAGTCGGCGAATCGATTGATGATCGGCATCGGCGCACTCCTGGGCGGGGCGCGACTATAGCCCGGTTCGCCGGTCCCCGTGAGAGCGGCGAATCGCCCAACTGCGGCAATTGGTTAGCGGGTTCTTCCGACCCTGATCAAGCCGCCTCGGTGAGGCCGCCGGAGCGTGCGATGAAGTCGGCAACAGCTTCCAGGCCGTCACCGGACCTGAGATTCGTGAACACGACCGGCCGGCTTCCGCGCATTTTGCCGGCGTCGCGTGCCATCACCTCGAGCGAGGCGCCGACCAAGGGCGCGAGGTCGATCTTGTTGATGACCAGCAGATCGGAGCGGGTAATGCCGGGGCCGCCCTTGCGCGGGATCTTGTCGCCGCCGGAAACGTCGATGACGTAGACGGTGAGGTCGGCGAGCTCCGGGGAGAACGTGGCTGCGAGATTGTCGCCGCCGGATTCGATCAGGATCAGGTCGAGGTCCGGGAAACGGGCGTTGAGGTCGGCGATCGCCGCGAGGTTGACGGAGGCGTCCTCGCGGATGGCGGTGTGAGGGCAGCCGCCGGTCTCCACGCCGAGGATGCGCTCGGGCGCGAGCGCGCCGGAGCGGGTCAGGAACTCGGCGTCTTCGCGCGTGTAAATGTCGTTGGTGACGGCGGCGATGGACCAGCGGTCCCGCAGCCGCTTGCATAGCCCGTCCATGAGCGCGGTCTTGCCGGAACCGACCGGGCCGCCGATGCCGACGCGCAAGGGTCCGTGAGGCGATGTCATGAGCGGAACAACCTCGTGTACTGGGTCTCGTGGTTCATAGAGGCGATGTCGGCGCGGAGTGCCGCGCCGCCGAGATCGTCGAGCGATGCCGTTTCAGCCGCGTTCGCCACGTCGGCGATGAGCGGCGCCAGCGCCGCGACGATCCTCTGGCCGTCCGTCTGGCCGATGGGGATCGCGCGCACGCCAGCGGAGACCAGGTGGGCGACGAAGGCGTGGAGCAACGCGGTCAGGGCCGGTAAAAGGGGAACCCCGTGGGCGGCGGCGGCAATGGCGACGGCGACTGGGTAGGCGATGTCGCGGTCGGCCAGCGCCGCAACGAGCGATTTGAGCCGGTCGTTTGGCCAGGAGGACGCGACCGCCGAGAGGAACGCGCGGCCCTGGGCCGTCGCCTCAAGGTGGCGCTCCTTGGACGGCTGGAATGCGGCGGCGAGTTCGGCGATCTCGGCGAGCGCGGGGTCGTCGCCGCCGGTCGCGGCCCGGTAGGCATGGGTGGACAGGATCGCGTCGGAACGTCCGGCGCCATGGCGAACAACGCCAGCGATCCAGGCTTCGAGGCTCGTGGCATTCGTGACCGTGCCGTCGGTGACGGCCCATTCCAGCCCGTGGCTGTAGGCGTAGGCGCCGACGGGAAACGCCGGCGACAGCCACGCCATGAGCTTGGTGAGCGCGGCGGTGTCGAGGTGCCGTGCCTCACCTCTCCCAGATGGGGGATCGAAAGGACGCGGCGACGACGTCGCACTACCTCTCCCCGGTGGGGAGAGGTCGGATGGGGCCGAACGCAGTTCGGGTCCATCCGGGTGAGGGGGGATGGACGTGTCCGGAGAGGGCTCACCCCCCTCACCCTTCTCGCCTAAGCTCACCTTCGGTTCGCTAAGGCTTAACGCCCTCTCTCCACCGGGGAGAGGGAGAGCTTGGTGCGTCGCCGCATAGAGCGGAGCTAGCTTGATCATCGCCGGCCTCAGTCCAGCCGGTCGTCGTGGTCGAGCGCCGGGTTGGCGTGGTGTTCGTGGTGATGATGGTGGTGATGGCCGTGGCCGTAGGCGCCGCCTTCGGGATCGAACGGTGCCTCGATCGGCGTAGCTGTGGCGCCGAGGCCGGCGACCATCGCCTCGATGACGTGGTCGCGGCGGATGCGAATCTTGTCGCCTAGGAGCTGGACCGGCAAATGGCGGTTGCCGAGGTGCCAGGCGACGCGCATCAGTTCGGCCGGGTTCGCCGCGGTAATCTCGGCCAGCGGCTCGTGCTTGGCGCTGACGAGGATGAACCGCCCGTCCTCAAGCTCCAGCGCGTCGCCATCGCGCAGCGGCACCGCGTGGTCGAGGTCGAGCAGGAACTCCAACCCGCGCCGGCCCTTCATGGCGATGCGGCGGCGGTGGCGCTCGTCATAGTCGAGGGCGACCGTGTCGGTGGTCAGCTGGGACCGCGACCACTGTCCGGCGGGCACGACTCGGGTGGCGCGGATCATTGTGTTCACGGCGCTGATACCGGATGGCGACCCCCTCATTGTCACCAACTGGTGCCAAGAGGCAATCCGCGTTTGGTAGCCCGGGAATGGGGCGCTCGGCGGGTGAGCCGAAGATCGAGTGCGGCAAATGGGGTGTTGGTCAGCGTCAATCTCGGACTGGTCTTTCCATCCGAAGGCCGGGACCGAACCGTGTTTCAGTCACGCCGGTGATGCGGAAGCCCAGTTTTCGGTAAAAGGCGCCGGCATGTGGATTGCCGATGACGTGGAGCGCCGACGCTCCGAGGTCGCGTGCGTACCGGCCTGCCTGCGCCACCAGAGCGCGGCCAATCCCTGACCGCTGGTGCCGCGGCTCGACAAAAAGACCGTCGAGATCGGCATCGCCATCGTCGCGCGGCAGAACCACGGAGAACCCGACGATCTTGCCTTTTCGCATGGCGACGTGGACGCGACCAGCCGCGATATGGGCATTGGGCAACTGAATGGCGTCCGGATTGGCTAGCAATGCTTCGCGGTCGTTGCGGTTGGAAAGGGATGCGCGCCGTTGCAGCGCCTCGAGGGCAGTCTTCTCCCCCGCGTGAGCGAGACGAATCGTAAGCGAGTCGGTCAGAACAGAAAATACCGCTGTGCCATCGGCAGCACATCGGCCGGTGGGCAGGTCAAGAGCTCGCCGTCGGCGCGGACCTCGTAGGTCTCCGGGTCAACCTCCATCTTCGGCGTCGCCGAGTTGTGGATCATCGATTCCTTGTTGATGCCGGAGCGCGTGTTGTGGACGGCGAGCAGCGTCCGCTCCATGCCGAGCGTGCCGGCGATGCCGGCATCGAGGGCGGCGCGGCTGACGAACGTCACGGCCGAGTGCGTCATCGACTTGCCGAAGGAACCGAACATTGGGCGGTGGTGCACCGGCTGCGGGGTGGGGATCGAGGCGTTGGGGTCGCCCATGAGCGCCGCGGCGATGGTGCCCATCTTGATCACCATGTCGGGCTTGACGCCGAAGAAGGCCGGCGACCACAGCACCAGGTCGGCGAGCTTGCCGACCTCGACGGAGCCCACCCATTCGTCGAGGCCGTGTGTGATCGCCGGGTTGATGGTGATCTTGGCGATGTAGCGCTTGACCCGGAAGTTGTCGTTGTCGCCCGTCTCCTCCCGCAGCCGGCCGCGCTGGACCTTCATCTTGTGGGCGGTCTGGAAGGTGCGGATCAAGACCTCGCCGACGCGGCCCATGGCCTGGATGTCGGAGGCGAACATCGAGAAGGCGCCGAGGTCGTGGAGGATGTC
>CAYTXI010000106.1:0-8556 GCA_964441935.1 uncultured Bauldia sp.
GGCTCGGTGTCGCCGAGGAAATGCCCCTCCTCGCCGTCGCGGGCGGTGTCGACGGCGTAGCCCGCCTCGGCAAACGCGGCGGCGAGCTGGCGGTTGAGATCGGCGTCGTCCTCGACGACCAGAACCCGCATGAACCCTCCTTTGTCAGTAGCTGATGCTACCGCTGGCGCCGTCGACCTGCACGTGGCGGACCTGTCCGCCGATCAGAACGTTGAGAATGTAGACCAGCCGGCCGCCGATGTTGCAGAGTTGCGGCGACGACAGCACCTCGCCGCCGGTCATCGCCTTCACCTGGCCGATGACGCTCGACAGCGACACGACCTGGCCGGCCTGGACGGCGGCGCGGATCTGGCCTGCCGAATAGCACCCCTGCGCCGCGGCCGGGGACGACCCGGCGGCGACCGCGAGGGCGAGCAAAAACGCGGCGGCCAGTCTCTTCATGCGCGCCGACATAGCCCCCGCCGAATGAATAGGCGCTGAATGGCCCCTACCCCCGCCGCCGCATCATCGTGCGGGCGATGCGCTCGCCCGATTCCGACAGGAATATCGCCGAAATGATCCAGCCCGACCACTCGCCGATCGGGGCCGGCAGGGCCGCCACGTCCCACCTGAACCTGAAAAGCGAGTCGGCGATCACCGCCGCATAGTAAACGGCGAGTGGATAGGCGAAGGCCGGCCGCATCAGCGAGGTCACGAGCCGCCCCTGCTCGGCGAGGAGCACGTCGCGCTGGGCCTGGCGGTGGGCAAGCTCGGCCTTGACGTGCTCGATCGCCACCGTCGCGTCGATGCGCTCCCGCTCGACTTCCGTATCGGCCCGCGCCTGCAGCGCCGCCAGAACGCGGTCGAGGAGACCGGACGAGGCAAGCCTGAGCGCGGCGGCGAGGAGACCGGCAAGCATGGATCAGCCGCCGGGCCTCAGGTCGGCGGGCGGTATCTTGCCCTGCTCGGTCCACCGGCGGCCCGCGGCGATCACGCAGACCACGGCGTCGCCGTAGGCGAAATAAGCCACCCAGGCGCCGTCGCGATTGACGGCGATGTACGCCGGGGTCGGGGCCTCCCGAACCTCGACGGTCGCGGCGTAGCGGATCGTCAGCCCGGCCTTCGCGGCGAACTCCTTGAAATGGTCGATGTCGATGCAGGCCGCGTGCGCGGCCCCGGCGAACGTCAGGCTCGCCGCCATTGTCAGCGCGCCGATGGATCTGGCGAAGAACGTGGTCATGGCGTGATCTCGACTTGAAAGGGCGCCGTTAGCGGTCGCTCTTCCGCCCGACGGGCGTGGTGGTGAGGGCCCTCAGCACCGCCACCAGAATGGCCATGCCAAGTATGGTCGGCCCGACCTTCGAAGGGGGGACGATGGTCGCCCAGTCGGCCGTCTGCAGCACGCCGGCGACGGCGATCGCCAACGAGACGAGCATGGTTTTCCAGCCCTTGAGCGTCTGCCAGACGCGGCTAAGGAGGTGGTGCATGGATCGACTCCTGGTTTTGATGAGACGGCTCAGTTCCGCCCGGTAGGCCCAGGCAAACGTTCCGCCAGCGACAGCGAGAACCGCGAGGCCAACGACCGCGGCGATGAGGGCGGGGTTCGGCCAGCCACCCGAGGCCGCGGCCGCCCCGCCGGCGGCGGCAGTACCGAGCGCGCCGCCTACCGTTTGGCCGATGCGGCGGCGCGCAGCGCCGTCGCGGGCGAGCGAGGCCATTGTGGCCGGCCCGGCGATGCCGTCGACCACGAGGTCCGGGTGGCTTTGCTGATAGGCGCGGATCGCGGCCTTGGTCTTCGGCCCGGCGATGCCGTCGATGCCGCCGCGATACAAACCGAGGGTCGCTAGCGCGGCCTGCACTTCCCGCACCTCGGCCGGCGAGCGCGATGCCGCGACCCGCGGGGACGCGCCGGTCGATTCCGGTCCGTACACGCCGGTGAAGATGAGCCGCGCCTCGGCGGCGCGCCGACGTTTCAGGCCGGGGACGGTGCGGCCGCCGGCCTTGACCCATCTCATCAGGCCGACGCGCGCGCCAGCGCGATCGCCGGCGCGGAAACGCTTGACCCAGGTGGCGCTGTCGATCGCGCCGGTGTTGAAGTCGAACGATACCGCGCCGTCGAAGACGCGCCGATCGACGCCCGGCAGGGCCTTGGCGACACGCCGCTCGTACCGCTTGAGGTCGCGGTGGAGAATGGCGAAGGCCTCATCGCGGGTGACGGTCATCCCGAGCCTCGGCACGGGCGGGCCGGCCGCGGCGGTGTGACCGACGCCGATCGTGAGTGTGCCGCCGACATCGCGATAGGCGCGCGTGACGACGCCCTCGTGCGCGGCGATGAACGCCGTGCCTCTGGCGCTGGTTTTCATGGGTCGACTGATTTGGCCCGGCGGCCGTCAGTGGTGGGTCGGTGTGCTGCGGTGACCGAATTGGTTCTGTCGGCCGTTGGCTACACCACCGCGACCTGACGAAACCTCAATGAGAGTCCCTGCGCCGCCTTCAGCGAAGGGCATCACAACGACGCGGCGACTGCGCTCATTGCGCGGGGCATCGTCTCGCCGGATCAAGCCGCCTGGAAGAAGCGGCGACGTCGGCATGGTCGTTCGGTGTGCCGCCCGTAAAGCTCGCTGTCACGTCGAGCGGCGTTGCGCCCGCGTCATCGGCCGGCAGCGCGCTAACGCAGCGAAACCGTCGCCAGCACTTTGCGCGCCGACACATTCGTGCTGGAAGATTGGACTATCTGGTTGTCGTCGACCGTCACGCCGGCGAAGGTCGGCGGGTAACCTCCGCCGGTGGCGGAGACCGTTCGACCACTTTCGGACGCGAGGTCGGCCGTGTGAGCGCTCGCCTGGCAATAGTCGTCGGCGTCGCGCCAGTAGTAGATACCGCCAAACACCGCACCGCCGGACGCCACGTCGACACTGGTCGAGGCGTCACCGATTTGCGGGTCAAAGTCGGTGTCGTAGGCCGTGAGATCGCCGTTCGGAAATGTCAGGCCCGTGAGCCGATACCACATGATGCCGCAGAGGCCTGTCGTGGCGTCGAAGGTCGCCGTGATGTTCGCGGACGTGGTGGCGGCGGAGACCGCGATGATGTACCAGGCCGAACCGCCTGGAGCAGTCCCGAAATTCTCGGTGTGTGCGATGAGCGGTGTCGCGGCGCTGCCACCGACGGTCAGTCCGCTATGTTCCGGTGAGCCGCTCGAATACGCGTGGACCACATTGACCAGAACCCAGCCGTCGACGGCACTGCCAAGCGACTTGGTGCCGAAGTCGTATGTCGAGTGGTTGGAGCTGTCGCCATCCTTATCGACGTACTCTACGCCGACGGCAGATGCGCTCTCTGTCCCCCAGCCCACGACCGGCACGAGCAGCATCGCCCGCTTGGCCTCGGCCCGGGTGAGCCGCTTCGAGCGGACGAGGTCGGCGATGACGGCGCGGCGCTCCGCCCGCGTCATCGGCCGGAAGGCACCCGGCCCGAGCAGGCTCACCTCGGCCGGGCGAATGACTGCCGGCTTGGGCGGCAGCCAAAACGGCGGCGGTGGAAGGTCGAACGGCACCATGCCTTACCTCGCTGCGATGCCGAGCTCGGCCTTGAGGTCGTCGACGGTGAGGCCGTAGTCGGCGGCGAGGCCGGCGAGCTTTTCGGCGGGTGTCGGCTCCGGAGGCGGCGGGGGCACGTCTTCCAAAGGAGCGCTTTCGACCGCCTTGTCGGTCGCCGGATCGTAGGCAAGCGTTTTCTCGCCGCTCACCTGCTTGCCGGCGGGGACCGTCAGGGGCTCGACGGCGACGATGCGGTAGGCGTCGTCCTCCCAGCCGGCGGCAGCGCCGTCGACCCTGAGTACAGGGCCGATCTTGGGATCGCGCTGTTCGATGCGCCGGCCGGCGGGAACCGCCGTCAGGACGACTTCGTCGGACTTGCGCACGAGGGCGAGGCGTTCGCTCATCGCTCTAGGTCACCTTCCTGATGGTCATCGACGAGAAGTCGCCGACGACCGTGCAATGGCAGAGGAATTCGGAGGTCGTCGTGGTGTCGAAGCTGTCGCCGCTAACGTCGTCCCAACCGCTCGTGGTGATGGCGCCGGCGCCGCTGGCATTCTTCACCACCAGGAGATAGCAGCCGGTGTTGGAGCCGTGCGGAGCGATGGTGCCGGCGCCGTTGTTGGTGATCTTCTGGATGGCGCGGTCGCCGGGGTCTGGGGTGATCGTCTGGCCCGACAAGTTGCCGAGGTTCTTGACCGTGACCGTCGCACCGCCGGTCAGGCTCTGGTTCTCGACGTCGCCCTTGAGGGTGTCGGCGTCGTAGGCCTGAACGTCGGAGCCGATGGCGACGCCGAGGTTCACCCGTGCGGTGGCGACGTTGTTGAGATCGGCGAGGTTCGAGGCGATCTTGAGCTGGGCGTCGTTGGTGACGCCGCCAAGGCCGACGTCGCTTGCCGACAACGACAAGTCGACTTTCAGCTCGGCCATCGTGCGGTTCGTCCACGCCCCCGCCTTGCGCTGAACGACGTCGTCATTGGACGGCGTCAGCCCCGCGATCGCCGCAAGGTCACCGTCATACGCCTGAACGTCGGTACCGATTTCGAGGTTGACGAGCGCCTTCAGCGCCGCCTCGTTGGCGACGGCGGCCAGCGAGCGTCCGTAGGCGGTGAAGTCGGCGAGTGCGGCAGTGCCCGACCCGGTGAAGTAGGGCGCCTTGTCGGCGGCCGAAGCGAGACCGGCGAGCGCCGTGAGCTCGCCGTCGAGCGGCTGGTAGGCGCCGTCGTGGTCGTGCCCCGCCGTGGCGAATGCCGAGGCCTCGTTGCCGTCGAGGGTGTCGGCGTCGAGGCCGTTGCCGGCGCCTTCGTCGGCGGTGGTGAGCACCCTGGCGCCGCCGGCGTTGACGACGCCGGTGCCCTTGCCGGCGAGATTGAGATCGATGTCGGCGTCGTCTCCGGCGGCGCGCACGATCGGGCCGGCGCCGGTCGCCTGGTTCTCGATCTCGACCTGATTGACCGCGGCTGGGTCCTCGACGAACGAGATCAGCTCGCGGGTGCCGTCGCCGATGGGGTTGCCGTTGACGTCGAGCTGGCCGCCGAGCTGGGGCGATGCGTCTTCGACGACGTTGTTGATGCCACCGCCGCCGCCCGGCAGGTTGCCGACGTCGAACTTGCGCAGATCCCCTTCGGCCGTCTTGCCGTAGAGGAAATCGCCCGAGGCTGGCCCCGGCTCCTCCGTGTCGAAAGCGGACGTCGCCAGCTTGCCGTCGAGGGCGGTTTGCTGGGCGGCGGAGACCGGTTTGTCGGCGTCGGCGGTATTGTCGACGTTGCCGAGGCCGACGTCGCCCTTGGTGAGGGACAGGTCGGCCTTGAGCTGCGCCGGCGTCCGGTTCGTCCAGGCGCCGGCCTTGCGCTGGACGATGTCGTCGTTCGTCGGCGTCAGCCCCGCGATCGCGGTGAGATCGCCGTCGGAATCCTGCTTGCCGCCGACCGCGCCGTCGAGTGCGTCGAGCGCCGCGGCGACAGTTGCGCCGGCGACGCCGGAGTCGTTGTCGACTTGGCTGGCATCGTAGTCGCTCGCCGCGGCGGCTACCGCGCCGGTGCGGCCGAAGACGCTGTCAACGGCGCCGCCCCCACCGACCGCGGCGACCTCGTCGATGGCGTCCTGGACGTTGGTCGCGGTCAGGCCGGAGGTGGCGTTGTCGTAGAGGATCGTCGGTAGGCCGGTGTCCTTGTCGAGGCGGATCGCCTCGGTCCAGGCGCTGCCGTCGGGCGACACCTTGAAGACGAAGTCGTCGTCGCCGACGAGGCCGACCTCGGCACGGCCGGAGAACCCGGTCTGGAACAACAGTGAGGCAGCGTCGGCGACAGCCTCCTTGTTGACGACGAAGCGCACGTCGCCGGTGCCGCCGCTGGCGGCATCGATGTTGGAGAAGAGCACGGCGTCGGAGCGCACCGACAGCCGGTTGGTTTCGTCGGCGGTGGCGTTGACGCCGAGCTGCGTCACCGAGGCGAAGTACGCCGAAGCCGGCTCCCAGCCGCCCGCCTGGCGCACAAACAACGTCGCCGTCGCCTCGTCGTAGGCAAGCCAGCCGACGTCCGGGGTCAGGAATTGCCAGCCGCCGTCGACGTAGACGGCGACGTTGTCCTCCTCGCCCGCCCACGCCCCGGTCGCCGTCGCCGCGACGATGTAGCGGTCGCCTTCGGCCGGGGAGCCCGGCGGGGCGGTGAGACTCGCATCGATCACCGACAGCTGGACGAGCGTGTCCAGCATGCGCAGCGCCTCGTTGTGGGTGACGTGCTTCTGCGCCTGGGCGGCGGCGAGATACGGGATCTTGAGATGGACGGTTTCGAGGGGATCAGACATGGATAAGGTCCGTTGCGGCGATGCCCGGTCCCTCGGTCGGGCTCACCTGGCTGATGGCGACGGCGATGTCGGACGGTGGCGCGCCGAAGTCGGCGGTTTGGTCGGCGGCGGCGTAGATCGCGGCCGGCGATGTCGCCGACAGCGTGCGGACGACGTCCGGGCCGTCGAAGATGTCCACCTGGTAGGCCTCGCTCGCCTCGCCGAGCGGCACCTCGATCGGGTCCCAGGCGTCGCCGCCAATCCGGGTCTGCCGTATCCACGTGAACGTCACGTCGCCGGTGCCGGCGTCGCGCGAGCCGTCGATGTGGACCGGCGCAAGGCACGTGAGGCCGCGGCGCGAGGCCCCGAGAACGACGTCGGTGAACACGTTCGGGTCGTAGACGGCGCCCGCCGGGCCCGCACGCACCGTGAGACCGAGGCCGGATTCGGCCTCGCTCAACGCCAGCGGCTCGATCGCGCCGTCGAGGAGCACGAAGCGTGCGCCGGCGGCGTGTCCGGTTTCGGCGATGTCGACGGTCCCGGCCTGGCCGCGCAGGAGGCCGTCGAGGCGCCACATGTCGGCGCCGATCAGCGTCGCGTTCTGGAACTGGATGACCTCGTAACCGGTGGCCTCGGTGCCGATCGCGGCGACGTTGGCGCCGTTGAGCACCGCCAGTCGCGGCTCGCCGGCGAGCGCCCCACCGTAGAGCTGAACGTCGATTGCGTTCACCCGGTCCCAGCGGGCGACCGGCCCGCTCGCCAGTGGTGCCGTGAGCTCGCCTATGGTCGCGCGCCGCGTCAGCGCCTGACGCGGCACGAAGCCGGAGTCGGGATCGCCGAGCGAGACCGCGATCGCCCCGGGCCACGGTTCGGCGAAGACGGCGATGCGTGGGGCGTGCGGCGGTTCGACGCCGGTGATCAGCGGCAGGTCGAGGAGCACCACCTCCGGCGGCGAATCGAGCCCGGCGGCGCGTGGCGCCAGCGCCCGTGCCACCGCCGGCACCGGCGCCAGGATGTCGGGCTCGACGGTGCGGGCCTCGATGCGCCTCAGGCCGGCGTCTTCGATCCGGGTGACGATCGCGGTCCGCGTGCCGTCGGCAGCGGCAATCGCGCAGACGTCGGCGGGCTCAAGGGCGAGCGCCCGCTGCGGCAGCGCCAGGGTGATGGTCTCGCGGCCGGCCCACATATCTTGCAAGACCGTGTCGGCGATGCCGGTAGCGGTCGCGTGGCTGAGAACCGCGCTGGTATCGAACGACTCGACGCGCCGGCTGCCGCCGATCAGGCGGCGTGACGACACCGACGTCGGCCGGTAGTCCGCCAGCGCATCGGAAAAGCCGATCGAAATCTCCGCCGGCAGTTCGGTTTCCTGGGCGCGGCGGACGACGAGCAGCGCGCGGTCGCCTTCGGCGACCAGGTCGTCGTCGGTGAAGGTATCGCTGACGCGCCGCCCGCGTCGGACGATGCGAAAGACGTCGTCTGACTCCAAGCCCTCGAACATCAGAATTTGCGACAGCGGTTCGAGCACGCTCCGCGCGGAGGCGATGCGGTCGATCAAGTAGCCGTCGATCACGCCGTCGAGGTCCTCGACGACGCCGGCGCCGGCGCCGAAGTCGGCGAGGAGCTGGCCGACCAGAGCGTCGGCGGTCAGCGCGCCAAGGCGCCCGTTCAGCCAGTGGCCGGTCTCCCAGTTGCCGCCGTCGGCCCACACGTCGGTGAGGAGCGGGAACGCCGGGAACGGCCGCGCGTCCCAGGTCCACAGATGGATCGCGTCGACGTCGACCATGCGCTCGCCGGTGACCGACGACGCCGGATTGGCGGCCTCGTCGAAGTCGGGGTCGTCCGGGTCCCAGTAGCGGAGCGTCGCGGTGACGAAGCGGCGCTGGACGAGGTCGTCGCGCACCCCGGTCGAGTAATACGGCAGGCCGCCCGCCGTCGACTTGGGGTCGGGGAAGACGTTCGGCTGGTTGGGGCCCTTGTCGACGGCCGGGCAGCCCAACTCGGTGAAGCGGATCGGTTTTCCTTCGGGCGCCCACGCGGTCGGGCTGCCGGCCTCGATGCCGCCAGGGCGGTCGTAGTGCTCGTTCGACCACCACGCGATCAGGTCCTTCGGCCGGAACACCCACGGCTTGCCGTAGGCGCCGTCGGTGATCGGCGTCCTCACCTGCGCGTCGCGGTCGGCGGCGGAGGCGTAGTACCAATCATAGTATTCGCCGCCGGCGATGTTGGCCCTGAGGTAGGCCGCGTCGCGCCCGGAATCCCA
>CAYTXI010000107.1:0-8556 GCA_964441935.1 uncultured Bauldia sp.
GGGCCCCTCGGCCAGGGTTTCGCCAACGCCGTCGGCATGGCGATCGCCGAGCGCATCATGGCCGCCCAGTTCGGCCACGGCATCGTCGACCACCGCACGTACGTGCTCGTTTCGGACGGCGACCTGATGGAAGGGATCAGTCACGAGGCGATCTCCATCGCCGGCCACCTCAAGCTCAGCAAGCTGATCGTGCTGTTCGACGACAACGGCATATCCATAGACGGGCCGCTGTCGCTGGCCGAGTCCGGCGATCAGGTCGCCCGTTTCAAGGCGGCCAACTGGAACGCCGTCCGGGTCGACGGCCAGAACCCGGATGAGGTCGCCCGCGCCATAGACGAGGCCCTGGAGAGCGACCGCCCCTCGATGATCGCCTGCAAGACGACCATCGCCTACGGCGCCCCGACCAAGGCCGGCACCGCCGGCGCTCACGGCTCGCCCCTCGGCGAGACCGAGATCGCCGGCGCGCGCGAGGCGCTGAATTGGAGCGCGCCGCCGTTCGAAATACCTGCAGACATCCGCGACGCCTGGCGGATCGCGGGCTTGAGGGCGAGTCAGGCCCGCAAGGATTGGGAGAAGCGCATCGCCACGCTCAACAGCGACCAGCGCGGCGAGTTCGAGCGCCGTCAGCGCGGCGACCTGCCCGCCGGATTCGCCGCCGCCATCGCCGAATACAAGCGGAAGCTTGCCGCCGAGGCGCCGACCGCCGCCACCCGCAAGGCCTCGCAAATGGCCCTCGATGTCATCAATGCCGCGGTTCCTGAGACCGTCGGCGGCTCCGCTGACCTCACCCCGTCCAACAACACACGCTCCAAGGACATGCAGGAGATCACGCCCGGCGATTTCTCCGGCCGTTTCATCCACTGGGGCGTGCGCGAACACGGCATGGCCGGCGCTTTGAACGGCATGGCGCTCCACGGCGGCATCATTCCGTACTCAGGCACTTTCCTCGTCTTCTCCGACTACTGCCGGCCGTCGATCCGCCTCTGCGCACTCATGGGCCAGCGGGTGATCTACGTGATGACCCACGATTCCATCGGCCTCGGCGAGGACGGCCCGACCCACCAGCCGGTCGAGCACCTGACGGCTTTGCGCGCCATCCCCAACCTCAGGGTCTTCCGCCCCGCCGACGCCACCGAGACCGCCGAGTGCTGGCAGCTTGCACTGGAACACCGTGCCGGCCCGAGCCTCCTGGCGCTCACCCGGCAGAACCTGCCGGCCTTCCGCAAGGAATTCAGCGAACAGAACCTGTGCGCCTGCGGCGCCTACGAGATAGTCCCGGCCGACGGTGACCCCGACATCAGCCTGTTCGCCACCGGCTCCGAAGTCGAGATCGCGCTTGCCGCGCGCGCCCTGATCATCAAGGCCGGACGCAGCGCCCGCGTCGTCTCGATTCCGTGTTTCGAGCTACTGGGCGCCCAGAGTGAGGACTTCCAGGCCGAAGTCATCGGGGAAGCGCCGGTCAACGTCGCCATCGAAGCGGCGGTGCGCGGGAGCTGGGACCACATCATCGGCCGCGACGGCATCTTCATTGGTATGACCGGATTCGGCGGCAGCGCACCTTATAAGGATCTGTATATGAAGTTTGGCATTACCGCCGATGCGGCCGCCACTGCGGCGCTGCAGCGCCTCGAGGCCCTTTCTTGATCTGTGACAATGCCCCGGCGCCGCCGTTCGGCGCTGATGCTTCTGGCCAATGACAAAGTGAGGTCGATATGATTGTCAGGGTTGCCATCAACGGTTTCGGACGCATCGGCAGACTGGTTCTGCGCGCCATCGCCGAGTCCGGCCGCAAGGATATCGAGGTCGTCGCCGTCAACGACCTCGGGCCCGTGGAGACCAACGCCCACCTGCTCCGCCGCGATTCGGTTCACGGCAAGTTCCCGCGCGAGGTCAAGGTCGACGGCGACACCATCGACATCGGCCGCGGCCCGATCAAGGTCACCGCCATTAGGGACCCGGCGACCCTGCCCCACAAGGAGCTCGGCGTCGACATCGCGCTCGAATGTACCGGCATCTTCACCTCGAAGGAGAAGGCGTCTGCGCATCTTGCCGCCGGCGCCAAGCGGGTTTTGGTGTCGGCCCCCTCTTCCGGCGCCGACCTCACCGTCGTCTACGGCGTCAACGACGACAAGCTCGCCAAGGAGCACACGGTCGTCTCCAACGCCTCGTGCACCACCAACTGCCTCGCGCCAGTCGCCTACGTCGCCCACAACGCGGTCGGCATCGAGCACGGCTTCATGACCACCATCCATTCCTACACCGGCGACCAGCCGACGCTCGACACCCTCCACAAGGACCTCTACCGGGCCCGTGGAGCGGCCATCAATATCATCCCGACCACAACGGGTGCCGCCCGCGCCGTCGGCCTGGTGCTGCCCGAACTCAACGGCAAGCTCGACGGCGCCTCCATCCGCGTGCCGTCCCCGAACGTGTCGCTGGTCGACTTCAAGTTCATCGCCAAACGCGCAACCACGCCCGAAGAGATCAACCAGGCCTTCATCGAAGCATCGAAGTCGAACCGCCTGACCGGCATCCTCGAAACGACCGAGGAGAAGCTGGTCTCGTCCGACTTCAACCACGATCCCGCCTCCTCGACCGTCGCCCTCGACCAGACCAAGGTCATCGACGGCACGTTCGTCCGCGTGGTCTCCTGGTACGACAACGAATGGGGCTTCGCCAACCGCATGGCCGACACCGCCGTCGCCATGGGCAAGCTCGGATGACGTGAGGCCAATGAATCGGGGGCACCTATTCGGTTCCGTGGCTCTGCTTGCGTTGTCTCCATCTCTACCAACGTCCGCCATGTACTGCTCACGACCGAATGAACCGTACATTCCGTCCGGCTACTACGCGGAGCAGTATCAAATGGAGTCTGCGAAGTACGATGTTGACTCGTATGTCGACGAAATGGAGGACTACCTCCGGTGTTTGAGCGACGAAGCTGACGATGCAAGCGACGAAGCCGATCGCGTCATCGATGAATGGAACGCGGCCGTGAGTGCGTACGACAATCGATGACTGCCTTCCGCACGCTCGACGACGCCGATGTGAAGGGCAAACGCGTGCTCGTCCGCGTCGACCTCAACGTGCCGATGGCCGACGGCAAGGTCACCGATGACACCCGCATCCGCGCCGTCGCCCCGACGATCAAGGAAATCACGGACAAGGGCGGCAAGGCGATCCTGCTCGCCCATTTCGGCCGGCCGAAGGGCGAGCGCGTACCGGAAATGTCGCTGAGGCCGGTGGTGCCGGCCGTCGCCGAGCAGCTCGGCAAGCCGGTGGCGTTTGCCGAGGATTGCATAGGCGAGGCCGCGGAGGCCGCCGTCGCCGCCATGGCCGACGGCGACGTGCTCGTCCTCGAGAATACCCGCTACCACAAGGGGGAAGAGAAGAACGACGCCGCCTTCGTCGATGCTCTGGCGACACTTGGCGACCTTTACGTCGACGACGCCTTCTCCGCCGCCCACCGCGCCCATGGTTCGACCGAAGGCATCGCACACAAGCTGCCCGCCTTTGCCGGCCGCGCCATGCAGGCCGAGATCGAGGCACTGACGGTCGCCCTCGCCCACCCCAAGCGCCCGCTCCTCGCCGTCGTCGGCGGCGCCAAGGTGTCGTCCAAGATTGACGTTCTGGAGAACCTCGTCGGTAACGTCGACGCCCTGGTCATCGGCGGCGGCATGGCCAACACCTTCCTCCTCGCGAAGGGCGTCGCCATCGGCAAGTCACTGGCCGAGCCCGACCTCGCCGACACCGCCAGACGCATCATGGCCACAGCCGACACGGCGGGCCGCGAGATCGTCCTGCCCGTCGACGTCGTCGTTGCGCCCGCTTTCGAGCCGGGCGCACGGTCAGACACGGTCGCCGTCGACGCCGTTCCCGCCGACCGCATGATCCTCGACCTCGGCCCCAAGTCGATCGCCGCGGTCAACGCCTGGATCGACAGGGCGGCGACGCTGCTTTGGAACGGACCGCTCGGCGCCTTCGAGGTGCCGCCGTTCGACGCCGCAACCGTCGCCGCCGCCCGCCACGCCGCCGAACGCACGCGCGCCGGCAAGCTTCTGTCCGTTGCCGGCGGCGGCGAGACCGTCGCCGCCCTCAAACACGCGGGTGCGGCGGACGGCTTTTCGTTCGTGTCGACCGCGGGCGGCGCCTTTCTCGAATGGCTCGAAGGCAAGGCGCTGCCGGGCGTCGAGGTGTTGAAGGCCGGATAGCCGACCTATGTGAAAGCCGCGCTTCGTTCGCTATAACGTCGGCCAAAGCCGCCAAAGCCAACACGATTTCCAGACGAGGACTTCTTCCATGGCCGAACGTATCGAAGACATCGCCGTGCGCATGACCGCCCCCGGCAAGGGCATTCTCGCCGCCGACGAGAGTACCGGCACCATCACCAAGCGCTTCGACGCCCGCGGCATTGCGTCGACCCCGGAGCACCGCCGCGACTACCGCGAGATGTTCTTCCGCACCGAGGAGGCGATGAAGGAGTGCATCTCCGGCGTGATCCTATACGACGAGACCATCCGCCAGCAGGCGGCCGACGGCACGCCGCTTCCCGAAGTCATCGCCGCGACGGGCGCGATTCCCGGCATCAAGGTCGACAAGGGCGCCTGGCGGCTGGCTTTGGCGCCCGGCGAGAAGGTCACCGAGGGGCTCGACGGACTGCGCGATCGCCTCGCCGAGTACCACGGTCTCGGAGCTCGCTTCGCCAAGTGGCGCGCCGTCATCGACATCGGCCCCGGCATCCCGACCGACAACTGCATCAACGCCAACGCCCACGCGCTTGCCCGCTACGCCGCGCTCTGTCAGGAGGCCGAGATCGTTCCGATCGTCGAGCCGGAGGTGCTGATGGACGGCCCGGTCGCCGCCCACGACGCCGACACCTGCTATGCCGTCACCGAGAAGACGTTGAAGGCGGTCTTCGCCGAGCTCGCGCTCGCCGGCATCAAGCTCGAGGGCATGGTCCTCAAGCCCAACATGGTCGTCGCCGGCAAGAATGCTGCGAAGCAAGCGAGCCCCCAGGAAGTAGCCGACAAGACCATTGCGCTGCTCAAGGCGTGTGTGCCGCCCGCCGTCCCCGGCATCGCCTTCCTGTCCGGCGGGCAGTCCGACGAGCAGGCGACCGAGCACCTGTCGCTGATGAATCAGGTCGGCGGCCTACCGTGGCGGCTGACCTTCTCCTACGGTCGCGCCCTGCAGGCGGCCGCCATGAAGACGTGGGCCGGCAAGGTGGAGAATGTCGCCGCCGCTCAGCGCGCATTTCTGCACCGCGCCCGCATGAACAGTCTCGCCACCGCCGGGCGTTGGGCACCAGATATGGAAAAAGCGGCCTGAAGGCATGCAGGCCGATCGAAATGCCATATATTTGATCACGCGAATCCGGTCCCCGCGTTCGCGGGGCCGCAAGACATGCTTCGGCAGGTGCCGAAGACCGGAGCATGCGAGCCAATGGCGAACGTCATCGACCGCTGTCGCTTGTGCCTGGTAACACCCCCCGGTAGCGACCCGGACGCCTCCGCACGGCGCGTGGGCGAGGCGTTGTCCGGCGGCGACGTGGCCTCCCTCATCATCGCCGCCGATCGGCGCGACCCGGTGGACTTGCAGCGTCTTGCCGAAGCGACTGTGCCGCTCGCCGAGGCCCGCGGCGTCGCCGCTCTGATCCACAACGACACGCGGATTGCCGGGCGCACACACGCCGACGGCGTCCACGTCGACAGCGGCGAGGCCGACCTGAAGGCGGCGACCGCCGCGTTGCGACCGAGCAAGATTGTCGGCGCCGGCGCGCTACGCTCGCGTCACGACGCCATGCTGGCCGCTGAGGCCGAGCCCGACTACCTGTTCTTCGGCCGCCTCGACGGCGACACCGGCGATGCGATCTTCGCCAAGGCGCTCGACCTCGCTGCTTGGTGGACCTCCGTGGCGGTCATCCCGGCCATGGTCATGGGCGGCCGGTCGCTTGCCTCCGTCAGCGAAGCGGTCGACGCCGGGATCGAGTTCGTCGCCTTGTCGCGCGCCGTCTGGGAAGACCCGCGCGGCCCGCGCGAGGCTGTCGCCGAGGCGTGCGATCACCTGGCGGCAATCAGGGAGACGGCCGCATGATGCGCTCCCCGGGCGTCGCCGTTGTCGTGTTCCTTGGCCTGTCCGCGCTCGCGGCCAATGCCCAGGACGCGCCCATCGTCCTGACCCCACCTTACGCGGTCCCCGACGCAACGCCGCCGCCCGCCGCAGCAGAGCCCCGCGCCATCGTCAACCCGCCGCTGCCGCGCCTAAAGCCACCGACGGGCGCCGTCGCCGCGCCGGCGACCAACGCCCCGGTGGCCGATTCGGTGGCCGAGACCCCGGCGACCGAGACCCCAGCGGGCTCGGCACCGCTGACCTCGGCGCCCTCGCCGCCGGAAGCGCCGGCGTTGCCGACCCCGGCTCCCGCCGACAGGCCACCCATGGCGTCGACACCGGAACCGCCGGCCCCGCCCGCCGGCGGGGTGCCTACGCCGACACCCGCCGCCGTCACCGCCGGCGACGCGGAAAGCGCTGGCGGCGCCGACCTCGCATATGGCGCCTTCCAGCGCGGCCTCTACCTGTCGGCCTTCGGCCTTGCCATCCCGCGCGCCGAAGCCGGTGACACGGCGGCCCAGACCCTGATTGGGCTGATCTACGAGGGCGGCTACGGCGTCCCGCGCGATTACGAGGAGGCGGCCAACTGGTATGGGTTCGCGGCTGATGGTGGCGACCGCGAGGCGCAGTTCGCCCTCGGCATGATGTACCTGGAAGGCCGCGGCATCGAACGCGACCGCACCAAGGCGGCGGACTACTTCGAGGAGTCGGCGGCGAGCGGCAAGTCCGCGGCCATGTACAACCTGGCGCTACTCTACCTGGAGGGCCAGGTGCGCCCGCACGATCCGGCCCGCGCCGCGGAACTGCTTCGCCAGGCTGCCGAGGCCGGCAGCTCCGACGCCCAGTACGTCCTCGCCCAGCTCTACGACGAAGGTCGCGGCGTCGGTCGGGACCGGACCGTCGCCACCCACTGGTTCGCCGAGGCCGCCCGCCTCGGTCACATCCCCGCCCAGGTCGAGTATGGCATCCGCCTGTTCAACGGAATTGGCGTCGACAAGGACGAAGAGGCGGCGGCCGCCTGGTTCAAGCGCGCCGCCGACGTCGGCAGCCCCATCGCCCAGAACCGACTGGCCCGCATCCTTGCGACCGGCAGCGGCACCGACGCCGACCCGGTCGAGGCCGCCAAATGGCACCTGCTGGCAACCAAGGCCGGCAAGGGCGACGATTTCCTTGACGCGTTCGTCGACGGCCTACCTGAGGATCAGCGCCAGGCAGCGGTCGCCGCGGCCCAGCGCTGGCCGGCCGACTGACCGGGCCGCTTGAACCGCGCCGGCAAGTGTGGTGCTTGGGGCCCCGCCCTGACTCCGGTCTCCACGTCAACACATGCCCCGCACCGCGATCCTCAACGTCATGGTCAATGCGGCGCTCAAGGCCGGCCGCGGCCTCGCCCGCGACTTCGGCGAGGTAGAGAACCTACAAGTGTCGCTCAAAGGGCCGGGCAATTTTGTTACTGCCGCCGACCACCGTGCCGACGAGACTCTGATCGCCGAGTTGCGCAAGGCGCGACCCAACTGGTCGATCCTCACCGAGGAGAGTGGTGAGCTCCCCGGCACCGACCGGAACCATCGCTTCATCGTCGATCCCCTCGACGGCACCACCAACTTCCTCCACGGCATTCCGCTGTTCGCGATCTCACTTGGCCTCGAGCGCGACGGCCAACTCGTCGCCGGCGTCATCTACAATCCCGTGCTCAACGAGCTCTACGTTGCCGAGCGCGGCTCCGGCGCTTTCTACAACGATCGCCGAATGCGCGTCTCGGTCCGCCGTGACCTCGCCGATGCGGTCATCGCGACCGGCATGCCGTCGATCGGGCGCGCCGGCCACGATGTGTTCCTGGCCGAACTCCGCGGCCTCACCGACAAGACCGCCGGCATCCGCCGCTGCGGCTCGGCCGCACTCGACCTCGCCTGGCTCGCCGCCGGCCGTTACGACGGCTATTGGCAACGCGGTCTGTCGCCGTGGGACGTTGCCGCCGGTGTCGTCATCGTGCGCGAGGCCGGCGGCATGGTCACCGACGCCGGCGGCGGCGGCGACGTTCTTGCCGGCGACTCCATTGTCGCCGGCAATGACCGCATCCACCCCGCGCTCCTCGCTAGCCTGACCGCCGCCGGGCGCCCCCGCTAAGCCGCCGGCGCGGGCCGAGATTTTGCGGTTTCTCTCCCGTCACAATTCACGCTAAGAGTCTGGGGGAAGCGAAAGAGGTAGCAGGTGAACTTCTTCAGGCGAGCCAGGGCGCGGGAGTACGACCCCTACAAGCTGGCCAGTCCACAGGTCTACCTGTGGCGGATGACCATATTCCTGATCATCGCCGCCTTCATCGCGCTCATCTTGTGGCGCCAGGTGTTTACGGCATTCTACGCCAATCCTGGCCTGAACGGAGTCATCCTGGCGGTTCTGGCCATCGGCATCGTGCTCGCCTTCCGCCAAGTCATCCGGCTGTTCCCGGAG
>CAYTXI010000108.1:0-8505 GCA_964441935.1 uncultured Bauldia sp.
ATCTCGGTAGCGCACCTCCGCCTGCGGGTTGCGGCCGTAGGTGATGATGCGGCGGTCCTCGATCCTGGCGATAAGCGCCTGCACCTCCGGATGGTCCATGCACATAACGGCGAAGCCGTAGAACGGCACGTTCTCGACGAACTGGCGGAAGGCGTCGCACACCCGATCGAAGTTGCCGTAGTGGTCGAGGTGCTCCGGGTCGATGTTGGTGACCAGCGCCACGTCGGCCGGCAGGCGGACGAACGTGCCGTCGGACTCGTCGGCCTCGACCACCATCCAGTCGCTGGCACCGAGCCGCGCGTTGGTGCCGTACGCGTTGATGATGCCGCCGTTGATAACGGTCGGGTCGAGGCCGCCGGCGTCGAGCAGCGCCGCCACCATCGACGTCGTGGTGGTCTTGCCGTGGGTACCGGCGATGGCAACGGCCTGCTTCAAGCGCATGAGCTCGGCCAGCATCTCGGCGCGGCGCACCACCGGCAGCAGGCGCTCGCGCGCCGCCCTGAGTTCCGGATTGTCGCGTTTGATCGCCGAGGAGACGACCACCACCTGGGCGTCGCCGAGGTTGGCGGCGTCGTGACCTATCCTGATGTCGATGCCGAGCGACTTCAGACGCTGGACATTGGCGTTTTCGGTCTGGTCGGAACCCTGGACGTGGTACCCGAGGTTGGCGAGCACCTCGGCGATGCCGCTCATGCCGATGCCACCGATGCCCACGAAATGCACCGGACCGATGTCGTGCGACATCTTCATGCCGGCGGTCACGCGGTAGCTCCGGCCGCGGACACACCGGCGCGCTCGGCCGCGACCCGTTCGACGAGGTCGGCGAGACGCTCGACCGCGTCCGGCCGGGCGATCGCCCCCGCCGCTGCCGCAGCCGCGGCCAGCCGCGGGGGCTCCGCGATCAGGCCGCCGAGCTCGGCGGCGAGGCGCTCAGGCGTCATATCGCGCTGCTCCATCATCCACCCGCCACCCGCTCGCACGATCACCTCGGCGTTGGCCTTCTGGTCCTGGTCGATGGCGCCGGGCAAGGGCACCATGATCGCCGGGCGGCCGATGACCGCCAGCTCGGCGCACGTCGACGCACCCGAGCGGCACACGACCAGGTGGCTCCCCGCCATGCGCCGCGGCAGATCGGCGAAGAACGTCTCGACCTCGGCGGCGACGCCCATCGCCCGGTAGGCCTCCACGACCCGCCTCATGTCCTCCGCCCGGCATTGTTGTACGACCGTGACCAGTCCGCGCAACGGGCCGGGCAACGCCGCCACAGCGGCGGGCACCACGTCGGACAGGAACCGGGCACCCTGGCTGCCTCCGAAAACGGTGAGCCGGAACGGATCCGTCGGCCCCCGCCTCGGATACGCAACCCTGGCGGCTTCGCGGGCGGCCCGCCGCACCGGGTTGCCGATTTCGACGACGCGTCCGCCGTAGGCGCCACCGACACCGCCGACGCTGGTTGCGATCCGGTCGACCCGCCGGGCGAGCAGCCGGTTGGCGCGGCCGAGCACGGCGTTCTGCTCGTGGATCACGGTGGGGACACGCGCCCAGACCGCCGCCAGCATCGGCGGCACGGTCGGATAGCCGCCGAAGCCGACCGCAGCGTCGGGTTTCAGCCACCTCATCAGCCGCCGCGCCTGCCACACCCCGCGCGCCAGCCTGACAAGCGCCGGGACGATGCCGCCGAACGAGCGGCTGAGCGTCGCCGACACGATCGTGTGCACCTCGTCCGCCGGGAAATCGCGGTCGTAGGCCTCAGCCCGCCGATCGGTCGCCAGATGCACGCGCCAGCCGCGCGCCTTCATCGCCAGCGCCAGCGCCTCGGCCGGGAACAGATGGCCACCGGTGCCGCCGGCCGCGAGCAGGACCAGACCCGCCATTCGCGGCCCCGTTCAGGCGCCGGCCGTCGCCGGCGCGCGCGAACCGAACCGGCGTGCGAAGCGACGCGGCTGCGGCCGCCGGCGGGTGAAGGCGAGAAGGAGCCCCATCCCGAACGCCACGGCAATCATCGACGAACCGCCGTACGAGATGAACGGCAGCGTCATGCCCTTTGCCGGCATCAGGTTGAGGTTGACCGCCATGTTGATCACGGTCTGGACGCCGAACAGAACGACCAGGCCAGCGCCCGCCAGACGCACGAACGGATCGTCGTGCTTGGCGCTTCGCGACAGCCCGCGAAAGACGACGAAAGCGAACACCGCGACCAGCGCAATGCACGCTATGATGCCAAACTCCTCCGCTGCCACCGCGAAGGTGAAGTCGGTGTGGGCGTCAGGCAGCACGCGCTTGACGATACCCTCGCCCGGACCTCGTCCGAGCCAGCCGCCGCGCAGAATCGAATCGAGCGCACGATCGACCTGGAAGGTGTCGCCGGATTGCGGCGAAATAAACCGGTCGATGCGGATGGCGACGTGCGGCAGCATCACATAAGCGACGGCGATGCCGCCGACCGCGCCTGCGCCGAGCCCCACGATCCACAGCCACGGCACGCCGGCCATGAAGAAGAGGGCTCCCCAAGCGATAGCAACGAGCATCGTCTGACCGAAGTCTGGCTCTGCGACAAGCAGGGCGGTGGCGATCGCCAGCAGGATCAGCGCGAATATGTTGCCGGGGATATCCGGCCGCCGCGCGCTCTCGGTAAACAGCCAGGCCACGATCACGACAAACGCCGGCTTCATGAACTCGGACGGTTGCAGCGACAGCCCAAAGACGCTGATCCAACGGCGAGCACCGTTGTTCTCGTCGCCGACGAATAGCGTCGCCAGCATGAGCACGATCGCGCCGACCAGGACGACGAGCGCCGCGCGGCGTGCCTCGCGCGGCGTCAGGAACGAGGTGGCGATCATTACCGCGATCGCCGGCACCAGAAACGCCAGATGGCGCTTGACGAAATGGAAGCTGTCGTAGCCGAGACGCTCGGCGACCGCCGGGCTGCCGGCCAGCGACAGGACCACGCCGCTGAGGATCAGAACGACGATCGCGCCAAGCAGCAATTTGTCGACGGTCCACCACCACTGGGCGAATTGACTGCGATCGGCACGGCTCACCATCAGGCGGCCTCCCCCTGGCTGGCCCCGGATCCCAATCCCGGGCCGGTGATCCCGTCGAGTTTATTGACAAGGGCGCGGAAGGCATCGCCGCGCCGCTCGAAGTTCTGGAACTGGTCATAGGAGGCGCACGCCGGCGACAACAGGACCACCGCCTCGCTGGCCGGGTCCTCCGCCGCATCGGCCGCGGCCGAAGCGACCGCGGCACTGAGCGTGCCAGACAGGATGTGCGGCACGTCGTCGCCCAGCGTTTCGGCGAAGTCGGGTGCCGCCTCGCCGATCAGGTAGGCCTTGACGATGCGCGGGAAGAACTCGCCGAGGCCGGCGATGCCGCCCTGCTTCGGCCGTCCGCCGACGATCCAGTAGACGCGGGGGAAGCTGGCCAGAGCGCGTGCCGCGGCCTCGGCATTCGTCGCCTTGGAGTCATTGACGAACAGCACGCGATCACGCCGTCCGACATCCTCCATGCGATGCGGTAGACCAGGGAACGTTGTCAGCGCCTTGGCAATCACCACGTCCTTGACGCCGAGGGCCCGCGCCGCCGCGATCGCCGCGACCGCGTTCTGGGCATTGTGGGCGCCGCGCAGCGCGCTGAGCCCGGCGAGGTTCGCGATCTCGACAACCTCGTCGTGTCCGTCGGCCACAAGCACGGCGCCTCGCCTGCCGGCAAAGATGCCGTCGGTGAGCCGGCGTTGCCCGGAGACCCTCACCACCGGGCGGCCGGCGCGCGTCACTCGCTCGGCGATGGACTGGCACCACTGATCGTCGACCGCAATCACCGCGATATCCGAGCGAACGACGAGGCGCTCCTTGATGCGGGCGTAATGCGCCATGGTGCCGTGCCGATCGAGGTGGTCGGCCGTGACGTTAAGGAGGACGCCGAGAGACGGATCGAGACTCGGCGCGAGATCGATCTGGAATGAGGAGCACTCGACAACGTGGGTGCGTTCCCGACCGGGTGGCTCCAGCGACAGCACGGGCTGGCCGATGTTGCCGCCCAGCGCCACATCGCGGCCGGCCGCCGCCAGCATGTGGGCGATCAGCGCCGCGGTCGTCGACTTGCCGTTGGTCCCCGTGACCGCGACGAACGCGCCGCCCGCGCCCTGCCGCCGCCGCTCGCGGCAGAAGAGCTCGATGTCACCGATGATCTCGATCCCGGCCCCACGCGCGCACTTTACCGACCAGTGCGGGCTCGGATGGGTGAACGGGATGCCGGGCGCCAGGACCAGCGCCGAGAAGCTCTGCCAGTCCGTGGCGGCCAGATCCGCGACCGCGACGCCCGCCTCGCGCGCCGCAGCCACCGCTTCTGCGCTGTCATCCCACGCCGCAACCTTAGCGCCGCCTTCGGCGAGCGCCAGCGCCGTCGCCCGGCCGCTGCCGCCGAGACCGAATACCGCGACGTTCTGACCGCCGAGCGTGGAGACGGGGATCATCAGCGGCTCACCTGAGCTTGAGGCTGGAGAGGCCGATCAAGGCAAGCAACACGGCGATAATCCAGAAGCGGATGACGATCTGCGGCTCCGTCCAGCCAAGAGCCTCGAAGTGGTGATGGATCGGCGCCATGCGGAAGACGCGCTTTCCGGTCAGCTTGAACGAGACGACCTGGAGGATGACGGACACCGCCTCCAGAACGAACAGGCCGCCGACGATGGCAAGAACGATCTCGTGCTTGGTGGCGACCGCCACCGTCCCCAGCATGCCTCCGAGCGCCAGCGATCCGGTGTCGCCCATGAAGATCGCAGCGGGTGGCGCGTTGAACCACAGGAAGCCGAGCCCTGCGCCGACGACAGCGCCGCAGACCACCGCCAGCTCTCCAGTGCCCGGCACCAGATGGATTTGCAGGTAGTCCGCGAAAACCGCGTTGCCCGAGAGATAGGCGATGAAGGCGAAGCTCGCCGAGGCGATCATCACCGGAACGATGGCAAGGCCATCGAGGCCGTCGGTGAGGTTGACGGCGTTGCCGGAGCCGACGATGACGAAGGCGGCGAACGGAACGAAGAGCCAGCCGAGGCTGATCACCAGGTCCTTGAAAAACGGAAAGGTCAGCGACGTCGACAGCGGGGAGTTCCCCGCCCAGACCAGGACGATGCAGGCAACGAGCGCGAGCGCCGCTTCGACCGACAGACGCAAACGCCCCGAAAGGCCGCTGTTTGCGGACGCCTTGGTGACCTTGAGGTAGTCGTCGTAGAGGCCGATGAGGCCGAAGCTGACGGTCACCGCCAGCACGACCCAGACGTACGTATTGCCAAGGTCGGCCCACAACAGCGTCGACACGACGAAACCGGAGACGATCATCAGCCCGCCCATGGTGGGCGTGCCCTTCTTGGTCAGCAGATGCTGCTGAGGTCCGTCGTCGCGGATCGGTTGGCCGCGCCCCTGCCGGAGCCGCAAGGTGGCGATGATCGACGGGCCGAACAGGAACACGAACACCAGCGCCGTCATGGTGGCGCCGGCCGCCCGGAAGGTGATGTAGCGGAAGACGTTGAGGACGGAGACCTGATCGCCGAATTGACTGAGGAAATGGAGCATCAGGCAGCGTCCTCTTCCGTCCTCACCCGGGCGGCGGTTGTTCTCGGCGCGAAACGCGCCCTGATGGTCTCGGCCAGCGGACCCATGCGGCTGGCGTTCGACCCCTTGATCATGATCACGTCGCCGGGGCCGATGGCCTCGAGGAGCATCGGTTCCAACTCAGTGGCTGTCTCGCCGTATCCGCCGCGCAGCCGTTCGGGAAGCGCGTGCCACAAGGCGGCCATCAGCGGCCCGGCGAGGAACACGATGTCGACGCCGGCGTCCGCCAGCGCGCCGGCGAGGCCGGCGTGCATCACCGCGGCGTCGGCGCCGAGCTCGCGCATGTCGCCGAGAACGGCGACCCGGCGGCCCTCCCGTCCCGGCTTCGCCTGGCCGAGGAGGACGATCGCTGCGCGCATCGACGCCGGGTTGGCGTTGTAGCTCTCATCGATCAGCGTCGCCTCGCCTCTCACCAGCGCCAGGCGATGGCGGTCGCCTCGCCCCTTGGGCAGCGGCATCGACGCCAGCGCCAGCGCCCCCTTGGCGAGATCACCGCCGAGAACGGCGACCGCCGCCAGAACCGCCAGGCTGTTTTGAACGAGGTGACGTCCAGGTTGGCCGAGCTTGTATGAGACTTCCTCGCCGGCGATCGTCGCCGATACGCACGAGCAGTCCTGTTTGAGCTTGGCGGTCTTCAGGCGGGCCTCCGCCGCATCGTGTTCGCCGAAGCCGATGATGCGCTCGATCCCTGCGTCGCGCGCGAGCGCCGCCAGCAGGTCGAAGTGCTGGTTGTCCCGGTTGATGATGGCGGCGCCGCCTGGTTCCACGCCCGCAAAGATCTCGGCCTTGGCCCGGGCGATCGCCCGCACGTCGTCGAAGTACTCCAAGTGGACCGGCTCGACCGAAGTCACGATTGCCGCATGCGGGCGCACCATCTCTGCGAGCGGCGCGATCTCCCCGGCGTGGTTCATGCCGATTTCGAAAACGCCGTAACGCGCCGACGGCGGTATACGAGCAAGCGTCAGCGGCACGCCCCATTGGTTGTTGAAGGACGCCGGTGAATAGTGCACCGGCCCGTCGGCGGCAAGCGCCGTGGCGAGCATCTCCTTGGTGCCGGTCTTGCCGACGCTGCCGGTGACCGCGGCGATGCGCGCGCCGCTGCGCGCCCGTGCGGCCCGGCCGACTCCGCCGAGCGCCTCAAGTACGTCGCCGACGACGATCAACGATCCGGTAGCGTCGCCCAGCGCGGCGAGCCGCGCTTCTGAAACCACCGCCGTCGCCGCCCCGCGGGCGAGCGCCATGGCAACGAAGTCGTGACCGTCCAACGTGTCACCGCGGATGGCGAAGAACGCCTCGCCCGATTGAATCGTCCGGCTGTCGATGGAGATGCCGGCGATCGCGTCCGGTGACGGGCCGAGCCGCCGGCCCCCGGTCGCCGTCAGGAACGCCTCCCAAGCCCATAGCGGCTTGCTCACGCCGCCTCCTCGCCGGCGAGCGCCCGCTTCACGGCCTCATGATCGGAAAACGGAAGGACCCGTTCGCCGACGATCTGTCCGGTTTCATGTCCCTTGCCGGCGACGCAAAGGACATCGCCCGGCCCGAGCATGGCCACTGCGCGTGCAATGGCCTCGGCGCGATCGGCGATCTCGATCGCCTCCGGCGCACCGGCTAGCACGGCCTTACGGATCACGGCCGGATCCTCCGAGCGCGGGTTGTCGTCTGTAACGATCACCGCGTCCGCGCCCTCCGACGCGGCCTTGCCGAGCAGCGGCCGCTTGCCGGGATCGCGATCGCCGCCGGCGCCGATCACCGCGATCAGGTGACTCCGCGCCATCGGCCGCAAGGCCGCCAGCGCGCTCATCAGCGCCTCGGGCTTGTGCGCATAGTCGACGAAGATCATCGCGCCGTCGTCCCTGCGCGCGACGAGCTCGAGCCTGCCAGCCGGACCGCGGAGACCCGCCAGCGCGTCGAGCGCCGCCTCGACATCGATGCCCGCCGCCATCGCCAGGCCCGCCGCCACCAGTGCATTGGTCGCCTGGAAGGTCCCGGCGAGCGGCAGGACGATGTCGCGCGCGCGCCCGAACGCCTCAACGCTGAGGCGCTGACGCAGGCCCTCGGCGGCGAGCGCCGTGAGCCGCAGTTCCTCACCGCCCGCGCCGACACGGATCAACCGCTGGCCGCGCGCCACCGCCGTCCTGAGCACGTCCGCCGCCCGCGCGCCGTCCATTGCGATAACCGCGGTTCCGTCCGCCGGCAGCACTTCCGCGAACAGCTTGAGCTTGGCGTCGAGATAGGCGGCGACCGTGGGATGGTAATCCATGTGGTCGCGGCCGAGATTGGTGAACGCCGCCGCCTCGATCCTGAGCCCGTCGAGACGGTGCTGGTCGAGACCGTGGCTTGAGGCCTCAAGGCCGACGTGGGTGACGCCGTCAAGCGCCAGCCGCGCAAGCTCGGCGTGGAGGCCGACCACGTCCGGCGTCGTCAACTGGCCGCGTTCGCGCCGCAGGCCGGTGATGACGCCGAGCGTACCGATGCTGGCCGACGCCTTGCCGGCCGAAACGAAGATCTGGCGAACGAAATCGACGGTCGATGTCTTGCCGCTGGTGCCGGTGACCGCGACCAGATGCTCCGGCTGGCGCGGATAGAAGCGCGCCGCGATGAGTGCGAGCGCCCGGCGCGGATCGTCGGCGCGCAGGACCGGCACGATTCCGGTCCCTTCGAGGCGGGCATCGGTGCCGGCAAGGACGGCCACAGCACCGCGACCAACGGCCTCACTCGCGAAGAGAGCACCGTCGGTCGCTGTCCCCGGCAGCGCCGCAAACAGAAAACCCCGGCCGACAGAGCGGCTGTCAGCCGAAATCCCTCGAATATCGATCGCGCGGGCGCCGTCAGGCAAAATCACGTCGGCGGCGGCGAGGTCCCCAAGTAGCATTGATTGCGTCGCGCTTCGGTTGTT
>CAYTXI010000109.1:0-8504 GCA_964441935.1 uncultured Bauldia sp.
GCTTGATCGGCCACAGCAGCCGGCGCGCCTTGTCGAGGTTCACGTTGTCCGGCCACGAGTTGAGCGGTGCGAAGCGCTGCGTGCCGGAGCCGCCGCCGCCGCGGCCGTCGCCGGTGCGGTAGGTGCCGGCGCTGTGCCACGCCATGCGGATGAAGAGCGGCCCATAGTGGCCGAAATCGGCCGGCCACCACGCCTGGCTGTCCGTCATCAGCGCGTAGAGGTCTTCTTTCAGGGCCTTGAGATCGAGCTTCCTGAATTCCTCCGCGTAGCCGAACGTCGCGCCCATGGGATCGGACAGCGAGGAGTTCTGGTGGAGAATCCTGAGGTTCAACTGGTTCGGCCACCAGTCCCGGTTCGACCTCATCCCGAAACTCGTGACCCCGTGCATCACAGGGCACCTGCCCGCGTCATCGACCTTCGCGTCCATGGTCCTCTCCGATCTCCTGTCGCGTCACGCCCACCGCCGCCTAAATCGGATCGGCCAACAGAGACGTCTCACCTGCCACACGACCTGACAAGACGGGGCGATCAAATCTAATCACATTGCGCGGCGGGTTCGGGCGGCAAATCGTCTCGCACCTGAATTGGTTCCGCAGTCGGGCGACGGCAAGGTGGTGGGCCTTGTCCTTGCCGCCTTGCGGGGCGGCGGCTATACACCCGCCACTTTAATTTCACGGGGACAGGAGCGGGGATGGCGGTCGAGCGCACGTTGTCGATGATCAAGCCGGACGCGACCAGACGCAACCTCACCGGCGCGATCAACGCCAAGCTGGAGGGGGCCGGGCTCAAAATCGTCGCACAGAAGCGCGTGTGGATGACGCGCCAGCAGGCGGAGGGCTTCTACGCCGTCCATCGCGGCCGCCCCTTCTACGACGAGCTCTGTGACTTCATGTCTTCGGGGCCGACGGTGGTCCAGGTTCTGGAAGGCGAGGGTGCCATCGCCAAGAACCGCGAGGTGATGGGCGCGACCGACCCGGCCACGGCCGACCCCGGCACCATCCGCAAGGAATTCGCGAAATCGATCGGCGAGAACGCCGTCCACGGCTCCGACGCACCGGACACCGCACGCTTCGAGATCGCGTACTGGTTCTCAGAGGTCGAGATCGTGGGATAGTGCGGTTTACCGCCGCCAGCGGTCTGCGGCTCGATCGTCGTCGGACTTGGAGGCAACCCACTCGCCCTCTTCGGCCGTCGCGGCCTGCTCCTTCTTCCAGAAAGGGGCGTTGGTCTTGAGGAAATCCATGACGAAGCGGGCGGCCTCGAACGCCGCGTGGCGGTGGGCCGAGGCCGTGGCGACGAGGACGATGTTGTCGCCGACGGCAATCCGCCCGTAGCGGTGGACCACGGTGATTCCGCCTAGCAGCCAGCGCTCCGCCGCTTCCTTGGCGATCCGTTCGATCTCGGCCTCCGCCATGCCGGGGTAATGCTCCAGCTCGAGCGCGGCGAGCCTGCCGTCCTCGTCGCGGCACACGCCCGTGAAGGTCACGACCGCGCCGACGCCGGGCGCCTCTGACAGGCGCGCGACCTCGGCGGCGATATCGAAGTCGCCCCCCTGGACGCGGACGCTCGGTGTGATCATGGCTCAGCCGCCGGTCATCGGCGGGAAGATCGCCACTTCGCGAGCCCCGGCGAGCGGCGCGTCGCCGCGAGCATGGACGCGGTCGATGGCGATGCGAACGGTGGCCGGCTCGTCGAGCGCGTTCGCGTACTCCGGTCCGCGACCCCTCAGCCATTCGACGAGCTCGGCAGCGGTTGTCACCTCGGCCGGTGGGTCGCATGACTCCTCGGCGCGACCGATGCGCTCGCGCACCCACGCAAAGTAGAGGAGCTTCACCCGTCTTCCCCCATCAGATGGCGCAGGCTCGCACGGAAATAGTCGTAGCCCGTATAGAGCGTGATCAACGCCGACACCCACAGGAGCAGCAGGCCGATGTAAGTGGCGAGGCCGAGGTCTGCGAAGTAGTACTTGAGGAGCCGGTCGCCGGCCGGTCCGATGAGCAGGAAGCCGATCGCCACCATCTGCAGCGTCGTCTTCCATTTCGCCAACCGCGACACGGGAACGCTGACGCTGACCTCGGCCAGGAACTCGCGGAGGCCCGAGACGGAAATCTCGCGGGCGAGGATGACGATCGCGGCGAGCAACGACCAGCCCCCGATGGTGCCGTCCCAAACGAGGAGTAGGAGCGCCACCGCCACCAGGAGCTTGTCGGCGATGGGATCGAGAATGCGGCCGATAGCCGACTGCTGCTTCCAGGCGCGCGCGAGGTAGCCGTCGAAGAAATCGCTGACCGTGGCGGCGACGAACACCGCGAAGCTGAACCACCGGCTGGCGTAGCCTTCGACGTAGAAGCAGAACACCAGGGCCGGCACGGCGACGATGCGGGCATAGGTCAAGAGGTTAGGCAGCGCGAAGGCGTGCAGGTGCCCAACCGGGACGCTGTCGGACGCCCCTCCGGCGTGCACATGCTCACTCACGTCAGATCCTCCGCGCAAGTCGTGGCCTCAAGCCGCCGGCCGGAGCCATGCTAGGCGGCATTGGTGCCCAGGTCCACGGATGTTCCGTCCGCGGGCCGCTCATCCGCCAGTCTCATGGAAGAAAGCGTAAATAACGCGGGCGATCTCGTTGGAAATGCCTGGAACGGCGGTGAGATCCTCGATGTTCGCCCGGCCGACCGCCTTGGCGGTGCCGAAGTGGCGGAGCAGCGCGCGCTTGCGCGCCGGGCCGATGCCGGCGATCTCGTCGAGCGGATTCCTGGCGATGTCCGACTTGCGCCGTGCCCGGTGCGAGCCGACGGCGAAACGGTGGGCTTCGTCGCGCAGGCGCTGGATGAAATAGAGCACTGGGTCACGTGGCGGCAGCGTCATGGGCTTGCGCCCGTTCATGTGGAAGGTCTCGCGCCCGGCGTCGCGGTCCGGTCCCTTGGCGACGCCGACGGTAGGAAGGTCGGAGACGCCGACCTCGGCCAGCGCCTCGCACGCCGCGGCGAGCTGGCCGCGGCCGCCGTCGATCAGGATCAGGTCCGGCCAGGGCCCGACTTCGCCGGTCTCGGGCCGCTCGCCGTCGCGCGGGCCGACTTCGCGCATTAGGCGCGAAAAGCGCCGGCCGATGACCTCGCGCATCATGCCGTAGTCGTCTCCGGGCGTGAGATCCTCCGCGCGGATGTTGAACTTGCGGTATTGCCCTTTGATGAAACCGTCCGGTCCGGCGACGATCATCGCGCCGACCGGGTTGGTGCCCATGATGTGGCTGTTGTCGTAGACCTCGATGCGGCGCGGCGCTTCCGCAAGGCCGAAGCGCTCGGCAAGCCCGGCGAGCAGGGTCAGCTGCGAGGTCGATTCGGCAAGCTCGCGACCGAGTGCCTCGCGAGCATTGGCGAGCGCGTGGTCGACCAGCTCTTTCTTCTCGCCGCGGCTCGGAACCGCGATCCTGACCTTGTGGCCGCTGCGCTCGCCGATCGCCTCGGCGATGAGCGCTTGCTCGGCGATCGTGTGTGACAACAGAATGAGCTTCGGCGCCGGCTTGTTCTCGTAGAACTGGGCGAGGAAGGCGCCGAGTACCGCGTCGGCTTCGAGCGCCTTGTCGGCACGGGGGAAGTAGGCGCGATTGCCCCAGTTCTGTCCGGCGCGGAAGAAGAACACCTGGATGCAGGTCTGCCCACCGGCCTGATGGCAGGCGAAGAGGTCGGCTTCGTCGAACGTGCGCGGGTTGATGCCCTGGTGGGCCTGAACATGCGACAGCGCCGCCAGGCGGTCGCGATAGCGCGCCGCCGCCTCGTAGTCGAGCCGCTCCGCGGCCGCCTCCATCGCGGCCTGCATCTTGGTACGCACCGCCTGGCTTTTGCCCGACAGGAACGCCTTCGCCTCGCGCACAAGGCCGGCGTAGTCATCGGGCGATATCTCGCCGGTGCACGGCGCTGAGCAGCGCTTGATCTGGTAGAGCAGGCACGGCCGCGTTCGGGCCGCGAACACCGCGTCGGAACACGAGCGCAAGAGGAAGGCGCGTTCCAGCGCGTTGATGGTGCGCCCGACCGCGCCGGCCGAGGCGAAAGGGCCGAAGTAGGTGCCTTTGCGCGTGCGCGCGCCGCGGTGCTTGGCGATCTGCGGGGCCGGATGGTCCTCGGTGATAACGATGTAGGGGAACGACTTGTCGTCCCGCAGAAGCACGTTGTAACGCGGCCTCAACCGCTTGATCAGGTTCGCCTCGAGCAGCAGCGCCTCGGTCTCGGTGCTTGTGGACACGAACTCCATCGCCGCCGTCTGCTGGATGACGCGGGCAATGCGGGCCTCCTGGCTGACCCGGGTGTAGTTCTGCACCCGCTTCTTCAAACTGCGGGCCTTGCCGACGTAGAGGACAGCGCCCTTGGCGTCGATCATGCGGTAGACGCCCGGCCCGTTCGGCAGGCGTTTCACGATGTCGGCAATGACGTCGATGCCGCGGGCAGGGCGCTCGGCGGCAACGGGCGGGGACTCGGTCATGGCGGGATATATAGCGAGCGGCTGGTCGGGCGGGGAATCCGTCGCCCAAATCCCACCAGCCGGGCGGGGCTACTCCGCGATGGCGGCGATATCGGGGGTCTGCCAGCCGAGGTGCTGACCGCCGTCGAGGGCAATCACCTGGCCGGTGATCGACCGCGTCTCGACCAGGTAGCGGACGGTACGGCCGAAATCGGCAAGGTCGGGCGGGCGGCGGAGGAGGATTCCCTCGGTCTGGCGGCGGAAGCGTTCCTCACTCATGTGTGCGCTCGGCAACACCGGTCCCGGCGCGATGCCGTTGACCCTGATAGTGGGCGCCAGCGCCTGCGCCAGCGTCTCGGTGGCCGTGAAAAGGGCGGACTTCGAGATCTGGTAGGAGAAATGACGCGGCGTCGGCTTCCAGATGCGTTGGTCGAGCAGGTTGACGACGTTGCCCTCGGTGCCATCAGGAAGGCGGGCCGCGAACGCCTCGGCGAGGAACACCGGCGCGGCAAGGTTGACGGTGAGCTGGCGCTCCCAGATCGCGCGGTCGAGCGCGCCGACGGTGTCGGCTTCGAAGATCGAGGCGTTGTTGACGAGCAGCGTCGGCGGCCCGAGCACCGCTGCTGCCTGGTCGACGATCCGCTTCAGGCATTCGAAATCGGCGAAGTCGCCGTTGACCAACGTCGCCCGTCCGCCGCTGCTCCGGATCTTGTCGACGCAGGCCTCGGCATCGTCGCGCGAGCGGTTGTAGTGGATTGCGACAGCCCAGCCGTTGGCGGCGAGGTCCTCGACGATGGCCCGGCCGATGCGACGCGCACCGCCAGTAATGAGTGCGACGTTCTGGGTCGATGCCATAACGATTGATTAACCATGTTTAACGGGAAGGGCGAGGCGTCCCGGATCGGGACTGTGAAAACGCGCGGTGCTCGTCGGTCGAAAAGAAAACGGGATCAACGGCTTGGTTCGTGTCGGCGACGATACAACTAGCCAGATTACATCGTCGCTTCGCCACCATCCGGCGTATTTTGTTAACGCTTACACCTTATTGATCGACTCATGGCCCACGTCCGATCGGCGGGCACCACTGGGTTTCTCACGTGCGTGTTCGGATCGGCAAGTGGATCGATCAGGAGATTGTCAATGTTGCGTACTCGTGTACTCGGCGCCAGCGCCGCCGCCGTGCTTGCCGGCTCCGGCGCCGCGATGGCCGCCGATTTCCCGGTCTATGATGCAGGGCCGCCGGCCCCCGGTCCGCTCTACAGTTCTGCGCCCGCGCTTTCGTGGACCGGCCCCTACGTCGGCGTGACCGGCGGCTACGGCCGGCAAGGTGGTACTGTCGCCGGCAACGGGTGGATCGGCGGCGCCTACGCCGGCGCCAACTTCCAGACCTCCACCAACCTGGTGGTCGGCGTCGAAGGCGACGTCACCGGCACCGGCAAAACCGGCACCAGCGGTGGCTCCACGGTCAGCAATCCGTGGAACACCACCATCCGCGGCCGTGTCGGCTACGCCGTCAACAGTCTCATGGTTTACGGCACGACCGGTCTCGCAGTCGGTCGCGTCAAGGCAACAGGTACCACATCCGGAGCTTCCACTCGAGTCGGTTGGACGGCGGGCGCCGGCGTCGAGGCTGCGCTGACGGAGAAGGTCACCGGACGGCTTGAGTATCGGTACACTACCCTCGGTACGGCAACGCTCACCGGCGGTTCGGTGAGCTACAAGTCGAACGACGTAATGGCCGGCATCGGCTTCAAGTTCTGAACTGCCACTCCCTCCACGCGCCCCGCCGCGGACTTCCCCGCGGCGGGGCAATTTCGTCGTGCTTCAGCTGCGCCGCGACGGTCGCCGGGCTGAGCGGGCGCGGCGGGTCGGAGGGGCAATGCCGCGGTCGGCCACGGCCAACGCGATTGCGGCCGCGGCAATGGCGCCGATCAGGGACGAATGGACCGGCACCGGGCGTCGTAGACGCGCCACGGATCATACCCGGAAAGGCACGACTCGACGTTCCAGCCAATAGAGAACGTGCCGAGCTTCGGGCCCTCGATCAGGTAGACCACCTCGGTTGAGCTGCCGTTCGACAGCCACGCCCGGCCGCCACAATAGCGCCGGTCGACGAGCCCCGGACCACCCACCTTGAGAGCACGTTGGCTGACGCCGTCGATGTGCTCGATCCGCAGCCCGCTCAGCATGACGTGCGCGTCGTGGTAGGCGAATTTCTCCGAAATGCGTTCCAGCACCGGTGCCGCACCGCAATCTGGCAGCGCGCCGTAGGCGTAGCCGGAAGCGGGCGGTGGTGCGGTTCTACCATAGTCGGCTGCGCTCGCCGCTCCGCTCATGACCGCGCATAACACAAAACCCGTGAGGATGCGGAGCATCGGCCGAATCTCCCGCGTTGGCGTCCGCGCCGACCATGCGATGACCGCCATGCCCGGTCAAGGCGCGCCGCGCCGGCGGTGGTGTCGTCTTGACGGACGCCTGTCTGGTTCAGCACTTTTCCGGAATCGAGTGGCAGGCAACGGGGATTCGCTAATGGTGCGTCTGAATCATGAGCGGCTGATGGCGCTGGTCGGGCTGCTCGGCGGCCTCGCCGGGGCCCTTACGGCAGGAACGGTTGTGGGCGCCGAATCGCGCGAAAAGGTGCGCCTCGACCTACTGGACACCTGCGTCTACGACCAATGGAAGAAGCAGACGGCCAAGGACGCGATCGTCGAAAACTGCAAGTGCGCCGCCGAGGCCGCCGCCGGCGAGTTCTCCGACGATCAGGTAGCCGACTTCAACGGCCAACTGACACGAAGCGAGATGCCGCTGTGGCAGGAGGCGTTCGCCGAGTGCTTCCGGTCGTGATCCGGCTTGCTGCCTAAAGGAACGCTGGGGACGTCAGCATCCCCGGAGCCTCGTCCGGCGTGAGACCCTCGATAACCACCCGCTCGTCGACCACGCGGGCCCGGCCCGCCGCAACCAGCGCCAGCGCCTGCGGGTAGAGCCGGTGCTCGGCCGCAAGCACCCGCGCGGCGAGCGTCACAGCCGTATCGCCGGCGAGCACCGGCACCGCCGCCTGGGCGATGATCGGCCCGTCGTCCATGGTGGCGCGGACGAAATGGACGGTGCAGCCGGTGAGCTTGACCCCAGCCTCGATGGCGCGGATGTGAGTATTGAGGCCCTGGAAGGCGGGCAGCAGCGACGGGTGGATGTTAATGATCCGGTCGCGCCAGCGCTCCACGAATTCCTCCGACAACAGGCGCATGAATCCGGCGAGGCACACGAGCTCCGCGCCAGCGTCGTTGAGTGAGGCTTCGATCGCCGTTTCGAAGGCGTGGCGGTCGGGCTGGCCCCTGGCGTCGACCACGTCGGTCGCGACGCCCGCCGCGCGCGCGCGTTCGAGGCCCGCCGCGGTTGGGTTGCTCGACACGACTCGGGCGATTTCGGCCGGATAGTCGGGCGCGCACGCCGCCGAGATCAGCGCCGCCATGTTGCTGCCGCGACCTGAGATGAGCACGCCGACGCGCCGTCTCGTCATCGCGACCACGCAAGGTCGAGCCTGCCGTCGAAGGTCACCGGGGCGCCGCTCCGCTCCTCGATGCGGCCGACCTCGACGACGGTCTCGCCCATGGCGGTGAGCGTCGACGCAATGCCAGCGGCATCACGCGCCGTGGTCACCACCAGCATTCCCGCGCCGCAGTTGAAGGTTCTCAGCATCTCCGTCTCCGAAATGGTGACGAGGCTGGCGAGCCAGCGCATAACCGGTGGCACCGCGAGCCGCGCGAGGTCGATCCGCGCCGCGGCGCCCGCAGGCAGCACGCGGGCGAGGTTCTCGCCGATGCCGCCGCCGGTGACGTGGGCGAGCGCCTTAACCGCGCCGGTCGCCCGGATCACCTGCAACAGCGCGCCGACGTAGATGCGTGTGGGTACGAGGAGCGCCGAGCCGAGCGTGTTGCCGCTGTCAAAGGGTGCCGGCGCGTCGAGGGCGAGGTCCGCGTCCGCGACGATGCGGCGCACCAACGAGAAGCCGTTGGCGTGGAGGCCCGACGAGGCGAGCGCCAGGACGACGT
>CAYTXI010000110.1:0-8345 GCA_964441935.1 uncultured Bauldia sp.
GCTCGCCCGCGGCCCGGCGACCAGAATGAGGAGCGCCACCGAGACGAGCGCGCCCGCGATCGCCGCCACCGGCAGCGCGAACGAGAGCACACCGACGAGGCCGAGGGAGATGACCGAGACCGCGCCGAAGGCGGCCGCCGCCGGCGCGCCGAACAGCGACGGCGCGGCCAGCGGGTTGCGCAAGAGGCCTTGCAGCGCCGCGCCAGCGAGGCCGAGCGTGCCACCGATCAGGACGCCGAGGATCGCCCGCGGCAGGCGGATCTCCCAGACGATGATCCGCGCCGCCTGGTCGGCGCCGCCGACGAGCGCGCCCATCACCCGCTCCGGCGACAGGAACGCGGGTCCGACGGCGAGCGACCCGGCGAACAGGGCGGCGACCAGAAGCGCCATGCCGGCGATCAGCCGGCGGTCGGTCCGCTTCACGGTCAGGACGGCGATTCCGGAGCCTGCCGGTCCGCTGCCCCAGACGCTCCCGGCGCCGGCATCATCGACACGACGAAGCCAACGGCCCACGTGACGAGGAAGATCAGGGCGAGCGGCAGCCACGTCCCCAAGATGCTGGCGAACAGGGCGAGGCTCCGCGAGGCGACGAGGCCGAAGACAACCGCGTCGAGCACGAGGGCGACGGCGGTGAAGACGAAGGCGGTCGGCACCGGATCGCGGGCGCCGCGGGCGCGGAAGTAGCCGATGGCGACCGCGCCGAAGATGAGCGGGGTCGCCACCGCATGGACCGCGACCGTGGCGCCGCCGGTGGCTAGCCCGCCAAGCGCCGCGAGCGCGGCGGAGGCCGCCCAGGCGGCGACGGCGTACGCGAGGAGCCGCCACGGCGAGCGTGCCGGATGATGGACGGCGGTTCCCGGTCGCGCGTTCGGCAGGTCCTTGGCGAGACCGGCCGCCCACGCCCTGATCCGGTCCTCGTCGCGCCAGTCGCCGCTCATCTTCTTCGCCATCGCCGAGGCCGGGAAGCCCTTGGCGTCGGCGGGCAGGCGCCCGCCGAAGGTGACGTGGCCGAGCGCGCCGACGCGCTCCATGAGCACCGCCACCTGCGTCGGCGGCGGGATCTCCTCCCGCTCGGCCGAGTCGTCGAGCGGCCCGCTGGAGAACAGCCACACGGGCATGCGCCTGAGCGTCGCGACGTTGCGCGTCACGAACCGGTGCGCGTCCCGGTGCCATCGGTTGGCGTAGAGCGCGCCGCCCACGATCGCCGCGTCATAGCCCTGGAGGTCGCGCACACGGGACGCCGGCTCCGACACGACGTCCAGGCCGTGACGGCCGAGCTCCTCGCCAATCGTTTGGGCGATGCCCTCCGTGCCGCCGAGTTTCGAACCCCACGTGACCAAGACCCGCATGACCGTTCATCTCCACCGCATCTTCAGCAATCCGCACCCACGTTCGGCTTCACCAGCATACGCGCGAAGTACGCGTCCAGTCGGTCGAGGGACGGCGGCTCGCACCTGAGCCCCAGGTGGCCGTCCGGGCGGACAACGCAGAGGCCAGGTTTCCCGGCGCTGAGCCGGCGGTGAAGCAATCCTTCGGGATCGCCGATCAGCATCGCATCGCTGCGGCCGTCTACGCGCCTCGCCGCGACGTACGCCGTCAGCTGCGGCCGATGACGCTCGGCCGCTGTGGTCGCCAGGCGAAGACCTTCGTCGATTGCTTCAGGACCAGCCTCGCCGAGCATCACAAACACCGCGTGACCGCGCGAGCGAATGAGTTCATGCAAGCGGCAGGGATTGCCCTGTCGCCGAAGGCGCTCGGCATCGCCGACCCTATGCCCGAGCGGCGTGACCCGTCCGTCCGAGACGTCGAAGGCGCCCTCCTCCCGCGCGATGGGGCTCTTGCCGTATCCGTGGGTGATCTCCGATTCGCCAACGGCGGCGCGCAAGCGGCCTTCCGCCGTTGCGAGTTCAGCGACCAGGGCCTTCCGGGCGTCCGGGTCCTGTGCGGCGTAGCGGGCTTCGGCCTGGTCGCTGGATCGCACGACAAGCTCAGCGATCGGACGTCGCTCCGCCTCGTACGAGTCGAGGAGTTCGGGTCGAGCCTGGCCGCTGGCGACCAACGCAAGCTTCCAGCCGAGGTTGAACGTATCCTGGATGCCCGAGTTCATGCCGTGAGCCTGGATTGGACTGCACGCGTGGGCGGCATCGCCCGCCACCAGCACGCGACCAACGCGGAAACGGCGGGCAACGCGCGAGTGCGTATGGAAGAATTGTGGCTGGTCGTGTTCCCCCAGTGCCGCGCCCGGCGACATCAGCGAGAGCCCCTCGTCGATCTTCGCCAGAACGCCCTCGTCGCGCGCCTCCGGCCGGAAGTAGATGCGCCATCGCCCGTCCCTGAGGGGGATCGGGTTCACCGCCGGCGGCTCGAGCTGGGCGGCGATCTCGTTAATTGGGTGCGTCCAACCCGCCACGTGCGCGTCGACCACCCCCCACAGGGTCGGGTTGTCGTGCCCCTCGAACGCGTCGGCCACGGCCTCCCGAACGGCGCTGTGCAGGCCGTCGGTCCCGACGACCCAGTTCGCATCCTGAAGGTCCTCAGCGCCATCGGCGGACCGCCGCAGCCGCACGCGCACGCGTTCGGCATCCTGCTCGAGGGCGACAAGCTCCAAGCCGCGCTCGACCTCCCCGCCGAACCCGGCGAGTTTTTCGATCAGGATGCGTTCGGTCTCGCTCTCCGGAAGGGAAAGCATATAGCGATACGGGCTATCGACGCCGTCAAACTCGAACGCGGCGACTCTCCTCCCGTTGGAATAGAGCGCCACCGCCCGGACCACCTGGCCGCTCGCCACGAAATCGTCCGCCGAACACACGGCGTCGAGCACTTCCAGCGAGCGCGCCTTGACCACGGTCGCTCGATCCCAGCTGAGGGGTCGCTCGAGGCGGTCGATCAGACGAAACGGCACGGACCGGCGGGCAAGTTCGATGGCGAGCAGCAGCCCTGTCGGGCCAGCGCCAACGATCAGGACCGGGACTTCGCGCATTGTCATCACTCCGCCCTTCGTTCCCCGAGCGCCCGGGCGGCGCGCGTGTTGACGTCAAGGTTATCTGCGTTCCGCGCTCGCGGAGCGGCCGCCGGAGAGGCTCGGCCAACCATGCATCTTTCGTCAGGCGCCCTCAATGCCGCCACGTCAGCCCCGCATATGCCGAGAGCCCGGCGGTGTTGTAGCCGCTGACCTCCTGGTACGTCGCGTTGAGCACGTTCTCGACGCGGGCGAACACCGAGGTCGACTCGTTCACCTGGTAGGACGCGGCGAGGTCGACCCGCGTGTAGGGCGCAAGCCACACCGTCGCCTCGTCGTCGTTGAAGCGCCCGCCGACCAGGGTCGCCGACAGCGTCGCCTCCAAGTTCTCGACGCCGGTGTAGGTGAGGCCGACAGTGCCGGAATGGGCGGGTCGCCGCTCCAAGGGCAGCCCGGTCGCGAGGTCGCGGGCGCAGAGGTAAGTGTATGCGGCCGATCCCGTGAGCACGCCCGGGACGATAACCGCGGCCACCGCGACCTCGACCCCGGCGGTTTCGGCGTTCGCGATGTTCTTGTAGGTGCCGGTTAGGAAATCGCCGTCGAAATCGATGAGGTCGTGGAAGCGGTTCCAGAACCCGGTCGCCGAGACCGTCGTCCGGCCGTCGAAGAGCGTACGCTCGACACCGAGGTCGGCTCCGACGCTCGTTTCCGGCATCAGCGCCGGATTGTAGGAGAGCTGAAACGCCGTCGGCCGCTTGGCCCCGGTGCCGATGCTGCCGCGGATGCGGGTCTCGACCGCCGGCAGGTCGTAGACGGCGGTGAAGCGGCCGGTGGTGAAGCCGTCCGCGCCGACCGCGCCGTCGTAGCGCCCCGCGAACGACAGGTTGAGGTGCGCGTCGACCGGTACCTGCCAGAGCAGGTACCCCGCGTAGGTAAGGCTCTTGTCGTCGAAGACCGGCGAGGCCTTGTCGGTGCGCGTCTCGCTGGCCGTGATTTGCTCAAAGCGACCGCCGACCAGGAGCGAACCCATGTCGCCGAGGCTCAGGGTGCCTTGATATTCGAGCCCAATGTCGTTCGCGCGATAGAAGAAGTCGCGGGTCGGCTCGACGAAAACGCGCGTCGTCCTCGTCGCGAACCCGGTCAGCGCGTGCGTGTACCGGCCATCGAGCACCGGCAACGTGATCCGCCCGAAGCCGGAGAAGAGGTCGCGGGTCGAGGTGTAGCCCGCGGCGTCGACCGTCGCCGACTTGTCGATCTCTGACGCCTGGTGAAAGCCGGCGAGGCCGAAGTCAAACCGGCCACCGTTGGGCCCGTCGACCGCGCCGCGAACGGTGCCGGCATATTTCTCGGTGCCGTCCGGCTCGCCCGCGTCGCGGTCGCCGACCCGCGAGAAGCCGTCGTTGGCGAAGTAGGTGCCGCTCGCCGCGAGGCTGAAAGGGCCGGAACCGCCGCTGGCCGACAGGCGCGTGAACCGGGTGCCGTAGCTTCCGCCCCCGGCGGTGGCCGACGCAGCAATCCCGCCGCCCGCCGGTCGCCGTGTGATGATGTTGATGACGCCCCCCATGGCATCGGAGCCGTAGAGCGCGCTCTGCGGCCCGCGCAGCACCTCGATGCGCTCGACGTCGGTGAGCGACAGAAGCGCGAAGTCGAACTCATCGCGGGCGCTCGCCGGGTCGTTGGCCCGGATGCCGTCAATGAGAACAAGCGTGTGGCCAGGCTCGGCCCCGCGCAGGTTAACCAGCGCTTGCCCGCCGGCCCCGCCGAATTCGTTGACGGTGACGCCGGGCACGGAGCGGAGCAGCGCCGCGACGCTCCCCGCCGACGACCGCGCGATTTGTTCGCGCGAAATAACGGTCACCGTGCTCCCGGCCCGCGCGATCGAGGTCGGCACGTAGTAGGGCGTGACCACGATCGAGGGGACGCTGTCAGCGCGCGCTGCGGACGCAGCGGCGATCACGGCAAGGACAATGGGGATGCGCGCAAAACGCGCGCAACGGACCGTCACTAGCAGATCTCCGGCTTGGATCGATCTGGCGCTTGGCGCCCGTCACGGCATCTGTGTCCCGGGCCCGCCCGGCTTTGCGGCCGGACCGGCAAGGGGTAAACGAGCCCCATGGGAAGCGCAACGACAGGCAAAGCAGGGCGCCGCGCCATCACCAGGTTTCTGCTGGCGCTCTCCGTCCTGTGGCCCGTCGCCGCCGCGGCCGAGGCCCCGTCGCGGATCGCGTCGATCAACCTCTGCGCAGACGAGCTGCTGGTCGCCCTCGCGGATCCCGGCCAGATCACCGCCCTGTCGCCGTACGCCACCGACCCGGTGTTGTCGTTCGTCGCCGCGGAGGCGCAATCGCACCGCCACGATGCCGGCGACGCGGAGACCGTGGTCGATCTCGACCCCGACCTGGTTCTCGCCGGGCGCTTCACCAAGCGCGCCACCCGCGACATGCTGACCCGGCTCGGATACCGCGTCGTGCTGCTCGACCCGGCCCGCGGCATCGCGGAGTCGATCGACCAGGTTCGCCGGGTTGCCGGCCTCGTCGGCCACCCCGAGCGCGGCGCGGCGCTGATCGCCCGAATCCGGGAGGCTCGTGAACGCGCGGCGGCCAGCGCCGGCGCAACAATGCCGACGGCCGCGGTCTACCAGCGCCGCGGCTACGTCACCGGCGCCGAGACGTTGACCGGGGAGCTCCTGTCCGTTGCCGGCTTCGCCAACACCGGCGGCGCGCTCGCCGGGGCCACCGGCGGCTTCGTTCCCTTGGAGCGCCTGATCTCCGATCCCCCCGACTTTCTGGTCGTCGCCTCCTCGGCGTCGCCGGCCGAAGACCAAGGCGCCGCCCTCCTCGCCCATCCAGCACTGCGGCGCCTCTATTCGCCCGACCGGCGCATCGTGCTGCCCGAGCGACTGACCGTCTGCGGCGGTCCGTCCCTGCCGGCGGCGCTCGACTGGCTCGCCAGCGAAGCGAAGCGCGTGCGCGCCGCCCCGTGATCACGGCCGATCACCTCTGGCTACTCGTTTTGGCGCTCGTCATCGACGCCATCGTCGGCGATCCCGACGCCATCTGGCGCCGCATCCCGCACCCTGTCGTTGTCATCGGCGGCCTGGTCGGATGGCTCGACCGGCGGTTCAACCGCGACGACTTCACGCCACGGCGCCGGCGCGCCCTCGGCGCCGGCGTCCTCGCCGCGATCGTTGTTGCCGCCTGGTTCACCGGTTACGGTATTGAACGCCTGCTCAGCACCGTGCCCGCCGGCTGGGTCGGCACCGCGATCCTCGCCGCGATCCTGCTTGCCGGCCGCTCGCTCCACGACCACGTCGCCGCCGTCGCCAACGCCTTCAGCGACAGCATTGCCGCCGCCCGCCGCGCCGTGTCGCGGATCGTGGGGCGCGACGCGGCCGACCTCGACGAGGCCGGCATCTGCCGGGCGGCGATCGAATCCGCGGCCGAGAATTTCTCCGACGGCGTGGTCGCGCCCGCGCTGTGGTTCGCCCTGCTCGGCCTCCCCGGGCTCTTCGCCTACAAGGCGGTGAACACCGCCGACTCCATGATCGGCCACCGGACGCCGCCCCACAGAGACTTCGGCTGGGCGGCGGCTCGGTTCGACGACTTTGCCAATTTTCCGGCCAGTCGCTTAGCCGGATTATTGATCGCGCTCGCCGCCCCGCTCGCCGGTGGCTCGCCCGTCGTCGCGTCGCGCGTCATGATCGCCGATGCCGCGAAGCATGCGTCGCCGAACGCCGGGTGGCCGGAAGCCGCCATGGCCGGGGCCATGGGGCTCGCCCTCGCCGGGCCCCGCCGCTACGTCGGCGTTACAGTCGACGACCCGTTCCTCAACGCGGCCGGGCGCCGCGCCGCCGCACCCGCCGACATCCGCCGGGCGCTCGCCGTTTGTCGCGGCGCCTGGGCGGCGCTGCTGGTCGCGGCGCTTGCGCTCGCGACTGCATAGCCGGTCAAGTCGATGAGACGGTCGATATCGAGAGCCGCCTCAAGATGTTGTGCGAGCCCGTCGAGCGCCGCCTCGACCGCGGCGTCGTACTGGAGCGACGAGGCCGGCGCGCCGAGGTCGGCGAGCCAGGCGCGACGAAACCCGTCCGCAGCGAAGAGGCCGTGGACATAGGTCCCGGCGACCAGTCCGTCCGCCGAGCACGCGCCATCGAGGCGGCCGCCGAGATCGACGACCGGACGGGCGCAGTCCGGGCCCGCAGTGCGCCCCATGTGGATTTCATAGCCGGACACGGTTTCTCCGGTTTCGACGTGCCGGCCGGCCACCGCGACAGTGTCTTTGTCTCTTGAAATGACGGTCTCGATGTCGAGCAGGCCGAGCCCGGCGACGATCCCACGAGCACCCTCGACGCCATCCGGGTCGGCGATGGTGCGTCCGAGCATCTGGTAGCCGGCGCAGAGGCCGAACACACGCCCGCCGCGCCGGTGGTGGGCGAGGATGTCGACGTCCCAACCTTGGGCGCGCACAAACGCCAAATCGGCGATCGTCGACTTCGAACCCGAAATGAGAACGACGTCCGTGTTGGCGGGGATCGCCTCGCCCGGCCGCACCATGACGAGCGACACGCCTGACTCGAGGCGCAACGGGTCGAGGTCGTCGAAGTTGGCGATGCGGGGGAGCATCGGCACGGCGATGACCACTCCGCCCGGCCGGCGCGGCGTTTCTTCGGCGAGGCCAAGCACGTCCTCCGCCGGCAGCTCGTACGCGCGCTCGAACCACGGCACAACGCCCAGGCACGGCCAGCCGGTGTGTTCCACGATCGTATCGATGCCGTCGGCGAACAACGATGCGTCTCCACGCAGCTTGTTGACCACAAAGCCGCGTATCCGCGTCCGCTCGGCGGCGGGCAAAACCGCGCGTGTGCCGACCAGGCTGGCGATGACGCCGCCGCGGTCGATGTCGCCGACAAGAACCACCGGAACGTCGGCCGCCTCGGCGAAGCCCATGTTGGCGATGTCGCCGGCGCGGAGGTTCACCTCGGCCGGGCTGCCGGCGCCTTCGACGATGACGATGTCGGCGTCGTTGGCGAGTGTTGCGAAGCTTTCCAGCACCTGCGGCAGCAGCTCCGCCTTACGACGAGTATAGTCGGCCGCCTTCAGGGTAGCCCACCGCCGGCCCTGCACGATCACCTGCGCGCCGGTGTTCGTTTCCGGCTTCAACAGCACCGGGTTCATGTGCACCGAGGGCGCGAGCCCAGCCGCCCGTGCCTGCAGCGCCTGGGCGCGGCCGATCTCGCCACCGTCGACGGCGACGGCAGCGTTGTTCGACATGTTCTGCGGCTTGAACGGCGCGACGCGGATGCCGCGCTGGGCGATCGCGCGGCAGAGTCCGGCCGCCAACACCGACTTGCCGACATGGCTGCCGGTGCCTTGGATCATGATCGCGG
>CAYTXI010000111.1:0-8229 GCA_964441935.1 uncultured Bauldia sp.
ACGCTTCGAACACTGTCTGCACGTCGCAGTTGAGGCAGCGCTGAGTCTCCTCGTAGCCGAGCGTCTGGTCAAAGCCGAGCTCGACCTCGGCTTTGACGTTCTTAAGCGTCAGCGCGGTATCTCGCCACGGCACCTTGTGGCGCTTATCTATCGCGATGTCGTTGTCGTAGCTCCATTCGTGGATGCCCATCTTCTGGCTGTCGAGGCTCACTCGCGGCGGCGGTCGCTCGCTGACGTCCCGTCCATGGCAGAGCTTGTCAATGGAGATCGCGGCTTCGTGGCCGTGCGCTACCGCCCAGATGATGTTCTTCGGCCCGAACGCCGAATCGCCGCCGAAGAAGACGTTGGAGATCGTCGACTGGTAGGTGACCGGATCGACTCTCGGCATGCCCCACTCGTCGAACTCGAGGCCGATGCCGCGCTCGATCCAAGGAAAGGCGTTCTCCTGGCCGATTGCCACCAGCACGTCGTCGCACTCGTAATGCACGTCCGGCTCGCCGGTTGGCTCCAGCCGTCGGCGCCCTTTGTCGTCGTAGTGCGCTGCCACCTTCACGAAGGTGACCCCGGTCAGCCCGCCGTTGTCGTGCGTGAATTCCTTTGGCACGAGGTAGTTGAGGATCGGGATGCCCTCGTGCATCGCGTCCTCCTTCTCCCATGGGCTCGCCTTCATCTCCTCGAATCCCGAGCGCACGATCACCTTCACGTCCTCGCCGCCGAGCCGGCGCGACGTTCGGCAGCAGTCCATCGCCGTATTACCGCCGCCGAGCACGATCACCCGCTTGCCGATCCGGTCGATGTGCTCGAACGACACGTTCGCCAGCCAGTCGATGCCGATGTGAATATTAGCCGCCGCTTCGCGTCGCCCGGGGATGTCGAGGTCGCGCCCGCGGGGCGCGCCGGTGCCGACGAAGATGGCATCGTACCCCTTCGCGATAATCGCCTTTAGGCTGTCGACGTAGGTCCCGAACCGGGTCTCGATCCCGCCCATGTCGAGGATGTAGCCGACCTCCTCGTCGATCACTTCCTCCGGGAGGCGAAAGCGAGGTATCTGGCTGCGGATCATGCCGCCACCGCGCTTGTCAGCGTCGAACAGGACGAGTTCGTAGCCGAGCGGCGCCAGGTCGCGGGCGACCGCCAGCGACGCCGGCCCGGCGCCGATCAGCGCAACCCGCTTACCGTTCCGCGCCGACGGTGCGTGGGGCAGTTGCCCGCGGATATCGTCCTTGTTGTCGGCCGCGACCCGCTTGAGGCGGCAGATAGCGACCGGCTCCTCTTCGACCCGCACCCGCCGGCAAGCCGGCTCGCAAGGCCGATCGCACGTCCGTCCTAGGATGCCGGGGAAGACGTTGGAGTACCAGTTAACCATATACGCGTCGGTGTAGCGCCCAGCCGCGATCAGGCGGATGTACTCCGGCACCGGCGTGTGCGCCGGACACGCCCACTGGCAATCGACGACCTTGTGGAAGTACGCAGGGTTACCAATGTCGGTCGGGCTCATGCCCGGCCCCGCGGCGCGTCGCCCCGCGGGGCGGCTACTGACCCCGTTGCGGGAGACGTCTTGGATGCTCGTCACTTCACTGCCTTTGCCGGGCAATTGGAAGTTTGGGCGCCATCGTGGCAAACTCCGCTAAGCAAATAAAGACCTGACGCAACAAATCAACGATTTGGACGCGCTTCTGCGACTGCTCCTTGACCCTGGCGCCCGGCTGCGATCCGACCCTCCGCCCGCTTCCCGTGCCGATGCCGGGCCGGGCAAGGGACCGCGGCCGGCATCTATGTTGGCGTCAAGGCGTTACCGAATACTGTAAGGTGGCCGAATTCGTGCGAGCCAATCCCGGTTTTGCGCCCTAGATAGCGTTGCACCGTTTGCAGTCGCCCGCGGAGCCGCATGTCCGTCATCAGGCAGGTTCTCCTCTCCCTCATCGTTGTCGCCGTTGCCGTCACCGGCTGGCTGGCGTACGACCGCGGTTACTTCTCCGCCGTAGAGACCGAATCGGCTGGCTCGCCAGAGGGTAGGGGTCTCCCAGGTGGCCGTTTCGGCAGTGCCGCCGCCCCTGTGATCGCCGCCGAGGTCGAGACCGACGACATCGGACTCGACGTGCACGCCATCGGCACGGTGGCCGCGGCGCGGGCAGTGACCCTCTACCCGCAGGTCACCGGCGTGGTGACCGATGTCGCCTTTGTGCCGGGCACGCGGGTCGAGGCCGGAGAGACACTGATTCGCCTCGACGACGCCGATCAGCAAGTCTCCGTAGAAAGGGCCAGGATCGCCCTCGATAATGCACGCTTGGCCCTGGCCCGCGCCAGCCGGCTCGCTGAGAGCAATAACATTACGTCGGTTGCCCTGGCTGATGCCGAAACGGCTGTTCGCCAGGCTGAGATCGACCTCAAGAGCGCCGAGATTGACCTCGGCAAGCGCACGCTGGCGGCTCCCTTCGCCGGCACCATCGGCCTCAGCGACATCAGCGTCGGTGACTTAGTTTCCTCGTCGAAGGCGATCGCCAGCCTTGACGACATGTCGACGGTGACCGTGGCCTTTGCGGTTCCCGAAAGGGCCTCTGGCCGCGTCGCGGTCGGCCAGGAGGTGACCGCCACCACAGTCGCGCTCGCCGGTCGACGCTTCGTGGGTTCCATCAGCGCCGTTGACAGCCGGGTCGACCCCGTCGCCCGCACCCTCAAAGTCGAGGCGACCCTGCCCAACGACGCCAACGTCCTGAAGCCCGGCATGGCCCTGAGCGTGATGCTGGGCTTCCCCGGAGAGCGCCACCCGGTCGTCCCGTCTCTCGCTGTCCAGTGGGACCGCGGCGGCCCGTACGTCTGGAAGCTCGACGGCGACACCGTGCACCGCGTCGGTGTCGATATCCTCGGCCGGCGGAGCGGCGTCGTCATCGTCGCCGGCGAGCTTGCTCCGGGTGACGAGGTCGTCGCCGAAGGCATCCAGCGTCTGCGCGAAGGAGCGCCCGTGACCCGCGTCGGCCCCGGCGGCGGCGAGCCGCTGGCCGATCGGCCGGATGTGTCCGCCGCAACCGGCGGTGCGGGCGCTAATGTCGCTCCCGCCCGACGCCGCCCCAGCGGTTGAGGCGGTCGATGGAGACGGGTGGCGACAACCTGAACCCGACTCAAGGTCGCGGCGGCGGCCTAGCGGGGTTGTGCGTTCGTCGCCCGGTCCTCACCGTCGTCATGAATCTGCTGATCATCGTGGCGGGCATCGCCGCCTTCATGGGCGTCGAGGTGCGTGAGCTTCCCGATGTCGACCGGCCGGTGATCACCGTCCGCACCAACTACGGCGGCGCTGCGCCCGAGACCATCGACAAGGAGATCACCGCCGTCATCGAGGGGGCGGTCGCCCGCACGCCGGGTGTCGTTTCAATTTCGTCGTCGTCGAGCGCGGGACAGAGCCGCGTCACCGTAGAGTTCGACGTCAACACTGACGTCGACGTTGCCGCCAACGATCTCCGCGATGCTATCGGCAATCTGCGCAGCCTGCCCGACGACTCGGATGCACCTACGATCGTCAAAGCTGATCTCGATTCCGATGCCATCGTCCGACTCGCCGCCACGTCCGCAACTCTTTCGATCCAGGACCTGACCAAGATCGTCCAGGACCGCATCGTCAGCCGCCTATCGGCCGTCGAAGGCGTTGCCGACGTTCAGGTTTACGGCGACCGCGACCCGCTGGTCCAGATCATCCTCGACCTGGATGCGCTCGCCGCCCGTCAGTTGACTGTGGCCGATCTCAATTCCGCCCTCGGCAATGTCACCCTCGACGCACCCGCCGGTAGCATCTCCGACGCCAACCGGACCCTGCTGGTCCGTGCCGATGCCACCGCCAAAACCGCGGAAGAGATCGGTAACATCCAGATCAATCCTTCGACCCGGGTGAGCGATGTCGCAGATGTGGTGTTTGGCCCGGCTGACAAGACCACGACCCTCAGGATCAACGGCCGCACCGGCCTTGGCCTCGGCATTGTCCGTCAGGCGCGGGCAAATACCCTGGAGATATCGTCCGGTGTTCGTGCTGCGGTCGCCGAGCTGCAGCGGTCACTGCCCCCCGACGTCGATCTCACCATTACCTCCGACGATTCAACGTTCATCAGTGGCGCCATCCGCGAGGTGGCCATCACCCTGTTGCTGGCCACCACTATCGTCGTCACCATCATCTACCTGTTCCTACGCTCCGTCAGGATCACCTTCATCCCCGCCGTCACCGTGCCCATCTCGCTTCTCGGCACGCTTGCCGCGATGTGGGTGGTCGGCTTTTCAATCAACATTCTAACCCTGCTGGCGCTGGTCCTGGCGACTGGCATGGTGGTCGATGACGCCATCGTCGTCATCGAGAACATCTCCCGCCAGCGCGGCCTCGGCCTCGGGCCTCGCGCCGCCGCCGTCATCGGCACAAGGCAGGTCTTCTTCGCGGTCCTGGCCACTACCGCGACGTTGGTCGCCGTGTTCGTTCCGATCTCTTTCTTCCCCGGCCTCGCGGGTTCGCTGTTCTCCGAGTTCGGCTTCGTCCTCGCCTTCGCCGTCGTCGTGTCGACCTTCGTCGCCCTGACGCTGGCGCCGATGGCGGCCTCGCGCCTGATCGGCGACCGGCAGGCAGCGCCCGCCCGCAACCCCGTAGGTCGTGCCGCGGTCGCCCTGGGCGAATGGGCGGTAAGGGTCTATGCCCGCATCCTGGACGCCTGTCTCGCGGCCCCGATGGTCGTGATTGTCGCCGCCGCTCTCTTCGCCGGCGCCGCCGTCGTCGGCTATCGCCTGCTGCCATCCGAGCTGGTGCCGACCGAGGATCGCGGCTTCATCCCGATTTCGGTGGGTACGCCCCAGGGTTCCACCGTCGATTACACCGATGCCCGCATCCACCAAATCGAGGGGATTGCCCAGGCGTTTGTCGACAGCGGCGAGGCGACCAACATGTTCGCCATCTCCCGCGGCAGCGGCAACGGCGGCTTCATGTTCCTGACGCTTGCGCTGTGGGATCAGCGCGCCCGCAAGCAGAGCGAAATCACCGCCGATCTCAACGCCCGCCTTCAGGGGATACCGGGCGTCCGCGTCCTCGCCTTCACCCCCAACAGTCTCGGCATCCGCGGCGGCGGCCAAGGCCTGCGCTTCGCCGTCACCGGCAGCGGCGACTACGACAGCCTCGCCGCCACCGGCGAAAACCTGACTGTGGCCATGGAGGAGTCCGGCCGTTTCAGCCGCGTCCAGCTCAATTACGACACGACACAGCCGCAGATGTCGATCCGCATCGACCGCCAGCGCGCCACCGATATCGGCATTCCCGTGGCGAGCATTTCGGCGGCGGTGCAGACGCTGCTCGACGGCCGCGATCTCGGCAGCTTCTACGTCGGCGACGATCCGATCGAAATCCGCCTACGTGTCCCCGAGGGCATGATCCAGGATGTCCACGCCCTCGAAAGCGTCCAGTTGCGCACCATCGACGGCAAGATGGTGCCGTTGTCGACGCTCGTGACGTTTGAGGAAGGCGCGGTCGCCCCGAGCTTGCCGCGCCAAGACCAGCGCCGGGCGGTTCCGGTCAGGGCCGATCCCGCCGACGGTGTCGATCTCGCCCAAGCGATGGCAACCGTCCGCGCGCTCGCGACCGACCACCTGCAGCCGGGCATGTCGCTCAATTTCACCGGCGAGGCCAAAGAGCTTGCCAACACCGCCGGGGGCGTCGCCCGCACGTTCGTCTTTGCTTTGATCATTGTCCTGCTCGTGCTTGCCGCCCAGTTCGAGAGCTTCGTCAGCGCCCTGATCCTGATTGCCACCGTCCCCTTCGGCCTGGCCGCAGCGGTGTTCGCCATGCTCCTAACCGGCGGTTCGCTCAACATCTACAGCCAAATCGGCCTCGTCATGCTGGTCGGCCTGATGTCGAAGAACGGCATCCTGATCGTCGAGTTCGCCAATCAACTTCGCGATACCGGTCAGTCGGTCCACGACGCCATCCGCAACGCCGCATTGATCCGCTTGCGCCCCGTGGTAATGACCATGGTCTCCACGGTACTGGGCGGGCTGCCGCTACTTCTGCTCTCAGGCGCCGGCTCCGAGGCGCGCCGGGCATTGGGCTGGATCATCGTCGGCGGCCTCGGCTTTGCCACCGTCGCCACGCTGTTCCTGACCCCGGTGGTGTTCAGCCTCCTCGCCGGTTTCTCCAAGCCGCGGGTCACCGAAGAGCGCCGTCTCCAGCGCGAGCTCGCCGCCGCCGAAGCAGCGCCCGGCACCTTCAGCCCGACGGCCGAGGAGACCGGTGCGCTGCCGGCGCCCGTGGCCGCGGCCGAATGAGCATCGCCGGGAATGAGGCCGTCGCCGCTCAGCTCGGAGGCGGCGCCACCGAATCCCGTTCGATCAATGGACACTCGACCTTGATCTGCGCCTGTCGCCCGCGCGCGCGGATCGTATTCTCGATGATGAATTCGGCCGCCAGCGTCCCCATCTCCCGGTGCGGCAACAGGACCGTCGTCAACGGCGGACGCGTGAACTGGGCGATCTCGCGGTCATCGTAGCCGATCACTGATACGTCGTTTGGCACGCGCTTGCCGAGTTCCTTCAGCGCCTCCAGGCAGCCGACCGCCATTATGTCGTTCGAACAGAAGATCGCCGTCGGTGGTTTGGCCAGACGCATCAGGGCGAGCGTCTGCTCGTAGCCGGCCGAGGGTTGCCAGTTGCCAGGACGAATGAGCTCGGGGTCGGACGGTATCCCCGCCGCGGCAAGGGCCTGGCGGTAGCCTTTGCGTCGGTCGCGAGAGGCATCCATCAACGCCTCGCCCTCGATCAATCCGATGCGGCGATGGCCAGCGTTGATCAGCCGCCGTGTAGCGGTGCGGCCGCCGCGCACCTCGGCCGGCACCACGGACAGCAGCGAGCGGTCGGCGACGTAGCAGTTGAGCAGCACGGTGCGGACCCGATGCAGCGGCGAACCCGAAATGCGCTGCGTGTGGATCGTTCCGTAGATCAGGCCGAGCTGCGGCCTTGCTTCCATCTGGTCGAACACTGCCTTTTCCAGCTCAGCGTCGCCACGCGTGACGGCCACGGCGAGCGTGAGTCCGTGTTCCCACGCCTTCTCTCGCGCCCCGTCGAGCGCGATCGCGCACCAGGGATCGGTCGACATCTCGTTGACCACGAAGCCGATGACCTTCGAAGGCTCAGCGGCCGGACGGCTGAACCTCCGCCGCATGAGCCGGTAGCCGAGCCTGTCGGCCGCTTCGAACACGCGCTGGCGAGTCTTGACCGACAGCCGCGCGCCGACCACCTCGTTGAGTACCAGGGACACGGTCGTCTGCGACACGCCCGCTGCCGCGGCGACATCGGTCATCGTTGGCCCCGTCGAGCGGCGCATGATCGCGCCCCGCCGGGGGTATAATGCCCGCCTGTTCGCACTCACCACTGCGCTGCCTTTCCGCCGTACGTCCGCCGCAGGTACCTCAAGTCACCGGTCCCACGCAAGCTGCATGCGCATATTATGTAAATTAACATGCTGATATATAATGCCTATTCTTAGTCTGTTGACTCATATTAGCAGCGGTGGAACGATCCGGCGCGAGCGGAGATCGACAGTGCCCGCTCGCATGGATTCAACGGGAGGAGAAACCCCATGAAGCGCATTGTAATTGCGGCTGTGTCGGCGTTGGCGCTGGTCGCATCGGCTTCCGCACAAGACAAGAAGACCATTGCGTTCGTCGTCAACGGCCCGTCGGACTTCTGGAAGATCATGGAAGCGGCTGTGGGCCATGCCCAGAAGGACCTGCCGGACTTCGACCTGCAGTTCATATATCCCGAGCGCGCGGACGCCGCCATTCAGCGCCGCATGATGGACGACCTCGTCGCTGCCGGCGCGGCCGCCATTTCGGTGTCGGTCGTCGATCCGCCGACCTCCACCGACGCGATCAACAACGTTGCGTCGAGCATTCCGATCTTTACGTTCGACTCCGATGCGACGCAATCCAACCGCATCGCTTATGTCGGTTCGTCCAACACCGAGCTTGGCACCGCGGCTGGCGAACTGATGAAGAAGGCGATGGCCGGCAAGGAAGGCAAATGCATGGGCTTCGTCGGCCTGCCCGGCGCTGACAATGCCAAGGAGCGCATCAACGGCTACAACGAAGCGGTCAAGGGCACGGGCCTCGAGCTGATCGACGTCCGCGGCGACGACATCGACCAGACCCGCGCGCGGGCCAACGTCGACGACGTGCTCGTCGCCAACCCCGACGTCAACTGCATGGTCGGCTTCTA
>CAYTXI010000112.1:0-2747 GCA_964441935.1 uncultured Bauldia sp.
CTTCGGCGCCCAGCATTCGCAGAGCGTCGAGAACTGGGCGATGGCCATACCGGGCCTCAAGGTCGTGGCGCCATCGACGCCGCTCGACGTGATTGGGCTGCTTGCCGCGGCCGTCCGCGATCCCGATCCGGTGATCTTCTTCGAGCACAAGTCGCTGTATCCCACGAAGGGCGACGTGCCCGACGGCGAGATCGTCGACACGCTCGGTTCGGCCCGCATCGTTCGCCCGGGCAATGACGCGACTATCCTTGCACTTGCTCTCATGGTTTCCCGCGCCCTCGCCGCGGCTGATCGGCTTCAGGCGGAACACGGCATCGACTGCGAGGTCATAGACGTCAGATCGCTCGTTCCGCTCGACACGCAGACCATCCTGGGCTCGGTTGCCCGAACCGGTCACCTCTTCACCGTCGAGGAGAATCCGCGCCTCTGCGGATGGGGCGCGGAGATAATGTCGATCGTGGCAGACGAGGCGTTCTACGACCTCGACGGCCCGCTCGTGAGAATCACGACGCCGCACGTGCCGCTGCCTGCCGCGGACGCGCTCGAAGACATGATCTTGCCCAGTGTCGACCGCATCGCCGAACGCGTAAGACAGACTCTGGAAAGCTGACGAGACCGCTCCCGGCGAGCTGAAAGAAGTGAACAAATCCCTTTACGATAACCTCCTCGTCGACGTGCCGACCGATCTCTACATAGGCGGCCAATGGCGCCCGGCCTCCGACGGCGCGCGCATGGACGTCGCCGATCCGGCAACCGAGTCGGTGGTGGCCTCGGTGGCGAGCGGCTCGGTCGAAGATGCAAAGGCGGCGCTCGACGCGGCCGACGGCGCCTTCGCCGAATGGGCCGGCCGCAAGCCGCGTGAACGTGGCGAGATCCTGCGCAAGGCATATGAGTTGCTTGCCAGCCAGAGCGAGCGATTCGCCAAGCTGATCACGGTCGAGAACGGCAAGTCGCTCACCGATTCGCGCGGCGAGGTCGCCTACGCGGCCGAGTTCTTCCGCTGGTACGCCGAGGAGGCCGTTCGCAACATCGGCGACATATCGCGTGCGCCGTCGTCGGGCGCACGCATCGTGGTCCAGCACAAGCCGGCCGGCATCGCGGTTCTGGTGACGCCATGGAACTTCCCGGCGGCGATGGCGACGCGCAAGATCGGCGCGGCGTTGGCCGCCGGCTGTCCGATGGTGCTGAAACCGGCGTCGGAGACGCCGCTGACCGCGCTCGCCATGGTGCCGCTGTTCGAGGAGGCCGGCGTGCCCGCCGGCGTCGTCAACGTGCTGCCGTCGCGGCGCTCCGGCGCCGTGGTCGGTGCCATGCTTCAGGACCAGCGGGTCCGTGTCATCTCTTTCACCGGATCGACCGAGGTCGGACGCAAGCTCCTGCATGGCGCCGCCGACAACGTCGTGCGCCCGGTGATGGAACTGGGCGGAAACGCTCCGTTTATCATCTTCGACGACGCCGACATCGACGCCGCGGTCGAAGGCGCCATGGTCGCGAAGATGCGCAACATCGGCGAGGCCTGCACGGCGGCAAATCGCTTCTACGTGCACGAAACCGTGCATGATGAATTTGCAGCCAAATTCGCCGAGCGCATGAAGGCGCTTAAGCTCGGCCACGGCTTGGAGGACGGGGTTGCCGTCGGCCCGCTGGTCAACGCTGATGGCCGCAACAAGGTCGTCGAGCTGGTCGACGATGCGGTCGGCAAGGGCGCGCGAGTGCTGGTGGGTGGCAAGGCGCCAGCGGGCAAGGGCTTTTTCTACCCGGCAACGGTGCTGACCCACGTGCCAGACGACGCTGCCATGCTCAAGGAGGAGATCTTCGGGCCGGTGGCGGCCATCCAGAAATTCAGCGATACCGACGAAATCATCCGGCGGGCGAACGCGACCCAGTATGGCCTGGTCGCCTACGTCTACACACGCGATCTCACGCGCGGCATGCAGGTTTCGGAGAAGCTCGATTTCGGCATGGTCGGGCTCAACCGCGGCCTCGTTTCCGACCCGGCCGCCCCCTTCGGCGGCATGAAGCAGAGCGGCATCGGCCGCGAGGGCGCCCACGAAGGCATCATGGATTTCCTGGAGACCCAGTACGTCTCCGTGAATTGGTAGCTGAAGACCGATGGTGACGGCTCCGTGAAGGACAGGAAAGTCATGGACGTTCTCATGCCGCAGCTCGGCGAGACCGTGTCGGAAGGCAAGATCATCAAGTGGTTCAAGTCGGTCGGCGACGCTGTCGCGGCCGGCGAGAACCTCTGCGAGATCGAAACCGACAAGGTCACGGTCGAGGTGCCGGCACTCGCGGCGGGCGTCCTCAACGCGATCAACGTCGACGTCGGCGCGGTTGCCCCGGTCGGCGCCGTCATCGCAGTTGTCGGCGATTCCGGTGCGTCGGCGGAACCGGCGACGCCGCCGCCAGCGGCCGCGGGCACCGCGGCGCAGCCGGCAGGCCGGGCGGCCGCGCCTGTGAGCCCGCCATCGCTAGCCAGACACAAGGAGCTCGATCCCTTCCACGAGGTGCAGACGCCTCGCCAGTCCTTTGGGCCGGCACGTCTGGCGAACGGTGTCAGGGTCACCCCGCTCGCCAGGCGTCTCGCCGTCAACGCCGCGATCGACCTTGCCGGAATCGTGGGGTCGGGCGCGCGCGGGCTCATAACTGGAAAGGACGTCGAAGCGGCGATCGCGGCCCGGCCGGCGGCGCCACCGTCGCTCGCCAGGGCCGAAACGTTCGAGGAGCTGATCGGCGAGGTTCATCGC
>CAYTXI010000112.1:2847-7985 GCA_964441935.1 uncultured Bauldia sp.
TGCAGGAGGTACCGCGCGCCAACGCGATCTGGTCCGGCAGCGATGTCCTCACGTTTGAGCACTCTGACGTCGGTGTCGCGGTGGCTGTACCCGGTGGACTTCTGACACCGGTGATCGCCGCGGCCGAACGAAAGACGCTTTCCGCAATCTCCAACGAGATGAAAGACCTCGCCGCGCGGGCGAGGAGTCGGTCGCTCCAGCCCGACGAGTACCAGGGCGGCACGACAACGATCTCCAACCTCGGCATGCATCGCGTTCGTGAGTTCTCGGCGATCATCAATCCACCGCAGTCGACGATCCTCGCGATCGGCGGCATTCGCCGCGAGGCGGTGGAGGCGGAGGACGGGGGCGTCGCTTTCGTCGGTCGCATTACAGCGACGCTCTCTTGCGACCACCGAGTGGTCGACGGCGTCGTTGGGGCGGAGCTCCTCGACAGTTTCAGAGAGTTCGTCGAACAGCCGCTCAGGATGGTCGCCTGAGGCGCGGCCGCTCAGACGATCTCGAAGACGTTGTAGATGGCGCCGTTGGGGAGGCGGTGGCCGTGGGCGACCGCGACGATGCGGTTGAGCCAGCCGTACTTCTCCGAAGCGGTCTCGAACACCGGCGCGACACGCATGTAGTACGCATTGGGATTAACGGATTCGCCGCGACCGAGGGCGTCGATGACCTCCTTCGGACCGTGACGCAGACCCGTGTAGGTCATGCCGATGAGCACGCCGTCATCGGTTTCCAGAAGCGTGCGCACGTTGATCATCCAGGCCGAATCTTCGCGCACCGTCTGCCAGTCGCTGCCGCTTTCCAGGATCTTTCCCTTCAGCCGCTCGCCCTCGAAATAGCCGCCCGGCAGTTCGGCGATACGCCGGTCGGCAACCGGCGTCTTTCCGACGTTGTAGGGCTTCTTGATGTCGAGAAAGAAGGTCATCAGGGGCCGCCAGCGCAGTTCCGTCATTTCCGGTGGCAGCAATCCGGCAAGCGGCGGACGGTCCATCTCTCGAAAATCTCCTCTGAGAGGCCAGCATCGCGCGCGGCACGAGGTCGCGCAGCAAGCCCGATCAAGCGGCCGACGCGGGAATGCTTACATGATTGTTTACACACAGGAACCAGTCGGGTCATTCCGAAAAAAGCGGAATCTCCGCCTTGTTTGCGGGCGCGGCGGGTTCATAATGCCCCCGAAGGGCCAGGATTAAGTGTGGCTGCACGCTCCCGTTCATGACGCGGCCCGCGCAGTCTTCGGAGGGAAGCAGCGTGAAATACAATCGTCCGCAAGCCACCGCATCATGGGGCACCCAGGCCAAAGACTGGGAGGAGGGCGTCGACTATCAGCGCCTGTTCAACGACCGTCTGAAGCGCGCCCAGGAGGCGGTCCGCCATGCCGGGCTCGGCGGGGTGCTCTGCTTCAACTTCGACAACATCCGCTACGTCACCGGCACCCACATCGGCGAATGGGCACGCGACAAGTTCATGCGCTATGCCCTTTGCCCGGTCGAGGGTCCGCCCTACCTCTGGGATCCGGCCCCGCCGGCCAAGCGCATCTCGTCGCCGCGGCTCAAAGGCAATGTCGCCGCGCCGATCTCCACCATGCAGGGCGCACTGCCGCCCTTCCTCGGTGTCGCGGCGGACTTCGCCAAGCAGATCAAGAAGGCGCTCGTCCACTACGGCATCGAGAAGGAGCCGATCGGAATCGACCTCATGGAATTGCCGATGTTGCGCGCCCTGGAGGCGGAAGGCATCGAGGTGGTTGACGGACAACAGGCGATCCTCGACGCGCGCGAGATAAAGACCCCCGACGAGATCGAGCTTCTCAAGCTCGCCGCCGCCATGGTCGACGCGACCTATGTCGACATCGCCCGCGCCATCCGTCCGGGCACGCGCGAGAACGAGCTTGTCGCCATCGCCAACGACCGGCTTTTCCGCATGGGTTCGGAGCGCGTGGAGTGCGTCAACTCGGTTTCCGGCCCGCGCGGCCGCCCGCACTCGCATACCTTCTCCGACCGCATTATCCAGCCGGGCGATATGGTGTTCCTCGACATCATGCATTCCTTCAACGGCTATCGGACATGCTACTACCGGACGTTCGTTTGTGGCGAGCCGACCAACACCCAGATTGACGCCTACGAAACGGCCTCGAAGTGGATCAGCGCCTCCATCGACATGGTCCGGCCTGGGGTGACGCCCGACGAGATCGCCTCGGTGTGGCCGGACGCCCGGGATTTCGGCTACCGCGACGAGGCGGAGGCCTTCCTCCTGCAATACGGCCACGGCGTCGGCCTGTCGCTGTGGGAGCGACCGATCTTTTCCAAGCGCTTTACGGGCCAGAATACGCCGCTGCGCGAAGGGATGGTCTTCGCGCTCGAGACATGGAAAGGCGCCGAGGACGGTTCGGGAGCCGCACGCATCGAGGAAGAGGTCGTCGTCACCAAGGACGGGTGCGAGATTATCACCAACTTCCCATCGGACCGGCTCATCTCCTGCGGACTGCCGGGCTGCGAAGTGTTCTGAGGATGCCTATCTGAAGCCGAGAGGCAGCGCGCCTACTCCCGGCACAAGGGATACGGCCATTGTCGCAAACTCCGGTCACGCTTCTTGCCGGCTTCCTCGGCAGCGGGAAGACGACGCTGCTCAATCGAGCCCTGCGCGACCCGGCGTTAGCCCACACTGCGGTCGTCATTAATGAGTTCGGCGAGGTGAGCCTCGATCATTCTCTGGTGACCGCGAGCGACGACACCATCATGGTGCTTGAGAACGGCTGCCTCTGCTGCACGGTTTTCGGCGACCTCGTGGGGACACTGAACACGCTTTATCATCGCCGCGAGGCCGGAGAGATCCCGCCATTCGATCACGTCGTCATCGAGACCTCCGGCCTTGCCGATCCGGCGCCCGTGGCGCAGGCCTTTCTGTCGGAGCCGACGCTTGCCGGCCTTTTCCGCGTCGCGACCGTGATCGTGACGGTGGACGCCGTCAACGGTCCCGGGACACTCGACCGTCACGAAGAGTCGCTCCGGCAGGTGGCGCTCGCCGATCATGTCCTCATCACCAAGCTCGATCTCGTTCCTGCTGACGAACGCTCGGCGGCGGCAACAGCGTTGAGCGAGCGCCTGCGCCACATCAATCCGGCGGCCTCCATCAAAGCGATCGACGATCCGACGGTTGATGCGGTAGCACTACTAGGCGCGCCCGGCCTCGACCCGACGCAAAGCGACGCGGCGGCCAAGCAGTGGCTGAATTTGGCGGCCTATGAGCGTCATGATCACGATCATGATGACCACGACCATGATCACGAGCACCATCACCACGACAACGACATCGCGTCCTTCGCCTTCATTCGCGAGGAACCGACCTCCCGCTACGCACTGCAACTTCTGCTCAACGCGCTGGAGCAGAATCTCGGACCCAACCTCCTGAGGGTCAAAGGCCTGGTCAATGTCGCGGACGAGCCGGACAGGCCGGCGATCATCCAGGGAGCGCAACATCTGCTGCACAACATTTCCTGGCTCGATCGCTGGCCGGACGCCGACCGCAGGACGCGTCTCGTGTTCATCACCCAAAACATCGATCGCGCCTCCATCGAGGAAATGATCGCCCTTCTCGACCGGGTCGCGACCCGCACGGCGATGGCACGCGAGCGTGCCGGCTCGATCTGATCGCCGACACACGGAGGGGAACGTGACGTGGGCTGACTTCAATCTGCTGAACGAATTCAACATTCTGCGGATCATGTGCGCGCTGTTCTTCATTCCGCACATCGTCGGCAAGTTCACCGAGCCCAAGGCGCTAGACCTTTTCGATGCATTCGGTTTCAAGCCGCCTCGGTTTTGGCTCTATACGGCTTGTGTCATCGAGATCTTTCTCACCATTGGCCTCTTCTTCGCCATCTACACCCGCGTCGTCGCCGCCATAGCCGCAATCCATTTGCTCATCGCCGCAGGGGCGACCTACCGCCATAACCACAAGTGGCTGTGGCACATCGGCGGCGCGGAGTATTGCGTGTTCTGGGCGCTTGCCTGTGTCGTCGTCGCCGTGCACGGCTGAGCAGGTAGCCCTCTGCCAAGCAGCGGCATCCGCCGGGGGTCAATTCCAGGAGGTAATCATGAAGGTCGGGTTTATCGGTCTCGGTCGTATGGGAAGCGCCATGGCGGACCGCATCCTCGGTGGCGGTCACCAGATCGCCGTCTTCAACCGCACCGCGTCCAAGTGCGCCGACATTGTCTCCGGCGGGGCCAAGCTCGCCGAAACGGTCGCGGAAGCGGCCGGTTTCGGCGACGTGGTCGTCACCATGCTCGAAAACGATGCGGCCTTGTCGAGCGTCGCGATGGATGACGGCGGCCTCCTTCAGTCGATGCCGAAGGGCGGGATACACCTGGCGATGGGCACCCACAGCGTCGCCATGATCGGCAAGCTGACCGAAGTGCACGCCAAGGCGGACCAGGTTCTGGTTAGTGCGCCGGTCATGGGCCGACCGCCGGTGGCCGCGGCCGGCCAACTCGGCATCCTGACCGGCGGACCGGCGGCCGCCGTTGACAAATGCCAGCCTTTGTTCGCGGTCATGGGGCGCCGGACCTTCGATTGCGGCACGACGCCGGTCGGCGCGGCGGCGGCAAAAATCGCGAACAATGCCGTTCTTGCCTGCGCCGTCGAAGCCATGGGGGAAGGCTTTGCGCTGGCCGAGAAGTGCGGCGTCAGCGGAGCGGCCTTCCTCGACATTCTAACCGATGGGCTGTTCGCCGCACCGGCTTACAAGATTTACGGAAAACTGATCGCCGAAAAAGGCTATTTTGGCGAAGCCGGCTTCACCGCGACAACTGGTCTGAAGGATGTCAATCTGGCGCTCGCGGCCGGCGAGATGGCCGGCGTGCCGCTGCCCAGCGCCAATGTCTGCCGCGACCGGCTCGTGAGTGCCATCGCGCATGGCAACGGCGAATGCGACTGGTCGGTCATGGCGGACGAGCAGGCCCGGGCAAGCGGCATCGTCTGATCGGCCGCTGGGACGCGCGATCGGGAATCTAGCTACGGGCCGACTACCCCCACAATCGCTTCGACGCGATGGCGGCGCCTTCGCTGAGCGACTTGAGTTTGGCCCATACCACGTCCTCCGCGACCCACTCCCAGCCGACGAAGGTGCCGAAGCCGCAATCGACCCC
>CAYTXI010000113.1:0-232 GCA_964441935.1 uncultured Bauldia sp.
GTGGAGCGACACCCAGCGCGCCCAGTCGGTGATGCGCGAGCGCCAGCGGCTGGGCGAGCAGATCACCGCCATCGAACGGCTGGAGACAGAGCTCGCCGACCAGCGCGATCTGATCGCGCTCGCCGAGGCGGAGGGCGACAGCGCCGTGGTCACCGAGGCCGAGGCGGCGCTCAAGGCGCTCAAGGCCGAGAGCGAGCGCCGTCAGATCGAGGCCATGCTGTCGGGCGAGGCC
>CAYTXI010000113.1:242-7921 GCA_964441935.1 uncultured Bauldia sp.
CAGAACGGCTACAAGGCCGAGACGCTGGAGGTGCATGACGGCGAGGAGGCCGGCATCAAGTCGGCGACGCTCAAGATCAGGGGGCCGAGCGCCTACGGCTGGCTCAAGACCGAATCCGGCGTCCACCGCCTGGTGCGCATCTCCCCCTTCGATAGCCAGGCACGCCGCCACACCTCATTCGCCAGCGTCTGGGTCTACCCGGTGGTCGACGATTCGATCGACATCGAGATCAACGAAGCAGAGGTCAGGACCGACACCTACCGCGCCTCCGGCGCCGGCGGCCAGCACATCAACACGACCGACTCGGCAGTACGCCTGACCCACATCCCGACCAACATCGTCGTCCAGTGCCAGAGCGAGCGCTCCCAGCACAAGAACCGCTCGACCGCGTGGAAGATGCTGCGCGCCCGCCTGTACGAGGCCGAGTTGGAAAAGCGCGAGGCCGCCGCCAGCGCCGATGCCGCGGCCAAGACCGACATCGGCTGGGGCCACCAGATCCGCTCCTACGTCCTGCAGCCGTATCAGTTGGTCAAGGACCTGAGGACCGGGGTGGAGAGTACCAGCCCCGAGGACGTCCTCGACGGGGCGCTGTTGCCGTTCATGGAAGCCGCCCTCGCCAAGCGAGTGGGCGGGGAGGGGGCCGAGACGTCTTCACGATCCGGTTGACGCCGGTCAAAGCGCCGCGGCGCGTCGCCGTGCGATCCGAGTTCCGATTGCGGGCGAGCCGGCGGACCGGCCTGACGGCCGCCGACGCGGCCCGCCAAGGGGGAGGGCACCATGGGACGAACTGAAACCACCCGCGTTGCGCTGGCGGCGATCCTGATCGGCGCCGGCGTGATCCTGCTGGCTCTCAGACTGATTGGTGGCGTCGGCGGGTTCGTGTGGCCTTTCTTTGTCATCGCGCCGGGCGTGGTTCTATTGGCGCTGGCCGCGAGCACCGGGTGGCGTGAGCGCACCGTCGCCGCGGCCGGCGGCGTCGTCACCGGCGTCGGTGTCATCCTTTTCGTCCAGAACCTGACCGACTACTACCAGTCGTGGGCCTATGCCTGGACCCTGCTGCCGCTGTTCGCCGGGGCCGCACTCTATCTCGTCGCCGATGCCGGGGACGACGAGTCGGCCAGAAAGATCAGGCGGCAACTGGTTCTGTGGAGCGCCGTCAGCTTCGTGGTCCTGGGCGCCATCTTCGAGACGCTGATCTTTCACGACCGCCTGTTGGAGGGCGGCATCATTCTGCCGCTTCTGCTGATCGTGGCGGGCGGCGCGTTGCTGCTGCGCCGCGGTGGGCCAACCCGCGGCGTGAGCCGACAGGATGCGCAACCACCCGGTGGTCCGGACACCTGACGCGCCGATGGTCGGAGGATCAGGCCGTCGCGTCCGCGTCGAATCGCTTGCGCGCCCGTTCGATCCGCTCGGTGTTCTCAACCGCCCAGTTCGCCATTTCCGACACCGGTTTTAGGAGATCCGAGCCGAGCGGCGTCAGCGCGTAGTCCACGCGCGGCGGCACGGTCGGGAAGACGGTTCGCTTGATGAAGCCGTCGCGCTCCAGTGCCCGCAGCGTCGTCGTCAGCATCTTCTGCGAGATGCTGCCCAGCCGCCGCTTGATTTCGCTGAAGCGCAGTGGCCCGCCCTTCAACTGGACGATGACCAATACCGTCCACTTGTCGCCGACCCGGGACAGGATCTCGCTGATCCGTCGGCAGGACCCGCTTTCGTGGAAGTTACTCGGTTTCAAAAAAGTGCCTCCTTGCGTAAGGTCGGCCACTGGTTACCTATCGAGAGTAAGGCACCGAACGGGCCTTACACACTGAATTACACCGCATAACGTAAGGAGCGTCCTCCCAATGCTCAAGATCGGAATCATCGTCGGCAGCACGCGCCCCGGCCGCAAGGCGATCGACGTCGCCCGTTGGGTTCTCGATCACGCCAGAAAGCGCAACGACGCCATCTTCGAGCTCGTCGACATCGGCGATTTCGACCTGCCCGTCCTCGACGAGCCCAAGCCGCCCTCGATGGGCGACTACACCCAGCCTCACACGAGGAGATGGGCGGCCAAGGTCAACTCGCTCGACGGCTTCATCTTCGTCACGCCGGAGTACAACCACAGCATCTCCGGGGCGCTGAAGAACGCGATCGACTTTGTGTACAGGGAATGGAACAACAAGGCCGCCGCCTTCGTCAGCTACGGCTCCACTGGCGGCGTGCGTGCCGTCGAGCACCTGCGCGGCGTGATGGGCGAGCTGCAAGTTGCCGACGTGCGTGCCCACGTTTCGCTGTCGCTGTTCACCGACTTTCAGAACTTCACCGTCTTCAAGCCGGCCGAGCTGCACCGCGCCCAATTGAACGTACTGCTTGATCAGGTGGTGGCGTGGAGCGGCGTCATGAGGTCGCTGCGCCAGAACACGGCGGTCGCCGCGTAAGCGTCCGGAGGGCCAGGACGCGCGAGACGGGAGGGGAGGGGCGCCGGCTAAAGCAGCGGTGCGATCTCGCCGCCGGCCTTGATGTAGACCATCGGGTTGATTGGGGCGCCGTCGACTCGCACCTCATAGTGAGCATGCGGCCCGGTTGATCGGCCGGAGCTGCCCGCGGCCCCGACCACGGCACCTTTGCTGACTACCTGTCCGACTTTGACGTCGATGCGGCTCATGTGTGCGAATCGCGTCGTGATGCCGTGGCCGTGGTCGATCTCGACCGTCCTACCGTAGCCGCCGGAATACCCCGCGGTGATGACCGTGCCGCCCGCCGTTGCCAAGATCGGGTCGCCGGTGGTGGCGCGGAAGTCGACACCGGTGTGCATGGCCGGCTTGCCCAGGAACGGATCAATGCGCGCGCCGAAGGGGCTGGTGACGACCGCATTGGCCAACGGCCGGGAGAGGGGGAGCTGGCTCGCGAGCCGGCGGATGGCCGTGTAGCGCTCGATCTCGTCGGTGATGAGGCCGACGCCGTCCCGGAAGGTCTCCGGGTCGGCGTCCTCGTCGAGGCCGACGAACGGACCGCCGAGACCGGTCGTCTCGCCGGGACCCGGCGGCACCGCGTGGCCGAGGCGAGTGAGGACGGCCGCGATCTTGTCGGTCCGTTCCGACACCTTGTCGGCGATCGCGTCGACGTAGGCGACTTGGTCGTGCGCCAGGTTGTCGAGGGAGGCGGCAACCTCCTCCATTCCCGCAAGCGGCGCTGCCGCGGAGGGCGCGATGCTGCTGGTCTCCTGCCCCTTCTGCCTGGCCTTTTGGGCAGTCTCGTCGGGGGCGACCGCTGTCTCGCCGGTCTCGATCTCGGCGAGACCGGCCCGGCGCGCGGCCTGGCTCAGGCCGGCAATGATGTCCTGGCGGGTGTCCAGCGCCATCTGCCGGCCAAGGAGCTTCTCCAACCGCGCCTCGACTGCCTCTTGATTGAGGAGCTGGCGGCTGGTCAATCGGTCGATGTCCGCCCTGAGCGCGGCGATGCGGTCCTCGTAGGCGTGCTGCATGCGTGTCTGGCGGGCGAGCGAGGCCGCCAGGAGATCGTCACGAAATACCAGGTAGCCGGTCGCCGCCAGGTAGAGGGCGGCGAAGGTCGCGCCGACGGCGGCCACGGTCACGACCAGCCATGGCCTCACGGTGAAGGTTCGCACATCCTCGCCGCGGGCGATGATGATGCGATGGGGCGGAACGCGCCGGGCGAACGAGTGGGAGGGATGCTGATCGACAGTCGACATACGCGCAATTCACCGGGTGTCGGGTGGCGGAACTGCAGGGGAATCGTTCCGTCGATTACAGCCGGTTAAGGTTAACAAAACCTGAGTGGCGGCCGATTTTGCCGGCGTGTCGCCGGCCCGCTATAACGCCTCGGCCGCCGCCAACACCGCCTCGACGTGCCCGGCGACCCGGACGTTGCGCCATTCGCGCGCGATCCGGCCGTCGCGGTCGATGAGAAACGTCGACCGCTTGACGCCGGTCATCTTGCGGCCGAACGACATCTTTTCGCCCCACGCCCCGTACGCCTTGAGCGCCTTGTGCTCGGGATCGGCGGCCAGCGTTATGCCAAGCCCGTGCTTGGTCTTGAATCGGTCATGCGACAGGGCCGTGTCCGGCGAGATGCCGACGATCGCGGTATCCGCGCCTTCGAATGCGGGCTGGGTTCTTGTGAAATCGAGCGCCTCGAGGGTGCAGCCTTTGGTGTCGTCGGCGGGGTAGAAGTAGACGACGACCTTGCGTCCCTTGAAGTCGGCGAGCCGAACGCGGCCGCCGCCGTCGGTTGCCAGATCGAAGTCCGGCGCCTTCGGGCGGTTCGCCGGGGCGATCATTCGCGCCTTCCTTTGGTCGCACTTGGCTGGCTTCAAGGCCAGATCGCTCGACCGCCTATATTGCCGTGGCGGCAGAGCGGCAGCCATGTTAACCCTGGTCGTCGCCTGCTGGCCAGAGCCGCTTGCAGCATGCCGCGTTGGCCGGCGATCCTGATGTGAAAGGTGAGCACGGGGCAAGTCGGGGGAATGCCCATGCGCGTTGTTTCGCTGGCGAAAGGCTGACAGGCAAGCATGCACCTCAGGCATTTCCCGTCCGCGTCAGTCAGCCGACCTCTGAGATTGCGCCAATCCCGTGCGGCCATGCTGCGACTTGCCGTCCGCGCGGCGGCAGTCGCGGTGGTTGTCCTGGCGGTTGCGGTGCTCGGCGCGATTACGGTCGTCGTCACCGGCCCGACCGAGATCGGCTTCGTACGCGACCGCATCGCCGACACCATTAGGAACGAGATCGGCGACGGCTACAGCGTCGCCATTCGCCGCGCCGTGATCGACATCGATCCGGTTCTCGGCCTCGTCGTGCGCGTTGACGATATTGACGTGCGCGACAGCCTCGACGCGGTGGTCGCGCACGTCCCCTCGACCCGGCTTGCGATCGACGCGCGTGCGCTGCTCGGCTTTCGCGTCGAAATCAGCCAAGTCGAGCTGACCGGTGCCGAGGTTTCGTTCGTGCGCGCCGTCGACGGCTCGGTCCACCTTGGCAATTCGCAAACCGTTTACGCCGCCCATGAGGGGCCGTCGCCGCCGCCCGCGGAGGTTGCCACAACCACCGGCGGCTTTCCCGATCTCGTCGCCGCACTCACCATCGTCGACCGCGGCATCGAGCCGCCGATCGACGCCGCGGTCGACGCCGGCTTCGGACGCTTCGCGCTGGTTGACGGGACGATTTACGTGTGGGACGCGGGCCTGCGGCAGCAGCGCCGTTTCTCCAGCACCGACCTCAACATCGCCGTCGACCGCGCCACGCTGGCGCTGGCCGTCAACTTCGCGACCTCTGGATACGGCGGCCGCTGGACGGCCACTATCGACCGCGAGATCGATGCCTCGACCGGCGGCCACGCCATGTCGATCGCGTTTTCGCAGCTTACCCTCGCCGACGTCCTGCCGACGCTCGCCAGCGACACCGGCCCCGTCATCGCGGACATCCCCCTGTACGGCCGGGCCGATGTGCATTTCGACGGCGCTGGGGCGGTCGAGTCCGCCACCGCCCGCCTCGATTTCGGCGCTGGCGTCATCACCGTCGGCCACGGGCAAGAGTCGGTGCTGCTCGACGAGGCGACGGTCAAGCTGAGTTGGGACGTGGCCAACGAGGCTCTGGTTGTGGAGCCGTCGACGTTCTTCTTCGGCAACACGCGCGGCGTCGTGACGGGTCGCATCAAGCCGGAGGGCGAACCCGAGGACCGGCGCTACACGTATGAACTGGAGTCCCCCGGCGCCATCTTGGCGCCATCGGACTCGGGCGAACCGCCTTTGGTTGCCCAGCACATTGCCGTGCGCGGCACGCTGGATCTCCGCGAGCGCTTGTTGGCTATCGAGAACTTTGCGATCGTCGCCGGCGGCGCGTCGATTGCGGCCGCCGGCACCATCGGCTTCGAGGGTAAGACGCCGTCGCTGGCGTTGGCCGCGTCGTTTTCGCCCATGAGCGCGGCGAGCTTCAAGCAGATGTGGGCGCCGTTCATCGCCCCGGTTGCCAGGCGATGGGTCATGGAACACCTGAGCGAAGGGCGACTGGTCAGCGGCGAGTTCGAGGCCGCGGTCCCCCCTGGCATGCTGTGGACAGGCAAGCCGCAGCGCCTGCCGGAGGACGCCATGCATCTCGATCTTCGGGTCGAGGACGCCACCTTCACCACGTTCGGCAAGCTGCCCGCGATCACCAAGGCGGCGGGCGTCATCGTACTCTCCGGCTCGACGTTCGGCGTCGACCTCGAGCGCGGCGAGGTCGAGGTGCCGTCGGGCACGGTCAAGGTCGAGGCCGGCGCCTTCGCCGTGCCCAACGTCGCCAAACGTCCCTCCGACGGCATCGTCGAGTTGGAGCTCGCCGGGAGCGCCGAGGCTCTGGGAGAGATCGCCGATTCGGAGCCGCTGCGGGCGGTCGCCCGCAACGGGATCGCTCCGTCCGACCTTTCCGGCGCCGCCCGCGCCTCGATATCGGTTCGTCTGCCGCTGCGCGAAGGACTGACCGATGCCGACGTCGACTGGAAGGTCGTGGTCAACACCGACGGCGTGTCCAGCAAGGCACCGATCCACGGCCGACTGGTGAGCGAGGCTGACGTCGCGCTGACGGCGACGCCGGAAAGCATCAGCGTGTACGGGCGCGCCGAGGTCGACGGCGTCGGCGCCGACGTCTCTATGTCGTTCCCTCTCGGCGTCTCCGGTTCGCAGCCGGCGAACGCCAACCAGGTTCGCGTGATGCTGGACGACAAGGCGCGCCAGCGCCTCGGCGTTGGCCTTGACCAGGTTCTGTCCGGGACCATGAACGCGCTGGTCACCGACATCCCTGGCGGCCAGCACTACGACGTCGACATGCGCCGTGCGCGCCTCACGCTTCCCGGACTGGGCTGGGCGAAGGGGATCGGCGTCGACGCCTCCTTGGCGTTCGACGTGAAGCGGTCGGACGCCGGCTACGCGGTCGAGAATATCTCGTTTTCAGGTGACGGTTTCGGCTTCGCCGGGTCCGCCGTCCTCGACAAATCGTACAACCTGCAATCGGCCGACATCACTCGTCTGTCGTTGCACAAGGGCGACGCGCTCGCCATCAAGCTGACCCGCGGTGCCAGCGGTTACGGCATCAACGCGCGCGGTACCTCATTCGACCTGCGCGGGCTGCTCGCCCACGTGCGCGACCGCGTCGAACAATCGGGCGGCTTTCCTGATCTCGCGCTCGACGCAAAGGTCGATCAGGTGGTTGGCTTCAACCAAGAAACAATCACCGACGCCACCCTCAAGCTCGTCTCGATTGGCGGCGAGACCCAGAGACTGTCGTTCTCGGGGTCTCTGGCGGGGACGCCGATTTCGCTGACCTATGCCGTCACCACGGACGGCACAACGCTGAGCGGCTCGGCCGCCGACGCCGGCCGCCTGATGCGCTTCACCGATCTCTACACGCGCATGGAAGGTGGCACCGCCGGCATCAGTGGTCAGGCCGGGCCGAGCGGACCGATGCTCGGGACTCTGGATCTGGTCAACTTCGACGTGGTCAACGAGCCGACGATTGCCCAGGTGGCGGGCACTGCCCGCGCCCAGCCCGGGTTCACACCGACCGGAGTCAATCCGCGCCACGTTCACTTCGATCGCATGGTGGCGCGCTTCCGCAAGAGCGAATGGGCGGTCGCGATCGAGGATGCCTTGTTGCGCGGCCCCTCGGTCGGCGCCACCTTCGCCGGCCGCTACGACCTGCCGACCACCA